>CAMDQJ010000042.1 GCA_945905835.1 Asaia bogorensis
CCGACATGAGCAAGCCCGCCGAGATCGCCGACCTCATCGCCCAGACCAAGGCGCGGCTGGGTAGCCTCGACATCCTGGTCAACAACGCCGGCATCCAGCATGTGGCGGCGGTCGAGAATTTTCCGCCGGAGAAGTGGGACGCCATCATCGCCATCAACCTTAGCTCCTCGTTTCACACCATCAGCGCCGCCCTGCCGCTGATGAAGGCCAAGGGCTGGGGTCGCATCATCAACGTCGCCAGCACGCACGGCCTCGTCGCCTCGGCCCAGAAGGTGGCTTATGTCGCGGCCAAGCACGGTATCGTCGGCCTGACCAAGGTGATCGGCATGGAATGCGCCGACACGGGCGTCACCTGCAATGCGATCTGCCCCGGCTGGGTGCTGACACCGCTGGTCCAGATCCAGATCGACGCCCGCGCCAAGGCACAGAACATCTCGCCCGAGCAGGCGGCTAAAAACCTGCTGGCCGAGAAGCAGCCGCAGCTTCAGTTCACCAAGCCCGAGCAGATCGCCGGTCTGGCGGTATTCCTCGCCTCGGACACCGCGTCCAACATGCAGGGTACGCAGCTCGTCTCCGACGGCGGCTGGACCGCCCAGTAAACAGCCGAGCAGGGGGTCGCATGGCCGAAGCCAAGTTTCTGAAGCCCGACACGCTGGCATTACACGCTGGCCAGCATCCCGACCCGGTGACCGGAGCGCGGGCTGTACCGATCTACCAAACGACCTCGTTCGTCTTCCGCGACGTCGACCATGCCGCGAGCTTGTTCAACCTCGAGGTCGGCGGCCACATCTACAGCCGCATCTCCAATCCCACGGTCGCGGTGTTCGAAGAGCGCGTGGCGGCGCTGGAGGAGGGCTCCGGCGCGCTGGCCACGTCTAGCGGCCAAGCGGCGCTGCACATCGCCATCGCGACGCTGATGGATGCGGGCAGCCATATCGTCGCCTCGACCTCGCTCTATGGCGGCACGCGCAACATGCTGGCTCTGACGATGCCGCGCTTCGGCATTTCGACCACCTTCGTCAATCCGCGCGACCATGACGGGTTTCGCAAGGCCATCCAGCCGAACACGCGGCTAGTGATCGGCGAGACCGTCGGCAATCCCGGCGGCGAGGTTCTGGACATTCCGGCCATCGCCGAAATAGTCCATGCGGCGAAGATCCCGCTGATGATCGACAATACTTTCGCCTCACCGGTACTGTGCCGGCCGTTGACCCTGGGCGCCGATATCGTCTTCCAGTCGGCCACCAAGTTCATCGGTGGCCATGGTGTGGCGATCGGTGGCGTGATCGTCGAATCGGGCCGCTTCGATTGGGAGGCCTCGGGCAAGTTCCCGACCCTGACCGAACCCTATGCCGGCTATCACGGCATCGACTTCGCCGAGGAATTCGGCCCACACGCCTTCGTCATGCGCGCCCGCACCGAGGGCGTGCGCGATTTCGGTTGCTGCATGGCGCCGCAGACGGCGTTCTATCTGCTCCAAGGCCTGGAGACGCTGCCGTTGCGCGTCGCCCGCCACGGCGAGAATGCCCGCAAGGTCATCGACTTCCTGAAGAAGAACCCCGCTGTCGAACGGATTGCTTCGCCGGAATTGCCCGAGCACCCCGACCACGAGTTGGCCAAGCGACTGCTGCCCAAGGGCACCGGCTCGATCTTCAGCTTCGACATCAAGGGTGGACGCGAGGCTGGCCGCCGCTTCATCGAACGGCTGAAGCTGTTCTCGCATCTCGCCAATGTCGGCGACGCCAAGTCGCTGGTCATCCATCCCGCCTCGACGACCCATGCCCAGCTCGATGCCGCGGGTCTTGCCTCGGCGGGCATCGGCGAAGGCATGATCCGCCTGTCCGTCGGCCTGGAGGATCCCGAGGATATTCTCGACGACCTCGGCCAGGCGCTGCGCGCCGCGCACAAGGCCTAGGCGATGGAGATCGTCGTCGATGGCCTGAAGGCCTTTGCCACTTCGGGTGGCGCATCGCTCGACCCGGCCAAGCCCACTGTCGTCTTCCTCCATGGCGCCGGCTTCGATCGCACGGCGTGGCGCTTGCAGACGCGCTGGTTCGCCCATCATGGCCGCTCCGTGCTGGCCATCGATTTTCCGGCCCATGGCTGGTCGGCGGGCAAGCCGCTCGATTCCATCTCGACGATGGCGGACTGGACGGCGCGGCTGATCGCGGCCGCCGGATTGCAGAACGCGGCGCTGGTCGGGCACTCGATGGGCGCGCTGGTGGCGCTCGATACGGCGGCCCGCCACCCCGACAAGGTCCGGGCGCTCGGCCTCTGCGGCATCGCCACCGAGATGCCGGTGCATCCGGAGATGCTCGAATCGGCCAAGGCCAACACGCTGAAAGTCCAGGAGCTGATGACTTTTTGGGGCATGGGCAATGCGCTGCACAAGGGCGGCATGGTCTCGCCGGGACTGTGGCTGCGCCGCGAATCGCTGGCGGTTCTGGCGGGCAACAAGCCCGACGTGATCCATGCCGATCTCGTGGCCTGCAACGCCTACAAGGACGCGCTGGAGCGCGCCAGGCAGGTCAAGTGCCCGACGGTGCTGGTGCTGGGTGACGGCGACCTGATGACACCCGCACCCAAGGCCAAGGCACTGGCTGCCGCCATTGCCGGCGCGAAGACCGTCGTCATTGCGAACTGCGGGCACTTCATGATGGTCGAGCGGCCGGACGAGACGTTGGAGGCTTTGAAAGCCCATGTCTGAACGCGTCGCCCTGATCACCGGCTCAACCTCGGGTATCGGTGCCGCCACCGCGCGGCGATTGGCGGGTGACGGCTACAAAGTGGCGCTACATTCGCGCCACTCGGCCGATATCGGCAAGCAGATGGCGAGCGAGTTGGCCGGCGCCAGCTATCATCAAGCCGACCTCGCCGACGAAACCGCGCTGCACGGATTGGTGGCCTCGGTGGTGAAGCATCACGGCCGTCTCGACGTGCTGGTCAACAATGCCGGCGAATCTATGCGCATCCCGCACGCCGACCTCAAGGCGGCGACACCGGCGGTGTGGCGGCGCATGCTCGACGTCAACCTGATCGCGCCGTTCGTCCTGGTGACCGAAGCCGAAGCGGCCCTGCGAAAATCGGCTGAGAGCGGCCGGCCGGCCTGCATCGTGAATATTGGCACCCATGCCGGCATGCGGCCCAAGGGAGCGTCGATTCCCTACGCCACGGCGAAGGCAGGCTTGCATCATGCCACGCGCCTGCTGGCTGTCGCACTGGGCCCCGCGATCCGTGTCAATTGCGTTGCGCCTGGTCTGGTCGAGACCCCGATGACCGCGAACTGGCCCGAGGCCACCGAGCTCTGGAACACCAGGTCGCCGATGCGCCGTGCCGCCAGGCCCGAGGACATTGCCGATCTGGTGGCAGCACTCTGCGCCAACGACTACGTTACCGGAGAGATCGTGATCGCTGACGGTGGGTTGAACCTCACCTGACAAAAACGGAGGAATGCATGAACGTCCAGACCCTGCCGCCAGGCTACAAGACCGCGCCGTGGACGCCGCCCGAAAAGATCGACGGCAAGATGATGGCCGATGCCGCTGGCAAGCTGATCGAGCTTTTGCGCATCCGCACCCAGCCGATCGGCATGAAGCTGTTCGAGGATCCGGCGGAGATGGACAAGATCCAGGGCGTGCGCAAGCCGACCGACGGCATGAAGTTCACGATGTGCCAGATGGTGACGCAGTCACGATGGTACGGCTTTACGCTGGGCATCACGGTCGACAACACGCGCGGCGGCAATTGCGGCGGCGTGGTTGGCTTGAATCATCCGGGTGAGGGGTTCCTGTCCGGCGACCACATGAACGGCGTGTGGTTCGGCAACAAGGAGGCCTCGGCCGCCCATCAGGCGCAGATGCCGCGCGTGCCGGACGGCAAATACAACGGCCTTGTCGTTTCGCCGCTACGCTCGGCGCGGCTCGATCCGCCGGATATTTGCCTGTTCTACGGTTCGCCCGGGCAGATGATCTATTTCATCAACGGCCTGCAGTATCACCGCTACCGCCGTTACGACTTCACGGTGACCGGTGAGAGCGCCTGCGCCGATTCCTGGGGCAGGGCCTTGGCCACGCGGCAAACCTCGCTGTCGCTGCCCTGCTACGCCGAGCGCCGCTATGGCGGTGTCGCCGACGACGAACTCCTGATGGCCTGCCCGCCCGACGAGTTCCTGCGCGCCATCGAGGGTATGGGCCATCTCGGCAAGAACGGCCTGCGCTATCCGTTCCCGCCCTATGGCGCGGCTATGGATCCGGCTTTCGGCATGGCCAAGAGCTACGGCTGAGTGCTGTTCGTCGTCGCCTGGCCCGCTCTGGCGGAAGCCGACGAGCAGGCGCTGCGGCGACTTCGTGCCCAGTATCATCCGCGTGAGGCGGGCCTGATCGGCCCGCACTTCACGCTGGTGTTCGGCGCGGCGGCCGAACGTGAGAACGATCTGCGCTCGACTCTCGGCGCCCTGAGCCGACGTCCGTTCTGGTTCATGATCGAGCGCATCGTGCGGTTCGATCTCTATCTCTATGCCGAGCCGTCGGACGGTGCCGCCGAATTGACCGAATTGCACGACACGCTCAACCCCGTGCCCGGTCCAGAATTCTTCCAGCCACACATCACGCTTGGTCTTTTCGCGCGCGCCGCCGAGGCCGAGCAGGTGGCCCGCATCGTCGAGCGCCAGCACCTGCCGATGCGCGGCCGCGTCGAGCAACTCGCCCTGGTGAGGCGGGAAGGCGACAGGCTGGAGACACTTTCCACATGCGGTCTCAACGGCTGAACCATGCGGCGCGTGGCCCTGGTTCTGGTCGCCGTGCTGGCTGCGCTCTTCGTTTTCGGCCGGCCGGTCGCGTGGACCGAGGCGGCACTCGTCGTCTTCGACGTCGCAAGCGGCGGGTCTTCGCCCTGGCAATCGCTGACGGCGGCTCCTGCCGAGAGCAAGGCGTCATGGCCGGGCGGCGAGGGCGATCTCTACGCCTCTCCAGGTCGGCCGCGGGGGGCGTTGGTGCTGGTGCCAGGTGCGGCGGCGCTCGGCCGCGACGAGCCGCGACTGCAGGCGCTGGCACGCACCCTGGCGCGCACCGGCTTCACCGTGCTGGTTCCGGAGCTGCCCGAGGTGCGGCGCTTCGCGCTCTCCCGGCTCGACGCCGAGCGCGTGGCCAACGCCTTGCGCCATCTGCGGCGGACCTATCCCGCCGCGCCGCTCGGCGTCATGGCGGTTTCCTATGCGCTGGCGCCGGCATTGATCGCAGCGACCACGGACGACTTGGCGCCCAGCATCGCCTTCGCCGTCGGCATCGGCGGCTACCGCGACGCCGAAGCGGCGATCCGCTTCATCACGACGGGCGTGTTCCGTGTGCAGGGCGACCCGCGCGAGCATCGCATAGATCCCAACCTCTATGGCCGCTGGGCCTTCGTGCTGGCCAATGTCGGACGGCTGCAGAGCAGGGACGACGCGGCCTTTCTCTACGAAATCGCCGGGCGGCGCCAACGCGAGCCCGATGCCGACATATCCAACCTGGCGCGGCTGCTCGGGCCGGACGGGCGGGCGGTGCTGGCGCTTGTCGACAATCGCGATCCGGACAAGGTCACGCAGCTCATCGAGGCCTTGCCGCAGTCGATCCGCCGCGAAATCGACGGTTTGAACCTGGCACTCTACGATCTCGGCAAGCTGCGTGGGCACCTGATCCTAGTTCATGGCCGCGACGACCGCATGGTGCCCTATAGCGAGAGCGAGGCGCTGGCCGCGGCCGTTCCCGGCGCGCGCGTGTCGCTCTTCCTCATCGACGATATCGGCCACGTCGAATTCAACGCCGTGAGCGTGGCCAACGCCTGGAAGATGTGGCGGGCCGTCCTCGCCGTGCTCGACGAACGGCGCTAGCGCCATACGATCAATGCCAGAGGGGCGGCATCGGCGGCAGGCGGACATTGCCCGGCCGGGCGACGATGCCGAAGCGGGCCAGGGTCTCGCGCACCTCGCGCGGTGCGCGGATCGCCGGCGAACGTGTCTGGTCGATGCCGGCAATCTGCAGGACGCGCTCGAGCAGGCGCTGGAAACGGCCAGAGTCGGCGGGGAAGCGCCGAAGCTCCACCGGCCGGATCTCGTCGATGCCGGCCTTGGCCTTGGCGATGCTGATCGCCAAGGCCAGACCGCCCAACTCGTCGACCAGGCCGGCCTGGCGGGCATCGACGCCGGTGAAGACGCGGCCGCGGGCTGCCGCATCCAGCCGCCGGGCATCGAGCTTGCGCTGTTCGCCGACCTGGCGCGTGAAGTCGGCATAGATGCCGTCGAGTTCACGGTTCACCGCGGCGCGCTGTGCCGCCGTCGGCGGCCGGAAGTAGGAGTACATCCCGGCATTGGCGCCGACGCCGATCTGCTCGACTTTGACGCCGAGCGAGTCGAGCAGGTCGGCCGCCACCGGCCACAGGCCGAACACGCCGATCGAACCGGTGATGGTCGCCGGCTCGGCCACGATGACGTCAGCCGCGATGGCCGCGAGATAGCCGCCGGAAGCGGCGACATCGCCCATGGAGACCACGACCGGCTTGCCGTTGGCGCGCGCGCGCGTCACGCCCTGGGCCAGGGCGTCGGCGGCGGGATAGGTGCCGCCGGGCGAATCGATGCGCAGCACGATGGCGCGCACCTCCTTGGCCTGGGAAGCAGCCTGCAGGGCCTCGATGACGTCGTCGGAGCTGGCCAGAGCGTCGTCGTCCAGCGGTCCGATGCCGCCCGACCCCGACGAAATGGCGCCGCTGACGCGGACCAGCGCCACGACGTCGCCGCGCGGCTTAGGCCGGCTGTCGGTCGCGGCATAGTCGGCGAGGGTCACCAGTTCGGGACCGGTGCCGGCACGCCGCCGGACTTCGTCCATGGCGTCGCTGCGGTAGCCAACCTTGTCGACCAAGCCGTCCTGGCGGGCGCGTTCCGAGGCAAACGGTGCGGAATCGACGAGCTGGCGCACGCGCGCGGCCGGCATGCGCCGGTCACGGGCGACATCGTCGACGAACTGGCCGTATAGGCTGTCGACCAGTTGCTGCAGGTTGGCGCGCGCCGGGCCGGTGTAGCTGGTCTCGGTGAAGCTGTCGGGCGCGCTCTTGAATTCCAGCCGCTTGCCGCCCTCGACGCGGACGCCGAGCTTGTCGAGGCCGCCCTTGAGGAACGGCGTTTCGACGGCGAGGCCGGTCACCGAGAAGCTGCCACTCGGCTGCAGCCAGATCTGTTCGAGCGAAGAGGCGAGATAATAATCGGCGAAATGACTGCCGGTGCCGCCGAAGCCTTCGGCGAAGCCGATGGCGAACTTGCCCTTGCCGCGGATGCGGGCGATGGCCTGGCGCAGTTCCTGGACGCGGGCGAGGCCGGCCTGGTTGTCGCCGGTTTCGACGAACAGGCCGACGATCCGCGGATCGTCCGCCGCCTGCCATAGCAGCTCGAGCACATGGGTGAGGTCGCGCGCGCTGCGGAACAATCCGCCGCTCAGCAGGTCCGAGGCTGAACTCTCCGGCGGCACGTTGCGCAGGTCGAGCGAGAGCACCATGGACTTGGGCAACGACTTGCCGGTGAACGGGCTCGAGGAGACCAGGGCAAAGACGCCGGCGAACGCCATCAGCGTGAGCGCTCCGACGGTCGCCAGCAGGCCGACAATGTAGCGCCACATGGCGAAACCTCCGATCAGGACTTCACGAGATTGGGCCGAAAACTCCGGACGGCATCAAGCAACGCAGCGGCGCGGGTGTCGAGGCCATTGTCGCGCACGGCGATGGCCGCGGGCACGCCGCGGATCGGCCGCATCGCATCGTCGAGATTCCACATCGACAGCCGCAGATCGGATGTCACGAAGGTTTCCGGCTCGATGCCGATGTGCAATTGCGGGCGTACGGCGAGGCGGTGCAACTTGACCCAGCGGATCTCATCCCAGGTGAAGCGGCGGTTGCGGCCGAAGCCCAGCAGGATGCCGTCGCGGTCGATCGTGACCTGCGGCGCGCGGTCGAGGAAGCGGCGGATGCCGACGAAGGCATAGAACGCCATGGCGACGCCGAGCACGAGGAACAGCA
Organism: Asaia bogorensis; assembly: GCA_945905835.1. Classification (GTDB taxonomy): domain Bacteria; phylum Pseudomonadota; class Alphaproteobacteria; order Reyranellales; family Reyranellaceae; genus Reyranella. The sequence continues at coordinate 8,038 of CAMDQJ010000042.1, forward strand.
CGAAGCGGGTGTCGGTAAACGTCGGTGCGGGAACGTTCTCGGGTTGGCGCGCCATGTACAGGATCGCGGCGATCACCATCGCCACCGCGACCAGCGTCATGCTGAGATTGTGAAACCTGCTGTAGCGCGCCTCGACGGGCGGACGGGCAGCCATCAGGCCGCGTCAGCCACACTGCGCGCGATGGCGCAGCAGATGGTCGGCGAGCACGACGGCCACCATCGCTTCGGCCACCGGCGTGGCGCGCAAGCCGACGCAGGGATCGTGGCGGCCCTTGGTGCGCAGCTCGACCTCGTTGCCGAAACGGTCGACGCTGCGGACCGGGGAGAGAATGGAGCTGGTGGGCTTCACGACCAGCCGGCAAACGATGTCCTGGCCGCTTGAGATGCCGCCCAGAATGCCGCCGGCATGGTTGCTCAAGAACACCGGCTGGCCGTCCTTCATGCGCATCTCGTCGGCATCCTCGGCGCCGCTCATGGCGGCGACGGCGAAGCCGTCGCCGATCTCGACGCCCTTCACGGCATTGATGCTCATCAGGCCCTTGGCGAGGTCGGCATCGAGCTTGTCGTAGACCGGATCGCCCAAGCCCACCGGCACGCCCGAGGCCACGACCTCGACGATGGCGCCGCATGAGCTGCCGGCCTTGCGGATGTCGTCGAGATAGCCTTCCCAGCCTTGCGCCGCCTGGCGGTCGGGGCACCAGAAGGGATTGTCGGCCGTTGCCACCCAGTCCCATTTCGAGCGGTCGATCTTTTGCGTGCCGAGCTGGACCACGGCGCCGCGGATGCTGACGCCATCGCCCAGGATCTTGCGTGCCACAGCGCCGGCGGCGACACGCACCGCCGTCTCGCGCGCCGACTGGCGGCCGCCGCCGCGATAGTCGCGCACGCCGTATTTCTTGAAATAGGTGTAGTCGGCATGCGCCGGGCGGAAGCTGTCCTTGATCTCGGAATAGTCGCGGCTGCGCTGGTCGACATTGTCGATGTGCAGCGCGATTGGCGTGCCGGTGGTGACGCCCTCGAACACGCCCGACAGGATCCTCACCGTGTCGGGTTCCTGGCGTTGCGTCACGAAGCGCGACTGGCCGGGGCGGCGCTTGTCGAGCCAGGTCTGGATGTCGCTTTCCTGCAGCGCGATGCGCGGCGGCGTGCCGTCGACCACGCAACCGATCGCCGGGCCGTGGCTTTCGCCCCAGCTGGTGAACCGGAAGAGGGTGCCGAAACTGCTGCCGGCCATGGCCGTCAGCCCTCCGCCCTAGTCTTCGCTGAAATTCGCCAAGAGCTCGGAAAGCTGCTTGGCGGATGAGGTCTTCATCATGCCGACGACGTGGTAGCCCGCATCGACATGCATCACTCCGCCGGTCACGCCGCTGCCGAGGTCTGACAGCAGGAAGAGTCCGGCATTGCCGACCTCCTCGGTGGTGACGTTGCGCTTGAGCGGCGCGTTGAGTTCGTTCCACTTCATGATATAGCTGAAGTCGCCGATGCCCGACGCGGCCAGGGTCTTGATCGGACCGGCCGAGATGGCATTGACGCGGATGCCCTGGTCGCCCAGGTCGGCCGCGAGGTAGCGCACGCTCGCCTCGAGGGCGGCCTTGGCGACGCCCATGACGTTGTAGTGCGGCATCACCCGTTCGGCGCCGTAGTAGGTGAGGGTGAGCAGGCTGCCGCCGGCCTTCATCAGCGGTACGGCACGTTGGGCGATGGCGGTGAAGGAGTAGCAGCTCACGTTCAGGGTGAGGTGGAAATTCTCCGGCGTGGTGTCGAGGTAGCGGCCCTTGAGCTCGTCCTTGTTGGAGAAGGCGATGCAGTGGACGAGGAAATCGAGCCCGCCCCACTTGCTGCTGATTTCGCTGAAGGTGGCGTCGATGCTCGCCTTGTCGGTGACGTCGCAAGGCAAGACCAGCTTGCTGCCGATCGAATCGGCCAGCGGCCGCACGCGTTTTTCCAGCGCCTCGCCCTGGAAGGTGAAGGCGAGTTCGGCACCGTGGTCGTGGCAGGCCTTGGCAATACCCCACGCGATCGAGCGGTGGTTGGCCACGCCCATGACCAAGCCTTTTTTGCCGGCCATCAATTGTGCGGGAGCTGACATCCCTTGTTCTTAGCGGTGTGGGGCGTTTGGGACAAGATGCCGGTGGTGGAAGGCTTCGCGGCCCGCTTATATTGTGGGTCATGATCGAGGAGAAAGCCGACCCCCTGGCGCTTTTTGCCGAATGGTTCGCAGATGCGAAGAAGAGCGAACCCAACGAACCCGAAGCCATGGCACTGGCCACGGTCGGGCCCGATGGCACGCCGTCGATGCGCATGGTCCTGCTCAAGGGCTACGACGCCGACGGCTTCGTCTTCTATACGAACTACGAGAGCCGCAAGGGTGTGCAGGCGCTTGCACATCCCAAGGCGGGCCTGCTGTTCCACTGGAAGTCGCTGCGGCGTCAGGTTCGCCTCGAAGGACTGATCGCGCCGACCACGCCTGTCGAGGCCGACGCCTATTTCGCCACCCGTGCCCGCGGCAGCCAGATCGGCGCCTGGGCGTCCGAGCAGTCGCGCCCGCTGGAGAGCCGCTTCGCGCTGGAGAAGCGCGTCGCCGAGTTCACCGCCAAGCACTTGGTTGGAAATGTATCGAGGCCATCGTACTGGTCGGGCTTTCGCCTGCAGCCGACCTTGATCGAGTTCTGGCGTGACGGCGCCTTCCGCTTGCACGATCGCCTGGAATACAGTCGCCCCTCCGCCGAAGCGCCATGGTCGACACGCACACTGTACCCCTGAAGGCAGACGCCGCCTGCCGATTGATGCGGCAGGCGAGCCTTGCCTCGATGGCTGTGGCTCTCACCCTGGTCGCGGCCAAGGCCGTCGCCTGGCTGGTCACCGATTCGGTCAGCATGTTGTCCTCGCTGGTCGACTCCTCGCTCGACTTCGTGAGTTCGCTGATCACTTTCATCGCTGTGCGCCAAGCGCTGATGCCGGCCGACGATGACCACCGCTTCGGCCACGGCAAGGCCGAGGCGCTGTCCGGGGTGGCGCAGGCGGGCTTCATCGCGGCATCGGCCGGCGGCCTGGTCCTGACGGTCGGAGACCGCTTCCTGCATCCTCACACCGTTCAGGGCGAGATGGTGGGTGTGATCGTGAGCGGCTTTGCCATCGTGCTCACGCTGGCATTGGTCTCCTTCCAGAATTACGTCATGCGCCGCACCGGCTCGATCGCCATCGGCGCCGACCAGGCGCACTACACGACCGACCTTGTCAGCAATATTGCCGTCGGCGCCGGGTTGTTCCTGTCGAGCCGCACGGGTGAGCCGCTGATCGACCTCGCGGTGGCGCTGGCTTTATCCGCCTATCTCGCCTTCAGCGCTTGGCAGATCGGTCGGGTGTCGATCGACGTGCTGATGGACCGCGAGCTGCCGATCGAGGATCGCAAGCGCATCCTCGATATCGTTCGCCAACATCCTGGCGTGCGCAATGTGCACGATCTCCGCACGCGCTCCTCCGGCCTCACCAAGTTCGTCCAGCTCCATGTCGTGCTGCAGCCGACCATGTCGCTTGGCCGTGCGCATGTCATCGGCGACACCATCGAGGCGGCGATCCAGGATGACTTCCCAGACACCGACGTCATCCTGCATATCGATCCCTGGAACGACGACGAACCGCGCCTGCCGCCCGATTGAAGCGATGGCCGGCCAGCCAACCTTCGTCGTCGAGGATCAGTCGGAGGTCATCGATTTCCTTGCCGCCCATCTCGCCCCGACGCGCCGCATCGACACTCACGGCGCGGTCGTGTTCCTGTCCGGAGTGCGCGCCTACAAGCTGAAGCGCGCCGTAAAGTTTCCCTACATGGATTTCTCGACCGCCGCGCGGCGGGCCGAGATGTGCGCCGCCGAGATCGCGATCAACCACCAGCTCGCGCCGGAAATCTATCTCGGCCTGGCGCCGATCCGGCGCGGCCGCGACGGTGCGCTGGCGCTGGGCGAGCCGGGCGAGGAAGCCGGCAGCGACGCGGTCGACTGGCTGGTCGTCATGCACCGTTTCGACGAGGAAGGGCTGTTTGACCGCCTGGCCGGGCGGGGCGCCTTGACCGGCGAGATGATGGCGGCGCTGGGCGCCCGAGTGGCCATATTCCATGATTTGCTGCCGCCGCTTACGGGCTTCGCAGGCCCGGAGGATTACCGTCACTCGGTCGCCGCCGACGTGCGCCAGATGCGCGAAGCGGGCGACCGGCTCGATCCGGCGGTCAGCGAGGCGCTGGCCATCGCCATGCCGGCGGCGCTGGAGCCGCATCTCGATATCGTCGCCCGCCGGGTCGCCGCCGGCGCGGTGCGGCGCTGCCACGGCGACCTGCATCTGCGCAACATCGTGCTGATCGACGGCCGGCCGGTACCGTTCGACGCCATCGAATTCTCCGACAGGATCGCCAATATCGACGTGCTCTACGACTTGGCTTTCGCGCTGACGGATCTCGCGCGGCAAGGGCTGACGCCTCTCGCCAACCGGCTGTTGAACGAATGGCTGTGGCGTATCGGGGAGTTGCCGGCGGCCACGCACGACGAGGCCCTGGCGCTGCTGCCGATATTCCTCGCACGCCGCGCGGCCATCCGCGCCTATGTCGGTTCCGCGGCGGCCGCCATGCGTGGTGAAGTAGACGAGCTGGCATGCAGTTACCAGCACGCGGCACTTGGATTCCTGAAACCGGCACCGCCGACGCTGACGGCGATAGGCGGCCTCTCCGGCTCGGGCAAGACGACGCTGGCGCTCGAGCTGGCGCCCGAAATTCGCCGCCCGCCCGGCGCGGTGATCGTGCGCAGCGACGTCGAGCGTAAGCGGCAGGCCGGCGTGAAGCTGGAAGAGCGCATGCCAGCCGGCAGCTACACACCGCACTCCTCAGCGGGCATCTATGCCGCCTGCCTGGAGCGCGCGGGGCGGATCCTGAAGGCAGGCCATTGCGTCGTCCTCGATGCGGTCTTCGCCCGGCCGGAGGAGCGCGCGGCGGCCGAAGCCTTGGCGGCCCGGCTCGGTGTGCCGTTCGAGGGCATCTGGCTCGATGTGCCGAAGGAAGTCGCGCAGGCCCGTGTCGCCGCCCGCCAGGCCGACGCCTCCGATGCCACGCCGGCCGTGGTCGAGCGCCAGTTCGGCTACGACCTCGGCCGCATCGACTGGAAGCGCCGCTAGGCCCGTTTCTTTGCTGCGGCGCTGCGCGGCAGGTGGCGGGCGAGATAGCGGCCGGTGTAGCTGTCGGCCACCTTGATGATCTCCTCGGGCGGCCCTTCGGCCACCATGCGACCGCCGCCCGATCCGCCGTCCGGTCCGAGATCGAGCACCCAGTCGGCTGTCTTGATGACCTCGATATTGTGCTCGATCACCACGACAGTGTTGCCGGTCTCGACCAGCCGGTGCAGCACTTCCAGCAGCTTTCGCACATCCTCGAAATGCAGGCCGGTGGTCGGCTCGTCGAGGATGTAGAGCGTGCGGCCCGTCGCCCGCCGCGACAATTCCTTGGCAAGCTTGACGCGCTGCGCTTCGCCGCCCGAAAGGGTCGTCGCCTGCTGGCCGATATGGATGTAGCCGAGGCCGACCTGCTGCAGCGTGAGTAGTTTTTCGCGGATCACCGGCACGGCTTTGAAGAACTCGACGCCCTCGTCGACCGTCATGTCGAGCACGTCGGCGATCGATTTGCCGCGAAAGCCGATCTCGAGCGTCTCGCGATTGTAGCGACGGCCCTTGCAGACGTCGCACTGGACGTAGACGTCGGGCAAGAAGTGCATCTCGATCTTGATCACGCCGTCGCCCTGGCAGGCCTCGCAGCGTCCGCCCTTGACGTTGAACGAGAAGCGCCCGGGCTTGTAGCCGCGCGCCGTCGACTCGGGCAGTTGCGAGAACCAGTCGCGGATCGGCGAGAAGGCACCGGTATAGGTCGCGGGGTTTGATCGCGGCGTGCGGCCGATCGGCGACTGGTCGATGTCGACGATCTTGTCGAGGTGGCCGACGCCCTCGAGCGCACTGTGTTCGCCGGGATGTTCCCGCGCGTTGTTCAGGCGCTTGGCCAGGGCCTTGTAGAGGGTCTCGATGATCAGCGTGCTCTTGCCGCTACCCGACACGCCGGTGACGCAGGTGAAGGTGCCGAGCGGGATGCTGGCCGTGACGTTCTGCAGGTTGTTGGCCTTGGCGCCCTTGACCGTGAGCCAGCGGCCACCCTTGTCCGAGGGCACGCGGCGGTTCTTGGGAATCGGGATCTGGCGGAAGCCTGAGAGGTATTGGCCGGTAAGGCTGGCGCTGTTGCGCATAACCTCCTCGGGCGTGCCTTGGGCGACCACGTGGCCGCCGTGTGCGCCGGCGCCCGGGCCCATGTCGACCAGATAGTCGGCGGCACGGATCGCATCTTCGTCGTGCTCGACCACCAGCACCGTGTTGCCGAGGTCGCGCAGGCGGGTCAGCGTCTTCAGCAAGCGGTCGTTGTCGCGCTGGTGCAGGCCGATCGACGGCTCGTCGAGCACGTAGAGGACGCCGGTCAAGCCAGAGCCGATTTGCGAGGCGAGGCGAATGCGCTGGCTTTCGCCGCCCGACAGCGTGCCCGAGCCACGGTCGAGCGTCAGGTAGCTCAGGCCGACATTGTCGAGGAAGCCCAGCCGCTCGTTGATCTCTTTCAGAATGCGGGCGGCGATCTCGCGCTGCTTGGAGGTCAGCTTGGGCGCCAGTTCGAGGAACCACTTCACGGCATCGCCGATCGAGAACTCGGTCGTCTGGCTGATGTTGAGGCCGGCGATCTTGACGGCCAGCGCCTCGGGCTTGAGGCGGGCTCCGTTGCAGGTCTCGCACTTGTGCTCCTGCTGGAAGCGCTCGAGTTCCTCGCGCACCCAGGAGGAATCGGTTTCCTTCCAGCGCCGGTCGAGATTGGGAATCACACCCTCGAACGGCTTGGTCGTCTGATACTGTCGGATGCCGTCGTCGTAGCGCATGGCGATGGATTCTCCGCCGCTGCCGAACAGGATGGTGTCGCGCACCTTCTTCGGCAGTTCGCGCCACGGCGTCGACATCTTGACCTTGAAGTGCTTGGCGATGCTTTCCAGCGTCTGCATGTAATACTGGCCCGACGAATCGGCCCATGGCGCCACGGCGCCCTCGCCGAGCGACAGGCGGTCGTCCGGCACCACCATGTCGGGATCGAAGAACATCTTTACACCGAGCCCGTCGCAGACCGGGCAGGCGCCCTGCGGTGCGTTGAAGGAGAACAGCCGGGGCTCGATCTCCTCGATGGTGAAGCCGGAGACCGGGCAAGCGAAGCGCGCCGAGAACACCGTGCGCTCGCCGGTGTCGGCATTTTCCGCCACGGCCAGGCCCTCGGCCAGCGTGAGCGCCGTCTCGATCGAATCGGCCAGGCGATTGCCGAGGTCGGGCTTGACCACGATGCGGTCGACCACGACGTCGATGTCGTGCTTGAATTTCTTGTCGAGCGTCGGCGACTCGGCGATCTCGTAGAGCTTGCCGTCGACCTTGACCCGTTGAAAGCCCTTCTTCTGCAGCTCCTGCAGCTCCTTGCGGTACTCGCCCTTCCGGCCGCGTACGATTGGGGCCATCAGGTAGAGGCGCGTGCCGTCGGCCATGGTCTTGATGCGGTCGACCATCTGCGAGACGGTCTGGCTCTCGATCGGCAGGCCGGTCGCGGGCGAGTAGGGGATGCCGACGCGGGCAAACAGCAGGCGGAGATAGTCATAGATCTCGGTGACCGTGCCGACGGTCGAGCGCGGGTTGCGCGACGTCGTCTTCTGCTCGATCGAGATGGCGGGCGACAGGCCGTCAATCGAATCGACGTCGGGCTTCTGCATCAGCTCGAGGAACTGGCGGGCATAGGCCGACAGGCTCTCGACGTAGCGGCGCTGTCCCTCGGCGTAGATGGTGTCGAAAGCGAGCGAGGACTTGCCCGAGCCACTCAACCCCGTGATCACGACCAGCCGGTCGCGCGGCAGGTCGATGTCGACGTTCTTGAGATTGTGCTCGCGCGCGCCGCGGACCGAGATGACGCGACCGGGCTCGGCCGAGGGTAGACGGGGTTTAGCCATGTGATCCCGAGATTAGGCGATGCGCAGGATCAGCGCATGTAGCTATCCACAGATGGTTTTACACCCCGCCAGGGTGGGACGCGTCAGGCTGCCGCGGCGGCGGCGACCCGGGCGGTGGGCCGGTCGTTCATCAGCAGCTGCGCGGTGCCTGCGACCAGGCCGACCAGCACGCCGATCTTCCAGGCGAGGTCGTAGTTTCCCATCAGATCAAAGAGATAGCCGCCACCCCAGGCGCCGAGGAAGGAGCCAGCCTGATGGCTGAGGAAGGCGATGCCGGTCAGGGTCGACAGGAACCGCAGGCTGAAGATCTGGACCACCAGGCCGTTGACCAGCGGGATGACGCCCAGCCACAGCGAGCCCATGGCGGGGCCGAACAGGACCACGCTGAGCGGCGTCGGCGGATACATGAAGAACAGCGCCAGCGCGAGCGAACGCAGGAGATAGATCGCTCCCAGCAGCAGGCGCTTGGGGTAGCGGTCGCCCAGCCAGCCGAACACCCAGGAACTCATGATGTTGAAGCCGCCGATCAGCATCAGGACGAGGGCGCTGTAGCTCGCATCCATGCCGCACATCGCGAGATAGGTCGGCAGGTGGGTGGTGAGGAACACAAGCTGCAGGCCGCAGACGAAGAAAGCGGCGGCCATCACGAGATAGCCGCGGTGCAGGCGGGCTTCATCGAGAGCGGCAGCGAGCGTGAGATCGCGGTCGTTCGACAGGCTGTTGGGCAGCTTGTCGGCGCGGCTGCCGATGAAGGCCGCCGTCAGCATGGCAACCGCCAGGATCGCCAGCGCCCATATGGCGGTGCGCCAGCCATCGCTATTCAGAAGGTAGGCCGCGATCGGCGCGGTCAACATGGTGCCGACCGAACCCGCCGCCGAGACGATGCCGAAAGCCAGCGTGCGGCGCTCTGGCCGCACGACGCGGGCGGCGATGTTGGCCGTGATGCCGGACGTGGTGCAGGCCAGCGCAATACCGATCAGCACGCCGCCGTCGATCAGGATGGGGAGCGCACTGCCCGCCGTCGCCATGAACAGGAGGCCGGCGATGTACATGACGCTTCCAGCCAGGGCCACCCAGCGCGTGCCGTATTTGTCAGCGACCACGCCGGCGAAGGGTTGGCTGAGGCCCCAGGCGACTTGCTGCACCGAGATCGCCAGCGCGAAGTCGGAAATGGCGATGCCCAGCTCTTTCGAGGCCGGTGCCTGGAACAGGCCCAGATTCCGCCGGATGCCCATCGCCAGGGTCATCATCAGGGCAGCGCCGCCCAGCATGGCGTAGGCCTGGCCGCGGGAAACCTGGCTTATGTGAAAGGAAGCGTTCATGGTCTGAACGATATGGTTCGGCCCGGTAATCCACTAATGAATTTTACGCGGGCCGCCATGAATGCAGCTCACCGGCGTCAGGGATCGTAGATCGTGTTGCGGTTGTCCGGCTTGAGCGCCGTCACGAGGTCGCTGCGGTCGGCCAGCACGGCGACGTAGTTGCCGAACGACAGCCGCTCGAACTGATCGCCGCTGTCGCTGAAGAAGACGCCGGTGGTCAGCACGCGGCCGACCGTATAGCCGAGCTTGCGCAGGCGCTGGTCGTACTGCCGCAGGGTGCGGCCGGTGATGTAGACCTCGAAGCCGAACTCGAACTGCAGGGCATCGATGCGGCGCTCGGCCAGCATCGTGGCGAAGCCGTCCAGCACTTCCCACTCGTGGCCCTCGACATCGATCTTGAGGAAGCCGATACGATCGATGCCGTTCCTGCGGCAGTAATCGTCGCCGCGCTCGACCCGGCCTTCGACGATCTCCGGCTCCAGCACCTTGCCGCCGACGCGCCGCGGCAGGTCCTTGACCAGCGACGTCAGCACCGAATTGTCGCGATAGAGCGCGAAGCTCACCGTGGTCTCGCTGTCGGAGAGGCCCAACGGGCAAAGCGTGAAGTTGGGATTGCCGCCGAGCCGGCGCTGGATCTCCTCCTGCATCGGCGGGGCGATCTCGAAGCCGTGCAGGGCGATGTCGCCACGCCGCTGCAGCGCCAACTCGGCCCATTCGCCGGTGTTGCAGCCGACATCGAGCACGACGGGCCGGATGCCGAGGAGCGGCAGCAGCCGTTCGAGCACGCGCATCTCGCCGTTGACCCGGAAATTGAAGTCCGTGTTGGTGTAGGCGTCGATATAGATGACGGCGGCGTGGTGGAGCTTGAGCGCCAGGCCGTCGTAGCGATGGGCAATCAGCCGGCAGGCCTTGGAATAAAGGTCGCGGAACATGCACTAGGGGTGTGACCCGACCACCCCCAGGCTACAACCCAAAATCGGTGGTTGCCCACAGTCCGTTCGGAGTAACTTGCCTGCCGTGAGGTAGGCGTCGCGTTCCGCGGTGCCGGGAAGGCAAAGGAGAGCTCCAATGGCGGGCAGTGTAAACAAGGTCATCCTCGTCGGGAATCTGGGTCGCGATCCCGAAGTGAAGGCGATGCAGGACGGTCGATCCCTCGTGAACATGTCGGTGGCCACGTCGGAAACCTGGCGCGATCGCCAGAGCGGCGAGCGCAAGGAGCGCACGGAATGGCACCGTGTCGTGATCTTTAACGAGAAGTTGGCCGAAGTGGCGCAGAAGTTCCTGCGCAAGGGCGCCAAGGTCTATCTCGAAGGCCAGCTCACGACCCGCAAATGGACCGATCAGAGCGGCCAGGAGCGCTATACGACGGAAGTCGTGGTGCCGAGGTTCGGCGGCTCGCTGACCATGCTCGATGGCCGTGGCGGCGGTGGCGAGGGTGCCGGCGCGGGCGCCATGGATGACGGCATGGGCGGCGGTGCGGCTGCGGCTCCCGCAGGCGGCGCCGGCGGTGGCCGCCCGGCGGCGCGCGGCGGCAAGGCCGATCTGGACGACGACATTCCGTTCTAGGGCGCGGCAATGGCCCGGGTCGAGGTCTTCACCGCTGCGGATCACGCAGCGGTGGGCGGGCGGCTGATCGAAGACTATTCCGACTACGCCGAACACCTGGGGCCGGTCGAGTGGCCACGCCTGCGTGACGGAATCGCCGTCGCGGCCAGCCGCATGCGCGATGCCGAGATCGCGGGTGTTCGGGAAGCCGAAGGGCTCGACGCCGTGGTGTTCTATTTTTCACCGGGGCGCTCGGATGGCGTGATCTTTCCACGCGAATGGGCGTCGCTGCGGCTGCTCGGCGTGGCGCAAAAGGAGCGCGGGCAAGGCCTGTCACGCGGCCTGACCGAATGGTGCATCGCCCGCGCGCGCCTCGATGGCGCGAAGCGTATCGGCTTGCATACCAGCGAGGCCATGACCACGGCGCGCGGCCTCTACGAACGCATGGGCTTCGCGATGGACGTCGAACTGCAGTCCAATTTCGGACTGCGCTACTGGCGCTTCTTCCGGCACTTTGGCTGATTGCCGCCTTACAGGTCGATGAAGCGTCGGCGGGTCTCGGGTGTCGGCACATGGCAGGTATCGCGGCGTCCGAACCATTTGTAGCGATTGCGGGCCACGAGATCGTAGATCGGGTCGCGCAGCCACGCCGGCACGAGGCCAAACGGCACAAGCAATCGCACCGGCCCGACCAGGTACCGCAGGGCCCGCAGGATCGCGGTCGAGCGCGCATACGCTTTATCGCCATCGAGCAGCAGAATCGTGCGGTCGAGCGCATCGTCCGGTAGGTCGAGCGCGCTCAACACCCGACACCCGAGCGCGGATTGCGCGCTGGCGAATTTCAGTCGCCCCGCCGGATCTCGCTTGAGGCAGAACGCGACGAAGCCGCTGCACAACACACAATAGCCGTCGAACAAGTAGAGTGGCCGCGGCAGGCTGGCGAGCGCCGCCGGCAGCGGCATGACGGGCGCCACCCGCCTGGTCACGCTGGCAGGCCGAGCGCGCGCAGTTCGGCGATGGTCGTCTCGGGCGAGCGGTGATGGATGGCGTGCAGGCCGGCGGCGCGGGCACCCTCGGCGTTGGCGGCTGAATCGTCGATGAACACCGCGTCGGCGGCGCGAAAGCCGCCGCGCGTGCAGGCAAGGTCGTAGATCGCGGCCTGCGGCTTGGCCCAGCCGACGGCGCCGGACACGACATAGTCGCGGAACAGGCCGAGGAAGGGATGACGCGGACGCAGGCGTTCGCGCAGCCACGGCTCGAGAAACGCCGGGGCGTTGGACAGCAGGTAGAGCGGCACGCCGGCCGCGTGCAATCGCTCGACCAGGCGCGTCATTTTGGGGAAATCGTGGTCGAGCATCTCGTCGAAGCGGCCGTAGAACGCCGCAATCAGAGCGGCCTTGGCCGGATGAAGTCCCTGCAGACGGCGTGTCGCTTCGAGGGGATCGCCACCGTGATCCTGGACGCCGTGCCACGCCGTCGTCGCCACTTCGGAGAGGAACCGCTCCATTTCGGCCGCTTCAGGGATGAGCTTTCGGTAGAGATGCCGGGGGTTCCAATCCAGCAGCACGCCGCCCATGTCGAAGACCACGACGGAAGGCTGGCTGGGGACAGTTTCGGAGGGTGTTTTCAGGGCCATTTTTACGCTCGATTTCCGGTCGTTTTGAGGGTCGTTTAGCGGGCTAATTTACACAAATAAATCAAAGACTTAAAGTGTCCATCCCAGGGCGTTTTTTTCTGGCATTCGGAGCGTGATTTGCTAGGGTGCCGCCTCCCTCGCACGGACCCCCCGCCGAGGCCCCCAATACGAAGCAAAAAAAGAGGCTCCGTGAGCGACGATACGACTATTCCGCCGGCGCCTCCTCCACCCCCTGAGGCGCCGCCGCCGATCCCGCCGTCGCACGACATCGCACCGATCGCCATCGAAGAGGAGATGCGCCGCTCCTACCTCGATTACGCGATGAGCGTGATCGTGGCGCGCGCGCTGCCCGATGCGCGCGACGGCCTGAAGCCGGTGCAGCGCCGCATCCTGCACGCGATGAAGGAGAGTGGTTACGATTCGACCCATCCGTTCCGCAAGTCGGCGCGCATCGTCGGCGACGTGATGGGCAAGTATCATCCGCACGGCGATCAATCGATCTACGACGCGCTCGTTCGCATGGCGCAGGATTTCTCCATGCGCCTGCCGCTGATCTCGGGGCAGGGCAATTTCGGCTCGATGGACAATGATCCGCCGGCGGCGATGCGCTACACCGAAGCGCGCCTCGCGCGCACCGCCGAGACGCTGCTCGAGGACATTGACAAGGACACTGTCGACTTCCAGCCGAACTACGACGAGACCGGCCGCGAGCCGACGGTCCTGCCCGCGGCCTACCCGAACCTGCTGGCCAACGGCGCCGGCGGCATCGCCGTCGGCATGGCGACCAACATCCCGCCGCACAATCTAGGCGAGCTGATCGACGGTTGCTGTGCGCTGATCGACAATCCCGAGATCACCATCGCCCAGCTCATGGAGTACATCCCGGGGCCCGACTTTCCGACCGGTGCCACCATCCTCGGCCGCAACGGCATCCGCGCTGCCTACGAGCTCGGCCGCGGCTCGCTGATCATGCGCGCCAAGACCCGGATCGAGGAGGGCCGAGGAGGCCGCGAATCGATCATCGTCTCGGAAGTCTGTTACCAGGAAAACAAGGCGCGCCTGCACGAGCGCATCGCCGAAGTGGTGCGTGACAAGCGGGTCGAAGGTGTCGCCGAGGTCCGTGACGAGAGCGACCGTGACGGCGTGCGCATGGTGATAGAGCTGAAGCGCGACGCCATGGCCGACGTCGTGCTGAACCAGCTCTTCCGCTTCACGCCGCTTCAGACGAGCTTCGGCGTCAATTCGCTGGCGCTCGACGGCGGCCGCCCGAAGCTGATGAACCTCAAGGAGCTGCTGGAAGCATTCATTCGCTTCCGCGCCGAGGTCATGACGCGGCGGGCCAAGTTCGAGCTCAATCACGCCCGCGACCGCGCCCACGTGTTGGTCGGCCTCGCCATCGCCGTCGCCAACATCGACGAAGTGATTGCCATGATCCGCAGCGCGCCCGACCCGGTGGTGGCGCGCGAACGCCTGATGGCCAAGGACTGGCCGGCCGCCGACGTGGCGCCGCTGATCGCGCTGATTGCCGAGCCGGGCCGCGAGATATCGGCCGAGGGCACCTACAAGCTGTCGGACATCCAGGCCCGCGCCATCCTCGATTTGCGCCTGCAGCGCCTGACCGGGTTGGAGCGCGACAAGATCGCCGAGGAGCTGGGCGAGGTCGCCAAGATGATCGAGGGCTTCCTCGAGCTGCTGGGCGACCGCGGCGAGCTGTTCGCCCTGATGAGCAAGGAGCTGCGCGCCATTAAGGAGCAGTTCGCCACGCCGCGGCGCACCGAGATCGTCGACAACGAGTTCGAGCAGGACATCGAGGACCTGATCCAGCGCGAGGACATGGTCGTCACCGTGACGCATGGCGGCTACGTCAAGCGCGTGCCGGTCTCGGCCTATCGCGCCCAGCGCCGCGGCGGCAAAGGCCGATCGGGCATGGCGACGCGCGAGGACGATTTCGTCTCGAGCCTGTTCGTCGCCAACACCCACACGCCGGTGCTGTTCTTCTCCAGCCGCGGCATCGTCTACAAGCTCAAGGTCTGGCGACTGCCTCTTGGCGCGCCGCAGGCGCGCGGCAAGGCGTTCGTGAACCTGCTGCCGCTCAGCGAGGGCGAGACCATCACCACGATCATGCCGATGCCGGAGAACGAGGCGAGCTGGTCGACGCTCAACGTCATGTTCGCAACGGCGCGCGGCGGTGTGCGGCGCAACGAGCTCAGCGATTTCGTCAGCGTCAACCAGAGCGGCAAGATCGCCATGAAGTTCGAGGGCGAGGACGCCGGCGACCGCCTGATCGGCGTCGGTGTCTGCGGCGAGGAGCAGGACGTGCTGCTGGCGACGCGCCAGGGTCGCGCCATGCGCTTCTCGGTCTCGACCGTGCGCGTGTTCCAGAGCCGCGCCTCGACCGGGGTGCGCGGCATTGCGCTGGCCGAGGGCGACGAGGTGATCTCGATGTCGCTGGTCGACGGCGGCAAGGGCATCACGACGGAGGATCGCGACGGCTACCTGCGCCAGTCGCGGGCGCTGCGCCAACTCGTGAATGTCGAGGAAGAGCCGACGAATGGCGGTGAGGAGAGTGCGGCGCCGATCGCGATGCTGTCGTCGGAGCGTTTCGCGGAACTGCAGGCCAAGGAGGAGTTTGTACTTACCGTCGCCAATTCCGGCTTCGGCAAGCGCACGTCGGCCTACGAGTACCGGGTCACCGGGCGCGGCGGCAAGGGTGTCGAGCTGATGAGCCTGACCGAGGGCGCTCAGGTGGTTGCCGCCTTCCCGGTCAAGCCGAGCGACCAGATCATGCTGGTAACCGACGGCGGCACGCTGATCCGCTGCCCGGTCGAGGGCATCCGCATCGCCGGCCGCGCCACCCGTGGCGTCAAGATCGTGTCGGTGAGCGAGGGCGAGCGTGTGGTTTCGGCGGTTCGTATCGGCGAGGACGACGCGGGCGATACCAACGGAAACGGCAACGGCAATGGCCACGCCGCGGACGGCGATGACCTGCCGGGCGGGACGCCCGATGAAACAAACGGTGGATAAGGGCCTGCCGTGCCGGTAATACTCCGCCGCCTCGTCAGGCGCATAAGGGGGGACATGACCGAGCGCACCGCTGTCTATCCGGGCACGTTTGATCCGATCACCAGCGGCCACATGGAAATCATTCGCCGCTCGCTGCGGCTTGTGGACAGATTGGTGATCGGCCCGGCGACCAGCGCGGGCAAGGGTCCGCTCTTTTCGCTCGAGGAGCGGGTCGAGATCATCAACGAGGACATTGCCGACTTCCCGGAGGGCGATCGCTCGCGCATCACGATCGTGCCGTTCGACGGCCTGCTGATCCACTTCGCCAAGCGGGTCAATGCCTCGCTGATCATCCGCGGGCTGCGGGCGGTTTCGGATTTCGAGTACGAAACCCAGATGGCCAACATGAACGCCCGCATGGAGCCGAACATCGAGACGATCTTCCTCATGGCCTCCGACCGGCACCAGTTCATCGCCTCTTCGCTGGTCAAGGACATCGCCCGGCTGGGCGGCGACACCTCGCAATTCGTGTCCAAACGCGTCTTCCAGCGCCTGAAAAACAAATTTTCCCAGACCTGAGCCGGCAGGAGGCCGCGTTGACCCATAAGACGGCGCACCTTATAGGAGCGCCGCGTGGGGCGTGTCCCCGGTCAAGTCGTCGGAGCGAGCCCGTAGCTCAACGGTAGAGCATCTGACTTTTAATCAGAGGGTCGTCGGTTCGACACCGACCGGGCTCACCACGAGATCCAAGAAGGAGAGACGGGACCAATGCTGTCCGTGAACGTCGTGAATGGCAAGCAGATCGTGGTCGAGAATGTCGGCCCGCTGGAGCGTGTCTTTCGCTTCCTGGTCTCGCCGTTCTCGCAGATGTGGCACCACCAGGACCTGATCGCCGCGATCCTGCGCCGCGAAGTGCGCGAGCGCTTCAAGGGCTCGGTCGCCGGCTGGATCTGGGCGATCATCGCGCCGCTGCTCGCCATCGCGGTCTACACCTTCGCCTTCACCACCAACCTGCAGATCCCGCTCAGCGACACCACCGGCCCGCGCATGGGCTACGCCCTGTTCATCTTCAGCGGCATCCTGGTCTTCAATTTTTTCGCCGAGTTGGCGTTTCGTGCGCCGATGCTGCTCCACGAATACGCACACTTCATCAAGCAGACGATCTTTCCTAGCGACATGCTGGCAGTGATCTCGACGCTGCGCGCCACGGCCTATACGATCATCTCGCTGGTCGTCATGCTGATTTTCCAGTTCATCGCCATGAACTGGACGCTGCCGTGGACGGTCCTGTTGCTGCCGCTCATCTTCATTCCCTTCGTCGCCTTCCTGATCGGCATGTCGTGGGTTCTGTGCGCGGTTGGTGCCTTTACGCGCGACGCCGGCTACCTGATGATCAACATCGTGCCGCTGTTCATGTTCGCCACGCCGGTGTTCTACCCGCACACCGCGCTGCCGCCGCCGTTCGATTTCTGGATCTATGCCAACGCGCTCACCGGCTTCGTCGAGGTGACGCGCGACGTCGTGCTGTACGGCCAGTTGCCGGACTGGCGTGTCTACCTCTGGACGTTGTTGACGTCGGTCGTCACGTTCTATTTTGGCTACGGATTCTTCGGCAGGTATCGGAATGTCATCGTCGATGTCATCTGAGATCGTCATCCAGGCCAAGCATCTCGGCAAGGCGTACCAGCTCTACGCCCGCCGTAGCGACTGGCTGAAGCAGGTCCTGTTCGGTTGGTGGAAGGACTACTTCAAGCCGTTCTCGGTGCTGCGCGACATCGATCTCGAGATCTGTCGCGGCGAGAGCATCGGCTTCCTCGGGCGCAACGGTTGCGGCAAGTCCACGCTGCTGCAGGTGATCTGCGGCATGACCCTGCCGAGCCACGGCGAGTTGCGCGTGACTGGCCGCATTGCGCCGGTGCTGGCGCTGGGCTCGACGTTCGACCTCGAACTGTCGGGCCGCGAGAACGTCATGATCGGTGGCGCCGTGCTCGGCCTGAAGCGCGCCGAGGTCCTGCGCAAGTTCGATTCGATCGCCGAATTCGCCGGCATCGGCGACTACATGGAGCAGCCCTGCAAGCACTATTCGATGGGCATGCGCACGCGTCTGGCCTTCTCGATCTGCGCCCATGTCGAGGCCGAGATCCTGGTGGTCGACGAAGCGCTTTCCGTCGGCGACGCCGCCTTCCAGCGCAAGTGCCTCGACTGGATCGACGGCTTCCGCAAGACCGGCACGCTGCTGTTCGTGTCGCATTCGATGGCCGAGGTCCGCCGCCTGTGCTCGCGCGCCATCTGGATCGAGGACGGCCGGATCCGCTCGCAAGGCGAACCCAACGAGGTCATTCGCGGCTACCAGCGCGCCCTGCTCGTCGAAAAGGACGACGTTCACCGGTTTTCGGCCGGCGAGTGACGCCTGATGGATGGCGGCGCTGGGGTCTTGATTGCGCTGGGCTGGTGGTCGCTGGGCACCGTACTTCACTGGGCAACCGCCGCCATCGCCCGGCACGGCCGGCGGCCTGTGCTGCCACGTCATGGGGCGGGTGATTTTTCCATTGTTGCGCCAATGAACGGCGCTGCCGACGCCTCGCCCGCCTACGTCAACGCGCTCGCCGATCTCGCGCAGGCCGGGACCGAGGTCCTGATCTGTGTCGCAGCGGAGGATGACGGGGCGACGGCGCCGGCGCGGTCGTTGTGGCGGGCCCGGCTCGGCGGCGAGGCGCCGATGCTGGTTGGCTTGTCCGACACCTTCAATCCCAAGATGAACAACGTCCGCAAGGGCCTGGAGGCGGCGCGCCGGCCGGTCGTGGCGTTGTGCGACGCGGGCATCGCGGTCGATCTCGAAGAACTCCGCGCTGCGGCCGCGCCGCTTTCAAGCGAGGTCGGCCTGGTGCTGGCGCTGAAGCTGGGCGCTGAGCCGGACGGTTTCGCCGCCGAAATGGAACGGGCCTGGCTCAACGGCCATCAGGCACGCTTTCTCCTCGCCGCCGACCGCGTCGGCATGGCTGTCGCATCGGGCGGCATCACGCTGCTCGAGCATGCGACCCTGCAGCGGATCGGCAACTGGGAGGGCTTCAACCGCTGGATCGCCGACGACTACTCCGTCGTGCGTTCGGTGCGTGAACTTGGCCTCAAGACGATCCTCAGCCATCGCCTGCCGCGTCTGCCGCTGGGCCGGCGTGACTGGCCGACGGTGTGGCGGCGGCAAGTCCGTTGGGCGCGCACCCGGCTGCGGCTGCCGGTATGGCCGGTCGTGGCGCTCGAGCCGCTGGTCGGCGGGTCACTGGCGGGGTTGGCAGGCGCCCTGGCGCTTGCCGGACTTGGGGCGGAGCCGGGGATGATCGCGGGGTTCGTCGCCGTACATGCCATGGCATGGTTGGGCGCGGAAAAATGGTTTCTTGCCGGACTGGGCCTCGGTTTCGGGCCGCGGGCGGCGCTCGCGTCATTGACGCGCGAGGCGTTGGCGCCGCTGCTGATGATCCAGGCGCTGGCCAGCCGGACCATCGATTGGCGTGGCGCCGATCTTGGCGGCCGCTGGCGCACCATCGGCGCGGCCGAAGCGCGCCGTCCTGGCGACGGAGGTTGAGGTGAGCGACGGCAAGCCCCGAGTTACGTCTGCCGACGGTATCGTCAGCTTAAAGCTGCCCGAGCGCCTGGACTCGACGACGTCCGGCGCTGCCGAGGCGGTCCTGTTGGCCGAATTGCGTGACGGTGCACACGTGATCGTCGACGGCTCGGCGGTTATCTACATGAGCGCCGCCGGGGTACGGGTGTTGGTCGACGCAGCGCGCAAGGCGGCCGAGCGCGGCGCCAAACTGGCTTTGTGCCGCTTCACCGGCGCGGCGGCCGACTGCCTGGCGGTCAGCGGCTTTGCCGGACTGCTGGAGGTTGCAGGATCGGTCGATGAAGCCCTCGCCAGGCTCCGGCCGGCCGTGTCGGCCCGACCCGCCGACCCGCACCGTCGCACGAGTTAGGGTTGAAGCGGTCGTCCGCCACAATGGGCAAATTATTCTGGTGACGCAATACGCTGAGCTTTTGGCCGGCGTCGACGCGGGCCGCCAAATGCTCGGTCGTTCGCCACCCGGCGGGTTTACTTTAATGGAGGCGCCGGGTCAGGTCGGTGGCTGATCCGACGAACAAGCCAACAAAACTGGTATATTTGTTTTCCGGATGATCGATCCACAGTTCAATCCTGGAGCCAAATCCCCCGTTTTCGGCTGGATTTACTCTAGCCAGCATCTATCTTCAGTGTGCGACAGTTCGGTATCCAGCCGAAGGATGTAGTGCATGTCACGAATGCGCCACTATACGAGTACAACAAGATCCTGACTGCGATTTACCGGACATTCTCTGTGGCCGGCGTGGTCAAGGGACAATTACGCCTACGTCGGTCTTCTGAGCGATCGGACGTTCTGGCGGGGCTCGGGAACGATATCGAATGGCGCGAAGGACAAGATTCACACTAAGCGCAATGGGTGCGCTGGCGGTTGTGCTGCTGGCAGGCTTGGCGCTGTGGGTTACGCCGAGCCGGCAGACCAGCAGCGCCCAGGATACCGTTCGTGCGACTGGACCGCTGATCTCGCGCGGCTACACCGATGCGCCGGCCGGCACCGCCGTTATCGCGGGCGACCCGTCGTATGGCGGCCTCGTTCTGACCGAGCTCCGGGTGGTCGACGGCCAGCGGGTCAAGAAGGACGACATCCTTGGCGTTCTTTCGAATTATTCGCGTTCCGACGTGATCGTGCGCAACACCGAGGCCGAGCTGGCCAAGACCGAGCGTCAGCGCGAGGCGATGGTGTCCGGTTTCCGTTTGACCGAGATCGCCGTGCAGGAAGCCGTGGTTCGCTCCTCCGCCGCCAACACCAAGCTCAAGGTCCTGGAAATGGCGCGTTCCGGCAAGACGCCGGAGATGCGTCAGCTCGAACTCGACATTTCCCAGCACGACCTCGAGAAGGAGCAGGCCAAGCTGCGCCACCTGATCGACACGCTCGACACCGACCGGGCGTCGATCGACTACGACATCACGATCCTCAAGGCGAAACTCGACCATGCCAAGACGACCTGGGAACAGTCGCTGGTGCGTTCCCCTCTCGACGGCATCGTCGTGCAAATCTACACGCGGCAGGGCGAGCGTGTGTCGGGCTACGGCATAGCCAAGATCGTCGATCTCAGCCAGCTTCGCGTGCTGGCCGATGTCGACGAGGTCCATCTCGGCCGTGTCGTCGCCGGCGGCAAGGTCAATGTAACCTTCCGCGGCAGCCCGACCGTCTACAAAGGCAAGATCGCCCGTATCGCTCCGACCGTTAAGCGCATGCAGCGTATCGAGCCGGACGGTGCAACCTCGACCGACGCGCGGGTCGTGCAGGTCGAGATCGAACTCGACGATCCGTCCAGCATGCCGCAAGTGCTCGGGCGCGAGACGCGCGTTACCTTTCTCTGATGGCTCTCGTTCTGCCTGCTGCTCCGTCGCCGGCGGTGCGCCGGTGGTGGCCGCGGTTTTCGCTCGCCCGCTTCCGCGCTGCTGCGCTGACGGCTGGTGCGATGCCGCTTGGCGCGCAGCAGCTCAAGCGCCAACGAACAAGCACGCTGCTCTCGCTGGCCGGCGTCACCGCCGCCCTGGTCGTGATCTTCGCCCAGCTCGGCGTCGAGCGTTCGGTCTACGATTCGGCGATCAGGCTGCATCGGGCTGTGGTCGGCGACCTCATTCTCGTAGCGCCGGGTTTCAAGTCGCTGCAGCTTCATGCCGAAGTGCCGGTCGGTACCGGTGATCTGATCATGGTGAATCCGGCGGTCTCGGCAACCATGCCGCTGTGGTTCGGTGTGATGTCGATGCAGCATCGTGGCATGCCGACGGGGCGCCGTGTCGCTTGGTATGCAATCGATGTCGAGCGGCCGGCGATCGACGTGCCGGGGCTGCGTGAAAATCTCTACAAGCTGCGCGCCGTGCGCCGCATGCTGTTCGACCGTGATTCGCGACCCTATTTCGGCGATCTCGCCGAGGTCGCCGACCAGGGCAGCGAGGTGCTGGTGCTGGGACCACCCAACAACCGCCAGCTGCTGCGCGAGATGTTCGTGGTCGGCACCGTGGTGATCGGACCCAACGTGGTGAACGACGGCGCCGTGGTCATGTCAGAGTCCACGATGGGTGAGGTGTTCGGCAGCTGGTGGCTGGAACGGCCGGCCTTCATCGGCATCCAGCTCATGCCGGGGACCGATCCAGGGACGGCACGCCGCGACCTCAACAAGATGCTCGCCGGCCGCGCCGAAGTGATCACGCCCGAGGAGTTCCAGGGTCGCGAGAAGACCTACTGGTCGCGTGAGACGCCGGTCGGCTACATCACCGATCTCGGCTTCGTCATGGGCCTGATGATCGGCATGGTGTTCATCTATTACGCCCAGTACCAGATCATCCGTTTCTACCTGCCGGAATACGCCATCCTGAAGAGCCTGGGCTACGATTGGTGGTTCTTCCTCTGCATGGTAGGCCAGATCGGTGCTGCCATCATCACGCCGGCTTTCCTGGTGTCGTTCGCACTCGGCCGGCTGGTCTACGGCGTGGCGGAGGCTGCGCTGCATCTCGGCATGTCGATGGGCGTACGCGAAATGCTGATTGCCCTGATCGCCTGCCTGGGCATGACCGTGGTGTCCAGCCTGATCGCCATCCGCCGCTTGTGGAAGGTCGATCCCATCATGCTGTTCGAGTGAACATGAGCACGGAAGGCCATACCTTCGGGCCGGCGGTCGTCGAAGCCGTCGACATCCATCACCACTACGGCGTCGGGCCGCAGCGCGTCGACGTGCTGTTCGACATCAACATGCAGGTTCGCGAGGGCGAGCTGGTCATCGTCACCGGCCCGTCGGGCTCGGGCAAGACGACGCTGCTCACCATCCTCGGCACCATGCGCCGGCCCTCCGAGGGCCAGCTCAGGCTGCTCGGCAAGAGCGTTGGCGACCTCGGCGTCGGTGACCTCGACGTGTTGCGCAACCGCATCCGTTTCCTGTTCCAGAAACGAAACCTGTTGTCGTCGCTGACGGCGTTGCAGAACGTGATCGCCGGCGTCTCCACCACGCCGCTCTCCGATCCGTCGTGGAACGAGGTCCGTGCCCGCCACCTGCTCGACATGCTGGGCCTGGCCGACCGGGCCGATTCCTGGCCCGACGAGCTCTCGGGCGGCCAGCAGCAGCGCGTCGCCATCGCCCGAGTCATGATCGGCCTGCCCGACCTCATCATCGCCGACGAGCCGACCTCGGCCCTCGACCGGGTCGCCGGCCGGCTGGTGGTCGACCAGCTCAAGGACCTGGCGATGAAAGCCAAGTGTGCCGTGGTCCTGTCGACCCACGACGAGCGCATCTTCGACGTGGCGACGCGGCGGCTGCACATCGAGGATGGCCGCTGCTTCGAAGTGCCGATCCACTACCACTGATGCCCGGTGGCGCGTTGCTGTTCGTCGTCGATCTGGTGCTGCTGCTGTGTCTGGCGTTCCAGTTCGCCATCGCCGGCTTCTATTTCCATCTGCTCTATTGGCTGATGGAATTGCCAAAAGCCGATGAGGCGCCATCGCCGCTGCCGGCCGATTTGCCCCAGGTCCTTGTCCAGATCCCTGTCTTCAACGAGCTCGCCGTCGTCGAACGCGCGCTCGAGGCGGCGGCGGCGCTCGATTGGCCGCACGACCGGCTTCGCATCCAGCTCCTCGACGACAGCACCGACCTCACCACCGACGTGGCCCGCCATGCGGTGGCCCGCCTGCGCGGACGTGGGATCGATGTCGAACACCTCCATCGCAGCGATCGTACGGGCTTCAAGGCGGGCGCCCTCGCCGAAGGCATGGCGCGTAACACGGCGCCATACGTGGCCGTATTCGACGCCGATTTCGTGCCGGCGCCGGACTGGCTGCGCCGAGCCATGGCGGCGCTGCTGGCCGAACCCAAGGCCGCCTTCGTGCAGACGCGCATCGAATGGGGCAACGGCGATACCAACTGGCTGACGCGTGCCCAGCGGCTGATGCAGGACGCCCATTTCGCCGTCGAGCAGGACATTCGTTTTCGCCGCGGCCTGCCGTTCCAGTTCAACGGCACCGGCGGCATCTGGCGGCGCCAGGCGGTCGAGGAGGCGGGCGGCTGGTCGCACGACACTTTGTCGGAGGATCTCGACCTCGTGCTGCGCACGCATCTCAAGGGCTGGCGCGGCGTCTTCATGATGGAGCCGCACGTCGTCGGCGAGCTGCCGGCGCGCATCGAGGATTTCCGCGCCCAGCAGAGCCGCTGGTCCAAGGGCTTCGTCCAGGTGGCACGCAAGCTCATCCCGTCGATCTGGCGTTCGGACTGGTCGGACGAGGCCAAGGCCATGACCACCCTGCAGCTTTTCATGCAGGGCATCTTCCCGGTGCTGGCGCTGGGCTTCGTGGCGCTGCTGCTGTCGGCCTTTGGCCACGGCGGGCTGCCGGGCTTCTTCCGCTTCCTGCTGTGGCTTTGGCTCGCCTCGATGCTGGTCATCCTGTTCGGCATGACCTGGGGGGCCTATCGCCGGCTCGTCCGCGGCGACATCGCGACCTACCTGGTGACGGCGCTGAGCGTTCCGGCGCTGATCGGCTACCTCGCCGTCGCCAACGCCGGCGCCATCGTTGGCGCGGGGTTCGGCAAGAAGTCCGAATTCACCCGCACGCCCAAGACAGGTGCCTGAGAGGCCCGATGTCCGTGGTCGTCATCGCCCAGGCCCTGGCCATTGTCTTCGGCATCTGCTGCCTGTTGCTCGCCGCCTTCATCGGCAGCCTGCTCTACATGGTCGTGCTCAATCACCGCCTGCGCCCGGCGGGTCTTGCACGAGAGAAGGCGCTGCTCGCCACGCCGCTGCCACCCGATCCGGAGCTGCCGCACGTCGTCGTGCAGATCCCGTCCTTCAACGAAGGGCCGGTTGTGCGTCGAGGCGTCGAGGCCGCCGCGGCGCTCGATTGGCCGCGCGACAGGCTGCACATCCAGATCCTCGACGACAGCACCGACGAGACCGCCGAGCTGGCGCGCATCGTGGCCGCCGAGCTTAGCGCCAAGGGCTTTGACGTCGCGGCGCTGCAGCGCACCGACCGCAGCGGTTACAAGGGCGGGGCGCTGCACGAGGGCATGCAGCAGACGCCGCACAATTACTTCGCCATCTTTGACGTCGACTACTTGCCGCCGGCGGATTTCCTGCGGCGCTGCATGCGGCCGTTCTTCGCCGAGCCGAAGACGGCGTTCGTGCAGGCGCGTTTCGATTTCCTCAACGCGCATGAGAATGCGCTCACCGAGATGCAGATGGTGACGCTCGACGCCCATCTTGGCATCGAGCAGGCGACGCGGTCGTGGGCCGGCCATCCGCTGCCCTTCAACGGCACCTGCGGCATCTGGCAGCGTGCCGCCATCGAGGCCGGCGGCGGCTGGAAGGGCGACACGGTTACCGAGGATCTCGATCTCACCTATCGCGGCTGGATCAAGGGCTTGCGCGGCCTGTTTCTGACCAGCGTGCCGGTGCCGGGCGAACTGCCGGCCGATACCGCGACATGGCTGCGCCAGCAGCAGCGCTGGGTCGACGGCTTCCGGCATGTGTCGTTGCGCATGTTCCCGATCATCCTGCGCAGCCGCGAGATCACTCCGTCGGCGCGGTTGGCTGCGTTGCTGCATCTCTGCATGTCGCTCAATCAGCCGCTGCTGCTGGTCGCCCTGCCGTCGGCGACCCTCGCCGGCATTCTCTCGCCGGCGCTGGCGCCGTGCCTGGTCGCGATGTTCGCGGTGACGCTCGCCTGGGCGCTGCTCTGCGCCACGATCTTCCTGCGCGCCGGGCATAATTTCGTTCGCGGCGGCGAGATGCCGTTCGGCCATTTCATGGTGGTGCTGCTGCGCTTCGCCGGCGGCCAGTTCGCCATGGTGATGCGCAGCTTCGTCGTCTTCCTGAAGAAGGCAGTGGCGACACCCAAGCCGGTCGTCTTCGATCGCACGCCCAAGAAGGGCAACTAGACGCGAGCGTAGATATCCTCGTAGCGGACGATGTCGTCCTCCTCGAGGTAGTCGCCGGTCTGGACCTCGACCACTTCGAGCACCCCGGTCCCCGGATTGCTCAGCCGATGGATGCCGCCGATCGGAATGTAGGTCGACTCGTTCTCGTGCAGCGTCAGGATCTTGCCGTCGAGCACGACCTCGGCCGTGCCCTTCACGACCACCCAGTGCTCGGCGCGCTTGCTATGGCTCTGCAGGCTGAGCTTGCCGCCGGGATTGACCGTGAGTCGCTTGGCGCGGAAGCGCTCGCCTCGGTCGATGTCCTGGTAGCTGCCCCACGGGCGGTGCATGACGGCGTGCTCGGTGGCCGCCTTGTGCTTGCCATCGGACATGCGCTGCACGACGTCCTTCAACCGCGGAAGATTGTCGCGGTGCCCGACCAGGACGGCATCGCCCATCGCTACGACCACGACCTCCTCGACACCGATCACGGCGGTGAGCGGCCCGTCTGAGCGAATGTAGGAATTGCGCACGTGATCGAGCTCGACCGGACCCTCGGTGACGTTGCCGGCACTGTCGGCCTTGCCGACGTCGAGCAGCGCATCCCAGGTGCCGAGATCGGACCAGCGGAACCTGGCGGGCACGACCCAAGCCTTGTCGGTGCGTTCCATCACGGCATAGTCGATCGACTTGGCCGGCGCCTTGCCGAAGGCTTCGGAGTCGAGGAAGACAGCCGAACCCTTGCGCGTAGCCTTGGCGACGGCTTCCTCGGCGGCGGCG
>CAMDQJ010000043.1 GCA_945905835.1 Asaia bogorensis
TCGATCTTCACCAAAAGCTGGCTGAATGGGAGCGCTTCTACAATCTCTCCAGACCTCATGGCGCCTTCAATGGAAAGGCTCCTTACGAAACACTCCGCGAACGCCTATAAACAAATCCGATGTCTCGTCAGTTCGTCCACATTACAGGCTCACAAGCGCCAACGTGACAATGCCGGGGAAAGTGTTGTGTGTTAGCTCTCTTAAGGCTAAAACACGGGTTCGAATCCCGTAGTGAGCGCCAACCGTGCGCAAGAATGATCATAAATCTCGGTTGGATATTGGATGAACGACCGGCGACTGGTGGCCGGCTCGCAGACTTCCTTTTCATCGTCGTTGCCGGCACTGCGGCCCTCGTCGCCATCATCCTGTGGTTCGACAACGCTCAGGGCGGGCTGACGGGCAACGGCGTCTTCAATAGCTTCCAGCTCAAGCCGTGGGTGGTCGATCCGGCCAATGCGCCGCTCTATCCCTCCAATTATCTCTACTATCCGGTCTATGGTGCCCTCTGCCGCCTGCTCGACCTTCTGGGCATCTTCGCCGGCGACCCGCGGCGGCAGATCACGATCCTCAATGCTGTGAGCGCGAGCTTCTGCGCCGGCGCAGTCTATTTCCTCGCCCGCTCCCTAACGCAAAGCCGCCCGGTCGCGCTGCTCGCGGCCCTGTTCCACCTCGCTTGCAACTTTGTGCTGTTCCTCGCCATCATCAACGAGGACATCATGCCGAGCTACACGCTGATGTTCGCCTCGATGGCGCTGGCCGCGGTGTGGTTCCCTCGGCCGGATGCCGCGCGCGTCGTCGCGGTCTCCGCCCTCTTTACGCTGGGCTGGCTGTTCGAATGGCGGCTGATGTTCCCGACGCTGCCCGCCATGCTGGCGGCACTGTGGCTCTGCGAGCGCCGCCTCGCCTTCCGCTTTGGCTGGATCGCGGTGTTCCTCGCCACCGTGTTCGCGATCACGGCGGCGGTGGCGCTGTTCTGGCAGGGCCACCTGAAGTCAGTCGGCACCTTCGACCTGATCTACACCGGCAAGGGCGTCGGCACGGCGTGGGCGGGCTTCACCTGGCCGAAGGTTTTCTACATGTGGGAGGGCATCGTCGGCTACCTGCTGGGCGCCGGCGTGGCCCATGTGCCCGCCATTCCCGGCTGGGACATCTGGCGCTTCAGCGCGACCATCTGGATGGCGGCCGTCGCCGCCGTGGCGCTGCCGATGCTGTGGCGGGCCCGTCACGACCCGCGCGCCCGGGCGATCGCGGCGGTGTTCGGCGGCACCTTCGTCGCCGGCGAGGTCTTCAACCTCTATTCGCAGCCGCACGATCCGCAGATGCAGATCAACGTCATGGCCTGGCTGACGGTCGGCTGGGCCTTCGCCCTGGTCGCCGCGTCGAGGCGCTGGCCGCGGCGCGGGTTGGCGGCGCTGGCCGGGCTGACGGTGGCGCTCGCCGCCTACAATGTCCGGAGCCTGGTGCCGCTGCGCGGCGTCGACGGCGCCTGGGCGCAGGCGGTGCGACGCATCGAGAAGCAGGCCGATCCGGCGGACACGGTCTTCCTGCTGCACGGTTTCGACTGGATCATGGTCTACAAGTCGCTGCACTGGAGCAACCAACCGGAGGGCATCGACGATCTCGGCCCGGCGCCGCAGGCCAACCCGAAGTTCAAGTGGATCGCCTTCGTCGGCGGCACCATGCGGCATCCCGACTGGATCCCGGAGCGGCAGGCAGCGATCCTGCGCGGGCAGATCGTTCGCGCGATGGAGCTCGGCTACACCGTCATGGCGTCGGAGATCTGGGCCTGGGAGACCGCGCGCTTCGCGGGGCTGACCGGCACGATCGCCGACACCGCCCGGATCGCCGCCCTGCGCGACATGCTGCACGCCGATTTCACCGGCGAGCTTGCCTTCACTGATCCGGTCGCCGGGCCCTATCACCGCCTGCAGCGCCGGCCGGGACGATAAAAAGGGGGGGGTCGGACGGGAAATCGGGAAAATGGCCTGAAAAGCAGGTCTGCCAGCGTTAAACGTTTCCCGACCGGTCGGGAATCGGTCGGGAATCCGGCGGAAAATCAACCGCTCGGCGAAACGGCAAGCTGGATGCGCCGCTCGTCGAGGCCGACGGAGCGCGCCGTCTCGACGATGGCGGCCCAGGTGTCGTCGGGCAGCGGCACGCCCTCGGCCAGCCGCTTGGTCCGCATGCGCACCTCGGGTTCGCCCGGCACCAGCACCTCGCCACCCGCCTCGGTCGGGCGCGAGCCCTTCACGAAGGCGACGTACTTGGCGATGTCCTGGGGGAAGAAGCCCGTGGGATCGAAGACCCTGGGGTCGACGTAGAACGACAGCATGCCGTTGGCGAAGCGGCCGCGCTTGGGATCGGTGGCGCCGTTGCCGCTGAGCGAGCCGCCCAGCATCTCGCACATGAAGGCCAAGCCCGAGCCCTTGTGATCGCCGAAGGCGCGGATCGCGCCGGTGCCCTTGCTGTGGTCGCGCGGACCGGTCGGCGTGTAGTCGCCGTAGAGCAGGTGCGGGTCGGCGCTGGGCTTGCCCTCGGGCCCGATCAGCGCGCCGTCCGGCACCTTCTTGCCGCCCTGGCTCGCCACCAGCACCTTGCCCTCGGCCACCACCGAGGTGGCGAAGTCGAGGACCAGCGGGTCCATGCCCGGCCGCGGGATGCCGACGCAATAGGGCGCCGTCGAGAAGCGGCGGTCGACGCCGCCATGCGGCGCCACCAACACGCTGCCCGAGGCATTGACGAAGTGGATCGATACAAGCCCCGCCTCGGCCGCCATCTCGGCCCAGTCACCGACGCGGCCGACATGGCCGGCGTTGCGCAAGGTCACCGCCGAGAGGCCGTTCTTCAGGCATTTCTCGATGCCGATGCGCACGGCCTGCGGCGTCACCGTCTGGCCAAAGCCGTACTTGCCGTCGACCACGGCGATCACCGGCGTGTCGACGACGACATCGACGACGACGTCGTTGACCACGGTGCCGTTCTTCTTCTGCGCCGCGTAACGCGGCACGCGCACCACGCCGTGGCTGTCGTGGCCGCTTAGGTTGGCGCTCACGAGATAGCGGCCGATGCGGCCACCCTCGTCCTTGGAGCATCCCGCCGTGGCAAAGATGTCCCCGACGAAGGCTTCCAGAGCCTTCGCCTCGATGGTCACCGTCATGTCAGGACTTGCCGCGATTGAGGCTGGCGATGTAGCCGCGATTCCAGGTCGGCGTGATCCAGACCTCGTTGATGCAGATATGCGCCGGCAGGCAGGCGACGTAGCGGATCAGGTCGCCGACATCCTCGGACTGCGCCATCTTCGCGCGCTCTTCCTTGGTCACCGGCACCGGCCGCTTGTCGAGGATCGGCGTCGCCACCTCGCCCGGCAGGACGGCACAGGAACGGATGCCGTTCACGCACTCTTCCATGTTGATGGTGTGGCTCATCGCCACCACGCCGTGCTTGGCGGCCGAGTAGGCCGGCCCACTCAGCAGGCTGGCGTGACGGCCGGCCATCGAGGAGGTGTGGATCAGCACGCCGTCCTTCTTCTTGCGCATCATCGGCAGCACCGCCGTCGTGCAATAGAAGGCGCTCGACAGGTTGCCGTCGATCACCTGCTCGGCGTTGGCCGGCGTCAGTTTGGCCCACTGGCGCTCGAGGATGTTGAGGCCGGCATTGTTCACCAGGATGTCGCAGCGGCCGAATTGCTTCTCGATGCCCTTGGCGATGCGCATCACCGCCGCGGCCTTCATAAGGTCGCCGGGCTTCACGACGGCCTTGCCGCCGGCCGCCTTGATGGTGGCCGCCGTCGCGTCGAGCGGCTCCTTGCGCCGGCCCGTCAGGACCACGGTGGCGCCTTCCTTGGCGAGGGCGATCGCCGCCGCCTGACCAATACCCGAGCCAGCACCGGTCACCCAGGCGACCTTGCCCGTCAACGAACCCATTTGTCTCTCCTTAACGATTGAATCGCGCGATTAGAGCACCTTGCCGGTGCTGTCGTCGATCAGATGCATGTTGCTGAGATCGGCGCGCAGCTTCATGACTTTGCCCGCCGTCGCGCCAGCATTGGGGTTGACCCGGCCGCAGATGTCGGCGCCGGCAATGGTGAAGTAGATCATCGTCTCCATGCCCATCGGCTCGATGACGTCGATCATCATGTCGAAGTCGTGCTGGTTCGCCTCGGTATGCGGTCGCGTCTCGGCGATGTGCTCGGGCCGGAGACCCAGAACTAGGTTGGCCTTGTCGACGTGGCTGGTGTAACGCGCGGTACGATCGGCAGGCACTGGAAAGGAAAGCTTGTCGCTGAGGCGAACACGGAGCGCACCGGCCGCCTGCTCGAACCGGCAGGGGATAAAGTTCATCGCCGGCGAGCCGATGAAGCCCGCAACGAACTTGGTGGTCGGCGAATGATAGAGATCATTGGGCGTTCCGACCTGCTCGATAACGCCGTGGTTCATCACCACCACCCGATCGGCCAGCGTCATCGCCTCGACCTGATCGTGAGTGACGTAGACGGTCGTCGTGGGCACGAGCTGGTGTACTTTCTTGATCTCGGTACGCATCTGGACGCGCAGCTTGGCGTCGAGGTTGCTGAGCGGCTCGTCGAACAGGAACACCTTGGGATTGCGCACGATGGCGCGGCCCATGGCGACACGCTGGCGTTGGCCGCCCGACAACGCCTTTGGCTTGCGATCCAGCAGCATCTGGATGTCAAGCATCCTAGCGGCATCGTCGACGCGGCGCTTGATTTCGTCCTTGGGGAATTTGCGCAGCTTCAGGCCGAAAGCCATGTTCTCGAACACGCTCATGTGCGGATACAGCGCATAGTTCTGGAACACCATGGCGATATCCCTGTCCTTCGGCGGGACGTCGTTCACCACGTCGCCGTCGATCCAGATTTCGCCAGAGGTAATCTCCTCGAGCCCGGCGATCATGCGCAATGTCGTGGACTTGCCGCAGCCGGAGGGACCGACCAGCACGACAAACTCGTGATCCCCGATCTCCAGGTCGATGCCTTTCACGGCCTGGACGTCGCCTTCGTAAGCTTTGACGATCTTGCGGAGCGAAACCTGCGACATGCCGCCTATCCCTTCGTTGCACCGGCGGTCAGGCCGGCGACATAGTAATCCATCAGGAACGTGTAGATGATGATGGGTGGGGCCGCCGCCATCACGCAAGCAGCCATGATCATGCCCCAGGCGAAGACGTCGCCGCGGATCAGCTCGCGCACGATGCCGACGGTCAGCACTGCCTGGTCGGCGCTGTAGAGATAGGCCAGCGGATAGAGGAAAGCGCCCCAAGCGACGGTGAAGGCGAAGATGGTGGCGGCGATGATGCCGGGCAGGGCCACCGGAATGAAAATCTTAATCAGGATCTGCGGGTAGCTAGCGCCGTCGATCAGGGCGGCTTCGTCAAGTTCGCGGGGGATCGAACTGAAGTAGCCGATCATGATCCAGGTGCAGAATGGCACCGCCAGGGTCGGGAACAGCAAGACCAGTACCCAGGTATTGTTGATCAGGCCCAGGTTGCCGACGATCTGGAACAGCGGAATGAACAGCAGCGACGGCGGGACCAGGTAGGTCAGGAACACGCCGGTAGAAATTACCTGGCTGCCTTTGAAGCCCATGCGCGACAGGCTGAAGGCAGCGAGGATGGCGATCGTCATGCTGAGGATCACCACTAATGCGGTAACCCAGACGGAGTTCAGGAAATAGCGCTGGAACTGTTCGTTGGTCGCCAAGTGAATGAAATTGTCCAGGGTCGGGTTCTGAACGATCCACGGATTGCCCTTCTGCGCCGAGATTTCGGCCGACGATTTCAGGCTCGTCATGATCATATAGAAGGGCGGAACCAAAAAAATCACGACGAAGAAACTCAGCGCGGCGAAGCTGCCGCGCAACGCCCAGCGGTTCTGCCGCTCGAGGCTCCCGACCTTGGCCTTGCGGGCAATCACATCCGCGGGCGCCGTCGTCGCCGCGCTCATGTCGAAATCTCCTTGTTGCGCTTCAGCACATCGCGCAGCACGAAGAACGCCAGCGTGGCAAGAATCGGGAACATGAACAGGCTGACCGAGGCGCCGCGCGGGATATTGCCCGACTGGATACCGACCGTGAAGGCGTAGGTGGCGAACAGATGCGTGCTGTCCTGCGGTCCCCCGTTGGTGAGTATTCGCACGATGTCGAAGTCGGCGAAGGTGACGATCAGGCTGTAGAGCACGGTGATCAGGATAATGTTGCGCATCATCGGCAGGGTGATGAAGATCAACTTCTGCCATGCGGTGGCGCCGTCGATGGCGGCCGCCTCGTAGAGTTGCTCGGGCACCGACTTGAGCGCTGCGAGATACATGATCATGAAGAACGGCGCACCGAACCAGACGTTAACCGCGATCACCGCGATGCGCGCGTTCCACGAAGTGCCGAGGAACGGGATGGATTCGAAGCCCAGCCAGTTGAGCGTCCAGTTGAACGCGGAATATGACGGATCGAACAGCCACCACCATGTAAGCGTGGAAAGCGACAGCGGGATCACCCACGGCACCAGCAGCAGGCCGCGCCAGATGCGCTGGTTCTTGCCCCGGATATTGTGCATCAGGTGCGCCAGAACGAAGCCAAGGAACGCCTTCATCACCACGGCGGTAATCGCGAATAGGCAGGACTGGAAGATCACCAGATGGAAGGACGGGCGGGTAAGCAGAAAGGCAAAATTGTCGAGCCCGACGAAGTTGTTCATCTTGCGGTCGAGCATGCTCAGGAAAACCGCATAGAAGGTCGGATAGATCTTGAGTCCAACAATCAGCAGGATCAGCGGCGCACACAGCAGGAGTGCGGTGAAGGAGCGCCGACGCGACAGCTTCTTCAGGCTGCCAACCCGGCGCGGCGCGGGCGATATCGAGGCGCCCGAGCCGACCGCCATTGTACTACCGTCGGCCATTCAAGCCTCCAACGTGGACAGGATCCGGCATTCCCAGCCCCTTAGGAACCCGTTCGCCACCGGTCAAACGCGCCTGACAAGCTTGCCGCGAAGCGGCGGCCGGTCAGGCACCGGTTGCCACTATTTGAAGCCTTCGAGCTCGCGATTGCCCCAAGTAATAACTTGGTCGATCGACTCGCCCGCCTTGAGCTTGGCCAGCATGGTCGGCAGCGTCCCCCGGTTGTAGATCTGTACGGCGATCTCCGGCGGAGCCGGCATATGTGCGATATGCGACACCGCTCTGTGCTGCTTGCGCACTGGATAGTTATAGACACTCCCGACTGGCGGTCCGATCTTGTCCCACACGCTCGACTCGGACATCTTCTGATACGGCGGCAAATCGTAGCCGAGCACCGCGGTGCTGCGGGCGTCGACATTGTCGGCTTGCATCAGGAACTCGATCAGGTCCCTTGCAGCGCCCTTGTTCTGCGCAAACTGCCAGATCGCCCAGAAATTCATGCTGTGCGGCACGAACCGGCCCTTCGGCCCCGCCGGTACAGGAAAATGCCAAGTGTCCGCGGCCACCGCAGGCGCGTCGCGCACCGCCACGGCCCAAGCCGACGGCGGATTGTAGATAAAAGACGAATTGCCGGAGATCAGCGCGCGGTTGTTGGATGAGTCGTCCCAGCTCTGCGCGTCGGCGGGCAGGAACTTCACCAGCTTCTGGCAGTATTCCAGCGCCTGGCGAACAGCCGCCGACTTGATCTGGATGGTACCCTTGGCATCGACCAGTTCAGCGCCGAAGGAGGCAAAGAGCGACCCCGCCGTATCGACATTGTCCGCCGTTGTGCCGAGGCCGATGCCGAACGGCTTGCCTGCCTTGAAGCACGCTTCGGCCGCCGCCAGCATGGCCTCGTTGGTCCACGCCTTTGACTCGGCTGTCTCGGGCACGTCCGCAGCCGGGTACATCTTCAGCAGATCGAGGCCGGCAAACTCCTTCATCATGCTGATACGCGCGGCAGGGCCCTTGTTCTGAGTACCCCAACTTGACGGCACCCCAACCCATTTGCCCTTGCTCTTGCCCAGGTAGTTAGACACCGCGTTGGCATCGCCATATTTGCCGATCAACCGACCGACCACGTCATCGACATTCTCGAGCTTGTCGGCGTGGTCCTGCACGTTCCAGTTGGCAATGGTGATCACGTCATGACCGCGGCGTGCCTGCGCCTCGGCGTTGATAGTCAGGAGGGTCTGCTGCCCCTGCGACGTGATGAAGTCGGCTTTCACCTCGACCTTGTTCTTTTCGCTGAATGCCGCGACCTGCTTGCGCATCTCTACGTTGCCAGCCGGCACCCAATGGTCCCAGAAAAACACCGAGACTTGGCCGGCGGCGTAGGCGCCACGAACGAAAGGTGCTGCAACAAAAACAGTCGATGCTGCGGCAGTAGCGGCAACGAAACGACGGCGACTGACTTTCCTGGAAGCCATGGCTTTTTCCTCCTATGCGCCGTCTTGACCGGACGGCTGATGGTTGTCCGACAGCCCTCGCGCGGAACCTTGTAACGATGCTAAACGGAAAGCGCCTCCGCGGGCAATCTAAATTCTTCATCGGCCGACGCCTGAGGACGGTTTGACAGACAGAGGCGAGCGCCAGATGCTCCGGCCGCCGAAAAAGGCCTCGCGCCGGACGGCAATACCGCAATGAACGAGTGAATTGGTTTTTGCGCATGCAGGACTTCCCGTCGGCCAATCCCTGGCTCGCCGCCGTCGACCCCTCGCCGATCGGTGAAACAAGGCGTTGGGTTCAGGGGCGGGTTTTTCCCGCCAGCCGCCCTCTGATCGACCTCAGTCAGGCCGTTCCGGGCTATCCGCCGGCCCTCGAACTGCGCCAGCATCTGGGCGAACGGCTGCTCGACCCGGCGATGCACGGCTACACGCCTATTCTGGGACTGCCGCCGTTGCGCGACGCCTATTCGGCGCATCTGTCGTCCTTTTATGGAGCTACCATCGCGGCGAACGAAGTCGGCATCACATCGGGCTGCAACCAGGCTTTCTGCCTGGCGCTGATGAGCCTGGCCCAGGCTGGCGACCAGGTCATCCTGCCCCGTCCCCACTACTTCAATCACGACATGTGGATGCGCATGCAGGGCGTCGAGCCGGTATCGCTCGATTTCCGGCCGGACACCGGCGCCATCCCGAATGCCGAGGATGCTGCCAAGCTGATCGGACCGCGCACCCGCGCCATCGTTCTGATCTCGCCCAACAACCCGACCGGCGCGGTCTATCCACGCGAAACCCTGCACGCCTTCTACGAACTCGCCAAGCAGCGCGGCATCGCGCTCATCCTCGACGAGACCTACAAGGACTTCCTGCCCGAAGGGCAGCGTCCGCACGAGCTGTTCGCCGATCCCGACTGGCGGCGCACGCTGATCCACCTCTACAGTTTCTCTAAGGTCTTCGCGCTCACTGGCTACCGCGTCGGCGGCATCACCGCCGGCACGAAGATGATCGCCGAGATCGAGAAGGCGATGGACTGCGTCTCGATCTGCCCGCCGCGGCTGGGCCAGGAGGCTGCGCTCTACGGCCTGCGCAAATTGCTGCCATGGGCGCGGCAGAACACGCAGGGCCTGAAGGCGCGCGCCGACCTGCTCGAGGCCGGCCTGCAGCGCTCCAACCGCTGGCGGCTCGTCAGCATCGGCGCCTATTTCGCCTACGTGGAACATCCTTTCGCCGGCCAGCGCTCAACCGATGTCTCCAAGCGCCTTGCCGACGAGGAGAACCTGCTCACCATCCCCGGCGACATGTTTGGCGCCGGCCAGGAGCGCTTCGTGCGCTTTGCCTTCGCCAACGTCACCGACGACAAGATTCCCACCGTGCTGGAGCGCATCGAACGCTTCGGCGCCTGAACCGGAGAGAGCCATGCCGCACGCGACAGCACCCGATGGCGTAAAGCTCTATTACGAGGAAGCCGGCAGCGGCACGTCGATCATGTTCGTGCACGAATACAGCGGCGATCACCGGAGCTGGGAGCCGCAGATGCGCTTCTTCGCCCGCAAGCATCGCTGCATCACCTATTCCTTCCGCGGCTATCCCGGCTCCGACGTGCCGGAAAAGGCCGAGGCCTACGGCCAGCGACAGGCCGTCGACGACGCCGGGCATGTGCTCGACCATTTAAGGATCGCCAAGGCGCATGTCGTCGGTCTCTCGCAAGGCGCTTTCGCGACGGCGCATTTCGGCCGGCTCTACCGCGACCGTGCGCTGTCGCTGACCCTGGCCGGTGGTGGTTCTGGCGCCGGCCGCGACGGACACGAGGCGTTCAAGAAGAATGCCCAGGCGACGGCCAAGAATATCCGTGCCGAGGGCATGGTGAAATACGCCGAAAGCCTGGTCGGCAATCCGACGCGCTCACGCTTCAAGCAGAAGGATCCGCGCGGCTTCGCCGAGTTCGTGAAGCATCTCGGCGAGCATCCCGATACGGGCGCCGCCAACACCATGGAAAATTTCCAGGGCAAGCGTCCGTCGCTCTACGACTTCGAGGAGGAGTGGAAGAAACTCGATCTGCCAGTACTGATCATCTGCGGCGACGAGGACGAGCCCTGCCTACAGCCCAGCCTTTATATGAAGCGTGTGCTGCCCAATGCGGGCCTCGCAATGTTCGCCAAGACCGGCCACACCGTGAACATCGAGGAGCCTGACGCCTTCAACCGCGAGCTCTGGAACTTCATCGCCCTGGCCGAGGCCGGCAAGTGGCTGCCGGCTCACCCACAGGCCGCTACCGCCAGTCTGGTTTGACCGTCACGGCGTGATTGAGCGGCCCGTGACCTCGGCCGAAGCCGGGCGCGGTCTCGATGGCCCGGCGGACATAGGTACGGGCGCGGGTGACGGCATCGCCGAGCGTCATCTTCTGGGCAAGACCGGCCGCGATCGCGGAAGCGAGTGTGCAGCCCGTGCCATGAGTGCTGCTGCTTTGGATGCGAGCATCCTCGAAGCGCTCGAAGCGACCGTCGTGGAACAGAAGATCGATCACGCGGTCGCCTTCGAGGTGGCCACCCTTCATCAGTACTGATTTGGCTCCGAGCGCCGCTAATTTCTCGGCCGCGCGCTTCATGTCGGCTTCGATCCGTACCGGAAAGCCTACCAGCACCTCGGCCTCGGGCAGGTTCGGCGTGAGTAGTGCCGCCATCGGCAGCAGCACGTTGCGCAGCGCCGCCTCCGCGTTGCTCAGCAGCAGGCGATGCCCGCCCTTCGCCACCATCACCGGATCGACGACCAGCGGCACGCCCGGCGCATGCTTCTTGAAAGAGGCCACCACCGTGGCGATGACCTCAGCGCTGTGCAGCATGCCGGTCTTCAGCGCGTCCGCTCCGATGTCGCTCAGCACCACTTCGATCTGCTGGGCGATGAAGGCCGGATCGACCGGCACGACCCCGTGGACGCCTTCGGTGTTCTGGGCGGTAAGCGCGGTGATGGCGGTGGCGGCAAAGCCGTCCATCGCCGTAACCGTCTTGATGTCGGCCTGAATGCCGGCGCCGCCGCCGGAATCCGATCCGGCGACGATCAGGACGCGGCCTTTCATGCAGCCCCCTTCACGCCGCTTGGCGGGGAATGGCCTCGATGATGTGGTCGACCACGGCGCGCACGAGGTCCGAATCGTCGCCCTCGGCCATGACGCGGATCAGCGGCTCGGTACCCGACTTGCGCACCAGGACGCGACCGCCCCTGCCGAGGCGGGCTTCGCCGGCGGCAATGGCCTTCATCACCGACGCCGCTTCGAGTGCCGCGTTGGCGTCGGCGACGCGCACGTTCTTCAGGAGCTGCGGCACCGGCTCGAAGGCACGAAACGTCTCGCTGGCGGGCTTGCCGCTCTTGATCAGTGCCGCCATCGCCTGCAGCGCTGCCATCAGGCCATCGCCGGTGGTGGCGTGGTCGGTCATGATGATGTGGCCGGACTGCTCGCCGCCCAGGTTGAAGCCGTCGGCGCGCATGCGCTCGAGCACGTAGCGGTCGCCGACCTGGGTGCGCACGAGCGACAGGCCGCGCGCGCCGACATAGCGCTCCAGCCCGAGATTCGACATCACGGTGGCCACGATGCCGCCGCCGAGAAGACGGCCGTCACGCTTCCACTGGTCGGCGATCGTGGCCATCAGCTGGTCGCCGTCGATCAGCAGGCCTTTCTCGCAAACCAGCACGACGCGATCGGCATCGCCGTCGAGGGCAATGCCGAGATCGGCCTTCTGCTCGATCACGCGCTCCTGCAGCGACGCCGGATGGGTCGAGCCGCAATTGCCGTTGATGTTGAAGCCGTCGGGCGACACGGCGAACGGCACGACGTCGGCGCCCAGCTCCCACAGCACGGTCGGCGCCACCTTGTAGGCAGCGCCATGAGCGCAATCGATGACGACCTTGAGGCCGGAGAAAGTGAGGCCCCGCGCGGCCGACGCTTTGACTGCCTCGATGTAGCGCCCTTCGGCGTCTTCCAGGCGCTTGGCGCGGCCGATCGCAGCCGGTGCGGCGCGGCGCATGTCGCCGGGCGACAGCACCAGCTTCTCGATTTCATCCTCGACCGCGTCGGACAGCTTGAAGCCGTCCGGACCGAACAGCTTGATGCCGTTGTCCTCGTAGGGATTGTGCGAGGCCGAGATCATGACGCCGACATCGGCGCGCATGGCGCGCGTCAGGAAGGCAACGGCCGGCGTCGGGATCGGGCCCAGCAGCAGGACGTCCATGCCGACCGACAGGAAACCGGCGGTCAGCGCCTGCTCGATCATGTAGCCCGACAGCCGCGTGT
The DNA here is from genome assembly GCA_945905835.1 of Asaia bogorensis. GTDB lineage: Bacteria > Pseudomonadota > Alphaproteobacteria > Reyranellales > Reyranellaceae > Reyranella. Next base: position 12,677 of record CAMDQJ010000043.1, read on the forward strand.
CCTTGCCGACGACGACGCGATGGCGGTGGCCGCCGCGGTTGAAGACGAGGCCGGCCGCCATGCCGATACGCATGACGTTTTCGGCCGTCATGGAATCGCTGTTGGCGCGGCCGCGTACGCCGTCGGTGCCGAATAAGGAACGGGACATGGCGGGTATTTTACCCCATTGCCGCCGCAACGGCGAGCGCCTGCCGTGTTCCATTGATGTCATGGACGCGCACGATGGCGGCGCCCCGGCGGGCAGCTTCGACGGCCAGCCACACTGACGCAGGATCGCGCTCCTTGGGGTTTTCCAGCCCTGTCAGGCTGCCAATGAAGCTCTTGCGCGAGGACCCGACCAGCACCGGATAGTTGGTCTCGGCCAGCCGGCGGACGTTGCCGATCAACTGCACATTCTCCTGAACGCTCTTGCCAAAGCCGATACCGGGATCGATCGCAATATGGCGGCGCTCGACACCGGCAAGTTCGCATTCGCGCGCGCGGTCGAGCAGGAAGGCCCGCACGTCCTCGACGACATCGACGTAAGCCGGGCCTTTGTAAGCGTCGTTCGAGCTGCCGCGCCGGTGCATCAGGACGACATCGACGGCGCGCTCCGCGACCAACGACAGCAGCTCGGGATCGTCGCGCAAGGCAGAGACATCGTTGACGATGCGTGCGCCGGCATCGAGACAGGCCCGCGCCACGGCCGCGCGCCGCGTATCGATCGACACCAGAACGCCCTGACGCGCAAGTGCTGCGACCACCGGTACGACGCGGTGCAGTTCTTCCTCGACAGGGATTTGTTGCGAGCCGGGCCGGGTCGACTCACCGCCGACATCGACGACATCGGCACCCTCCGAAACGAAACGCAGGCCATCGTCGATGGCCTGCGTTGCTTCGAAGCGTTCACCGCCGTCGGAGAAGGAATCGGGCGTGACGTTGAGGACCGCCATCAGCCTGACGCGATCAAGCGCGAGGCCGGCGAAGGCCGCCGTCAAACGCCCGGCTGCGGCTCGGGATTGGCGCCGGGCGCCGGACCGGTACTGCTCGGCACCGACGAACGCCGCGGCTTGTCCGAACCGCCCGAGACGTCGGTCGGATCGGGCCGGTTGATCGTCTCGCCGCGCATGATGCCCTTCACCTCGTCGCCGCTCAGCGTCTCGTATTCGAGCAGCGCCTTGGCGACAGAGTGTAGCTGGCCGATATTGTCGGTAAGAATCTGGCGCGCGGTCTTCTCGCCGTCCTCGATCAGCGAGCGGACCTCGTCGTCGATCAGGCGCGCCGTCTCGGGCGAGATGTTCGTCGTCTGCGACACCGAATGGCCGAGGAATATTTCCTCCTGGTTCGAGCTGTAGCGCACACGGCCGAGCTTCTCGCTCATGCCCCATTCCATCACCATCGCGCGAGCGAGGCGCGTTGCCTGCTGGATGTCGCCCATGGCGCCGTTGGTAACGAATTCCGGCCCGAAGATCAGGATCTCGGCCTCGCGGCCGCCGAACACCGAGGCCAGGTTGCCGATGCAGAACTGCTTGTTGTAGCTCAGTCGATCGCGCTCAGGCAGGCGCATGGTGAGGCCGAGCGCGCGGCCGCGTGGAATGATCGTGACCTTGTGCAGCGGATCGTGGCCGGGCATGTGCAGGCCGACGATGGCGTGGCCGGCCTCGTGATAGGCCGTGAGCTTCTTCTCTTCGTCGCTCATCACCATCGAACGCCGCTCGGCGCCCATCATCACCTTGTCCTTGGCGAATTCGAAGTCCGACTGGGTGACGAGACGCTTGCCGACACGGGCGGCGTGCAGGGCGGCCTCGTTCACCAGGTTGGCGAGATCGGCGCCGGAGAACCCCGGCGTGCCGCGCGCGACGACGCGCGGATCGACGTCGGGCGCCAGCGGCACGTTGCGCATATGGACCTTGAGGATCTTCTCGCGGCCGGCGATGTCGGGGTTGGGTACCGTGACCTGGCGGTCGAAGCGGCCGGGACGCAGCAGCGCCGGATCGAGCACGTCGGGCCGGTTGGTGGCGGCGATCAGGATCACGCCCTCATTGGCCTCGAAGCCATCCATCTCGACCAGCAACTGGTTCAGAGTCTGCTCACGCTCGTCGTTGCCGCCGCCGAGGCCCGCGCCGCGATGGCGGCCGACCGCGTCGATTTCGTCGATGAACACGATGCAGGGCGCGTTCTTCTTGGCCTGCTCGAACATGTCGCGCACGCGGCTGGCGCCGACGCCGACGAACATCTCGACGAAGTCGGAACCCGAGATGGTGAAGAACGGCACATTGGCTTCACCGGCGATGGCGCGCGCCAGCAAGGTCTTGCCAGTGCCCGGCGGACCGACGAGCAGGCAGCCCTTGGGAATCTTGCCCCCCAGGCGCTGGAATTTCTGCGGATCCTTGAGGAAGTCGACGATCTCCTCGAGCTCGGCCTTGGCCTCGTCGATGCCGGCGACATCCTCGAAAGTGACGCGGCCGTGCTTCTCGGTCAGCAGGCGGGCGCGCGACTTGCCGAAACCCATGGCGCGGCCGGTGCCGTTCTGCATCTGGCGCAGGAAGAAGATGTAGACGCCGACCAGCACGAGGACGGGCAGCCAGCTCACGAAGATGCTGCCGATGTTGACGCCCTCTTCCGCCGGCCCGGCGTCAACGCGGTCGACCTTGTTGATCACGCGGTCCATCAGGGCGCCGTCGGCGGCCGGGGTATAGGTCGAGAAGCGCTGCACGCCGTTGCGCGGCTCGCGGAAGGTGCCGGTAACGATGTTGCCCTGGACGCGGACATCCTGGACCTGGCCGGAATCGACCGCCCGGATGAAGTCCGAATAGGAGATGGCGTTACCGGCGGAGCGGCCGGTGCCGCCCTGGAAGACGCTGTAGAGCAGCGCGAGCAGCAGGACGATGACGATCCAGAGGGCAGCGTTGCGATTGAACGGATTCACGGGCACTCGATTCGTTACTGGAAGCTTAATCTACATGGTGCGCGGCCGGCGCGCCGCAAGCAAAAAATGCTGCTGGGACGAGGGGCTGGCCCCCGTTCCTGCCATTTTCGGACCAAACCAGCCAGCGCAAGCGGCGGCTGCCCGGCGCCTGGCGCAAGGCCAGTCTGCATGCAGCGAGGGTGAAATCACGCGCTTTGCCCGATTTTCCGCGTTCGACGGGGCCTGCGAGGCGTCCGAGGGCGCGTTCGATCCGCTCCCGCTTGGGCGGATGACCGCTGCTGCCGACGGCCTGGAGGACGCGGCTCAACATCCGGGCACGTACAGCGGTACCCAGTTTGGCGAAGCGGCCGCGGTCTATAGCGAGTTCGCCGGCTGGGTCGAACTCGAGCGTATCCACGCAGGCCTCGGCCAGCCGGGTCTCGGCCGCTGCCCGGATTTCGACGGCGCGTCCCGGCGCGGCGCGAACGCCGCCGGAGGCGCGCAATCGTGCGCGCTCGAAGCGGGGATCTGAATTGGACGGGTCGTCGATCCAACGTACGCCCCGATCCTCGAGCGTGGCCGTTAGACGCGTTCGCGGGATCTCGAGCAGAGGGCGCAGCACGCGCACGTCGGCATGCTCGACCAGCGCTGCCATCCCGGCGAGACCGTCGGGGCCACTCGCACGGGCAGCACGCATGCTTACCGTCTCGGCCTGGTCCTCCGCGTGGTGGGCAACAAGGAGATGCAGCAGGCCGTGATCGCGGCAGGCACCGAACATCAGGCGATAGCGCGCCGCGCGCGCGGCCTGCTGGATGCCGGTCGTCGGACTGTCGTGGCACCAGCGCAGGATTTTCGCGGCTATCGCCTGGCTGGTGAGGGTCGCTTCGGTGGCGGTGGCTTCGGCGGCCGATTGAGGCCTGAGACCATGGTCGACGATCAGTGCCAGCACCCTGCCCTGCCGCGCCCGCGCCCAGGCATCGGCGAGAAGAGCAAGAGCGAGCGAATCACGGCCGCCCGAGACGGCGACGGCGAGCACCGGATTTTTCTCGAAGGGTTCGAATGGCTGCATCAGCCGCTCGAAGTCGGGGACGCTCAGCCGCACTGGCTGCGCTGCCGCTCCTGGTCGACGCGGCGCTTCTGCAGGTCGGTGGCGCGTGGATAGTCCTGGCCGAAGCGCGCGAACACCGAGCAGGCGTCCTGCTTGCGGTTGAGCGCCGACAGCGTGATGCCGAGCTTCAGGAGATTGTCAGGCCCCTTGGGGCTCGCCTTGTAGACCTTGTAGCCCTCGGCGAACGCGGTCATCGCATTCTGGTAGTCGCGGCGGGCGTAATAGGTCTCGCCCAGCCAGTATTGCGCGTTGCCGGCCAGCACGTGCTGCGGATTGCGCTGGATGAAGGTCTTGAAGCCGCGCTCGGCACCGGCGTAGTCGCCGTCCTGCAGCAGCTTGAAGGCGTCATCGTAGAGCTTGTCGCCGCCACCGGCGGCGGCCGGCGGCACGGCGGCGGCCGGCGGCACGGCGGCGACGCCACCGCCCGGCGCGGTCAACGGAGGCGCGGCTGGAGACGGAACTGCCAGACGCGGTGCTGGTCCGGCGCCACCGGGCTTGGCACCGCCCTTTTCCATCTGCTCGAGGCGGAACTCGTAGTCAGCCTGCATCCGCTCGAGCTGCGTCTGCAGTTGCTGGTTGCGGTATTGCAGCTGCTCGAGCTGGCCGGTCAGAAGCGTGATCGCCTGCTGCAACTGGTTCAGCCGATCCTCGACGTAAACCAGATCGACGCGCTGGGCGCTCGCCAAAGAGGGAGTCAGCGTCGACACCGCGAGGGCCAGGATAACCAGGAGACGCGGCAGGGAGGTCTTCATGTGCAACGATAGTCCGGGAGAAAGAGGGCCATTTTCAGGCATGACCGCGAAAGCCTCAAACGAAAACGCCGGTCGCTGGGCGACCGGCGTTCGATCTCGTCTTGCGTGCAGACCCTACTGGAGGGTCGTCACGGCACGGCGGTTGCGCGACCACGCGCCGTCGTCGGAGCCGACGACGTCGGGACGTTCCTTGCCATAGCTGATCGTCTTGAGACGTGCCGCCGGCACGCCCTGGGCGGCCAGGTACTGGCGAACCGCCTGTGCACGACGCTCGCCGAGCGCCAGATTGTACTCACGGGTACCGCGCTCGTCGGCGTGGCCTTCGATCGTGATGGCGTAATTGGTGTACTTCTTCAACCACTCGGCCTGGCGGCCGAGGGTCGCGCGACCGTCGTTGCGGATGGTCGACATATCGGTGTCGAAGAAGGCACGATCGCCCACGTTCTGCCGGAAATCCGCAACCGACCCGGGGGTCACTGTCGCGCCGGCCGGAGCGGCCGGTTGTTCGCTGCTGCAAGCAGCCATAAACATCAACGCAGCGATAGCCGCGAAAGCCTTGATCATGCGCATTGTCGTCCTAATCCTTTCGCGCGACGTTTCTCTAACGCCGACGCTCCTCTTGAGTTCCACGGCCCCCGGAATGGGTAGACCCGAGCGACGTTACGACCGAGTCGACAGCCCTTATCATATCGTTCGCTACTGCGGAATCAAGGGTGACCAGGCTGGATCCGAGGCATCCGTCGCTGTAGGAATCTGGTGTTCGAAGCGACCGGTTATGTCAATTGAGTGAAGGGTCACCGACCCCGCGCGACCGGCCGAATTCGGCTGCTGGCGGAAGAATGCCAGCACCCGCCCATTCGGTGCCCAGGTTGGGCCCTCGACCAAAAAGCCGCTGGCCAGAATGCGCTCGCCGCTGCCGTCGGGCCGCATGATACCGATGCCGAAACCGCCGCTCGAGATCTTGGTGAAGGCGATGTAATCGCCGCGCGGCGACCATACCGGCGTGGCATAGCGGCCATCACCGAAGCTGATGCGCTTCTCGCCGCCACCGCTCGCGCTCATGACATAGAGCTGCTGCGTGCCGCCGCGATCGGAGTTGAAGACGATCTGCGTGCCGTCGTTGGAATAGCTCGGCGAGGTATCGATCGCCGGCGTGTTGGTGAGGCGACGCTGGGCGCGGCCACGCACGTCCATTTCGTAGAGATCGGTGTTGCCGTCGGCGGCAAGGCTCATCGCCACCTTGCCGCCATCCGGCGAAAAGCGCGGTGCAAAGCTCATGCCGGGGAAACTGCCGAGCGTCTCGCGGCGGCCGCTGTCGACGTTCTGCAGATAGACGCGCGGCGGGCCCCGATTCTCGCCGTAGGCCATGTAGACGATTTCCTGCAGCGTCGGCGAAAAGCGCGGCGTCAGCGCGATGGTGCGGCCATCGGTGATGTATTTGGTGTTGGCGCCATCCTGGTCCATGACCGCGATGCGCTTGACGCGGTTGTTGAGCGGCCCGGTCTCCGAGACGTAGGCGATGCGGGTGTCGAAATATCCCTCTTCGCCTGTGACGCGCTTGTAGATTGCGTCGGAGATGATGTGGGCGAGCCGGCGCCATTTGTCGGACTGGCTGGTGAACGAGAGGCCCGCGGCCTGCTGGCCGACCACGACGTCCCACAAGCGGAAATCGACCTTGAGGTTGCCGCCGACGGTCGTCACCTGGCCGACAACGAGTCCGGCCGCGCCGATGCCGCGCCAGTCGGCGAAGCGCGGGGCGCCGTTGGGATTGACGTTCTGCTGGATGAATGCGCCCGGCGGGATCGAGCGGAACAGGCCGGAGTTCTGCAGGTTGTTGCGGATCACCGTCGCCATCTGCCCGCCGACCGCGTCGCCCGCGAAATCGACGATGGCGATCGGCACCGGCTCGAAGCTGGGCTTGGTCATGTCGATGGTGAGTTGTGCACTCGCCGGCAGCGCCGCCGAAGCGAGAACGGCGGCATAGAAAATCGTCCGCAGATGTCGGGGGATCATCATGTCGAACCTCTTGGAGCTGTATGGGTCATTCTATAGCGCCACGCGGCTCAGTAGTCGCGTGGATCGAAATTGAAGGTGATGGTTCGCCAGTTGGCGAATTTCTCGGGCGCCAACGGCCACGGCTGGCACACCGGGTTCATGATCGCACGATGGGCGGCGTCGGCCGCGGCGCGATAGGCGGGGTCGTTGTTGTAGCGGCCGGTGTCCTTGAAGTCGGCTTTCACCGGCGTGCCGTTCTGGTTCATCTGCACGATCAAGGTCACGATCAGCGCGTTCTGGTCCTTCACGCCGGCGGGGAAATTCCAGCACGGCCGGATCTTCTGGCGCACGCCCTCGACCTCGCTCGCGGTCACGACAGCGGCCAGTTGCGGCGCGGCCGGCGCCTGACGCGTGACCTGCGGCGGCGGCTTGGGTTGCTGCTCCGGCGTTTGCACTTTGTTGGGTGACTGCTGGTTCTTCAGGATATCGTCGACCATCGAGTCGACTGTCTTCGGCGCCGGCGGCTTGGGTGGCGGCGGTGGCGTGGGTTTCGGCGGCTCGACTTTCTTGACCTCGGGCGCGGGCTTGGGTGGCTCCGGCGGCTTCTCGACCTTCGGCGGCTCGGGCTCCTTGGGCTTCAGCGCCACGATTTCCTCCGCCGGCTTGGGCGGCTCGGGCTTGGCCTGCTCCGGCGGCTTGGGCGGCGGAGGCGGAGGCTGCACGGCCGCCTCCTCGACCGGCTTGGGCGGCGGCGGCGCGGGCGGCGGGTCCGCGGTCTTGGGCGGCGGCGCCTTGGTCGTCTCTTCGGCGATCGGCGCGTCCTTGGGCTGCGGCGGCGGATTGCCGACCTTGGGCGCAGCGGCCTTCTTGTCGATCGCCTCGAACTCGACCATCACCGGCTCGGGTTCGAGCGGCGGCGGTTGTCGAAAGAAGTCTGGAAGACCGATAAACGCCACGACCAGGACCGAGGCGTGCACCACCGCCGACGCCACGGCTGGCGTGCGCATGCCTGCACTGTCGGTGGACGTTGAACGCATCGGTGGAGAGACCTCCGTCGGTTAGCGGCGCGGCGTGGGTTGCGGCGCGGCCCGCGGCGCGGGTGCGGCAGGCGTCGCGGGAACCGGCTGCGCCTGCTCGCCGAGCAGGCCGAGCTGGCGGAAGCCGGTCTCGATCACGACACCCATGACTTCCATCATCTTGCCGTAGTTCACCGACTTGTCGCCGCGGATGAAGACGCGCTGGTCGGGCTTCTGCTCGTGCACCGCCTTCAACTTCTCGGAGAGCTCCTTCAGCTCGAACTTGGTCTCGCCCAGGAACACCTCGTCCTTGGCGTTGACGGTGACGACCAGCGGCTCGTCCTTGCCGCCGACCTGCTGGGCGCTGGTCTTGGGCAGATCGACCGGCACGCCGACCTGCAGCAGCGGTGCCGTGATCATGAAGATCACCAGCAGCACCAGCATGACGTCGACCAGCGGCGTGACGTTGATCTCGGAGATCGGCACGAAGCGCCGCCGCCGGAAGCGGGTGCCCGAGGCGCCCGTCTGGAGAACGCCAGCCATCAGGGTTGCTCCTCAAGCTGACGCGACAGGATGGTGATGAATTCACCGGCGAAGGATTCGAGCTGTTGCGCGTAGCGCCCGACCTGGCCGGACAGGATGTTGTAGGCGCCGGCTGCCGGAATGGCGGCGACCAGGCCGATGGCGGTGGCGAACAGCGCCTCGGAGATGCCGGGCGCGACCACGGCGAGCGAGGTGTTCTTGGACTGCGCGATGTGGCCGAAGCTATTCATGATGCCCCACACCGTGCCGAACAGGCCGACGAAGGTGGCGTTGGCGCCGACCGTGGCGAGGAAGCCCAGACGCTTCTCTATCGCCTCCATCTCGCGCTGGATGGTGACGCTCATCACCTGTTCGATGCGCTGGCGCAGCGCGGCGCGCGCCGTGGCGCTGACCGCCAGCCCCTTGGACACGGAGCGCCGCCATTCGCGCATCGCGGCGGAGAAGATGCTCGACATCGGATCGTCCGGCTTGGCTCCCACGCGATCGTAGAGATCCTCCAGCGACACCCCCGACCAGAACGTGTCCTCGAAGGCGAGTGCCCGGCGCTTCAGCGAACGCAGCTTCAGGATCTTTTCGAAGATGACCGCCCACGACCAGAACGAGGCCAGGATCAGGGCGATCATCACCGCCTTGACCACCCAGTCGGCCTGCAGGAACAGGCCGACGATCGACATATCCATGACCCCGGTGCCGCCGCCGAGGGGGCTGCCGGCAACCTGCGCGTACGCGTCCATTTGTAAATCTCCGTCGGTTCGTGAGTTTTATAGCCGAATATGGCGCGAGCGGGGCGAGTCCCCGGCCGGTGTGACCGTGGCGAGGGCTGTCTTTACCTGGAGCGGCAGCCGGGCGGGCCGGCCGCCTTCGCCCATACAGGCAACGACCATTTCAGCCCGCACGAGAGTTTCGGCACCCCGCCGGGCCTCCTGGATCATGTCGAGCGAGGCGCCGCGCAAGGCGCCGCAACTCGTGACGATCTCGATCGTTTCATCCAGTCGCGCCGGCTTCAGGTAGTCGATGGTGCAGCGGCGCACGACCCAATTGATGCCGCGCTCCTCGCGCAACGCGCTGTGCTCCTGGCCAAGCAGCCGTAACAATTCGGTCCGTCCGCGTTCGAGGAAGCGCAGCCAGTTGGCGTAGTAGACGATGCCGGCGGCGTCGGTGTCCTCGTAATAGACCCGTAACGGAAGAACGTGCACGCCGGCCTCGATGCGCCCGCTGGTAGGTGCACTCATGCCTCCTCCGGCGTTTCACTTTGATCGACGAGCAGGTCGAGCTGCTGCTTCTGACCCTTCGGCACGTCGATCCCGAGATGGCGGTAGCCGCCTTCCGACAGCAGCCGCCCGCGCGGCGTGCGCATCAGCAGGCCGAGCTGCATAAGATAGGGTTCGATCACGTCCTCGATGACGTCGCGCTCTTCCGACAGGGCGGCGGCCAGCGTGTCGGCGCCGACCGGGCCACCGCCGTAATGCTCGGCGATGCAGACCAGGTAGCGGCGGTCCATGGCATCGAGGCCGCGCGTGTCGACCTCCAGTCGCTTCAGCGCCTCGTCTGCCGCCTTGGCGTTGACCTTCGAATGGCCCGCTACCGCCGCGAAGTCGCGGACACGGCGGAGCAGCCGGTTGGCGACGCGCGGCGTGCCGCGGGAACGCTTGGCGATCTCGGCGGCGCCATCGTCGGCGACCTCCATCTTGAGAACGCGGGCGGCGCGGCGAACAATGATTTCCAGCTCGGCCGGTTCATAAAAGATCATGCGCAACGGAATGCCGAAGCGCTCGCGCAACGGCCGCGTCATCAGGCCCGAGCGCGTCGTGGCGCCGACCAGCGTGAACGGCGGCAGCTCGATGCGCACCGAACGCGCCGCCGGCCCCTCGCCGATCATCAGGTCGAGCTGGAAGTCCTCCATCGCCGGATAGAGGATTTCCTCGATCGCCGGATTGAGGCGATGAATCTCGTCGATGAACAGCACGTCGTGCGGCTGCAGGTTGGTGAGCTGGGCAGCGAGATCGCCCGCCTTCTGGATTACCGGCCCCGAGGTGGCGCGAAACCCCGCGCCCATCTCTCGCGCCACGATCTGCGCCAGCGTCGTCTTGCCTAGGCCGGGCGGCCCGTGGAATAGAACGTGGTCAAGCGCCTCGCCGCGCGCCTTGGCGGCGGCGATGAATATCTTCAGGTTCTCGCGGACCTGCTTCTGGCCGACGAAGTCGTCGAGCACCTGCGGTCGCATCGCAAGCTCGGCGGCGTCCTCCTCGCGGAGCTTGCCTGCCACCAACCTGTCGCCCCCTGCATTCTTCGGTGCCTGGCTCATCGCGCCAGCTCCTGCAGGCCGGCGCGGATCACGGCATCGAGCTTGGCGTCGGCGCCGAGCCGGTGCGTGACACGGGCCACGGCGCTGAAGGCTTCGACGCGCTTGTAGCCGAGGTTCACAAGAGCCGAGACCGCGTCTTCATTGATCGAACCCGCTGCGCCCTCCGGAGCGCCGGCAACCGCCGCCGCGGCGGGAGCCGAACCAAACGCCGCCGCCTTGTCCTTGAGTTCCGTGGCGAGGCGCGCCGCGAGCTTGGCCCCGACACCGACGGGACGGCTGAGCGTCGCGCGATCCTGGGCGGCAATGGCGCGGGCGATCTCGTCGGGCGAGAGGGTCGAGAGGATCGACAGCGCCACGCGCGCGCCGACGCCCTGCACCGTCGTCAGGATGCGGAACCAGTCGCGTTCTGCGGTTTCGAGGAAGCCATAAAGCGCGATGGCGTCCTCGCGCACGATGGTCTCGACCAGCATGGTCACCGGCCCGCCGGTCACGAGGTCGCGCAGCGTGCGCGACGAAGCCGACACGAGATAGCCGACGCCACCGACATCGACGATGGCATTGTCGGTGGCGACCGAATCGACGATGCCTTTAAGCTTGGCGATCAAAGCGCCGCCTCCAGGCGTTTGGTGGTGGCGCGATGATGGGCGTGGCAGATAGCGACTGCGAGCGCGTCGGCGGCATCGGCGGTGGCATCGACGCCGGGCAGCAGGCGGCCGACCATCATGGCGATCTGGCGCTTGTCGGCGTGGCCGGCGCCGACGACGGATTTCTTCACCAGGTTGGCGGCATATTCGAACACCGGCAGGCCGGCGCGCGCCGGCGCCAGCATGACCACGCCGCGTGCCTGGCCGAGCTTGAGCGTGGTGCCGGGATTGGTGTTCACGAAGGTCTCCTCGACGGCGGCCTCTGCAGGCTGCTGCACCTGGATCACGGCCGCGATGCCTTCGAACAGCTCGTTGAGCCGTTCGGCCAGCGTCTGGTCGGCCGAGACTTTCACAACGCCATGGGCGACATGGCGCAGCCGATTGCCCTCGACGTCGATCACGCCCCAGCCGGTCAACCGCAGACCGGGATCGAGGCCGATCAATCTCATGTCATTACCGCGTCAGGCCACGAACTTTGCGAGCGCAGCGTCCGACACCTCGAAATTGGCGTAGACGTTCTGGACGTCGTCGTTGTCTTCGAGGGCCGCGATCAGGCTCATCAGGGTTTCGGCGGCGGCGCCGTCGATCGGCGTCGTGGTCTTGGGCCGCCACATGATCTTGGCGCTCGCCGGCTGGCCGAGCGACTTCTCAAGCGCCTCGCGCACCGAATTGAAACTCTCCTGGCTGCAGTAGATCTCGTGCGTGCCCTCTTCGCCCTCGCCGCTCACCACGTCGTCGGCGCCGGCGTCGATCGCCTTCTCCAGCACCTCGTCGGCAGTGCCGACCTTGAGCGGAAAGCGGAACTCGCCCTGGCGGTCGAACATGAACGACACCGAGTTGGATTCGCCGAGATTGCCGTCCCACTTGCTGAATGCCGAGCGGACTTCACCCGCCGTGCGATTGCGGTTGTTGGTCAGTCCCTCGACGATCAGCGCCACGCCGCCGGGGCCGTAGCCCTCGTAGCGGACCTCGTCGTAATTGGCGTCGGCGTCGCTACCCGAGCCGCGCTTGATGGCGCGATCGATGGTGTCGCGCGTCATGTTGTTTTCGCGCGCCGCGATCGTCGCCGCGCGCAGGCGTGGATTGGCATTGGGATCGGCCGCACCCAGCCGCGCCGCCGTGGTGATTTCACGGATCAGCTTGGTGAAGATCTTCGCCTTCTGGGCGTCCTGACGCCCTTTGCGATGCATGATGTTCTTGAACTGGGAATGACCAGCCATGGCGCAGCAACCAGATTGAGTGACTTGGTGCGCCGGCTATACCACGGCTCGTAGGCTTTGGGACTGTGGGAGGCCATTCGGACAAAAAAATGCGGGGGCCGAAGCCCCCGCTAAAAAACGTCGGAACCTAGATTCCGACGCCCCCTCTAACCTTGAAGACAGTCCGCCAATCCGGCGAAAAACCATTTAACTTCAAGAGGATGCCGAATAATCCCCAGGACGTCAACGGACACCTTCAAGCTACTTCTAATAGCTAGCCGCTCGGCCTGTGGGATACAAGATGCTGCGACGATCAGGCCCTCGCTCAGGTCGGGGCCAGACGCCCGCCCACCCGGACCGGCCGGACCGACTTGGCGAGTCCGGTTTTGTCGTCGCTTTCGACGATTGCCGCACACACCGTGGCCTCTCCTTCGGCCGGTGCCAGCCGCTCACCCGGCACCTTGCGGATGAATCGCAGGGTGGCTGCTTCTTTCTTCATGCCGATCACCGAGTCGTAGTCGCCGCACATGCCAACATCGCTCTGGTAGGCGGTACCGCCCGGCAGCACCCAGCCGTCGGCGGTTGGCACGTGGCTGTGCGTGCCCAGCACGGCGGTGGCGCGGCCGTCGCAGTGATGGCCGAGCGCCTGCTTCTCGCTGGTCGCCTCGCCGTGGACGTCGATCAGGATGAAATGCGCCGAACGTCCCAGCGTATACTTGGCGAGCTCGGCATCGACGCCGCGAAACGGATCGTCGAGCGCATCCATGAACAGCCGGCACATGACGTTGATCACGACGATCTTCTGGCCGCGCGCCGTCTCGAACAGGTTGGCGCCCCAGCCCGGCGTGCCGGGCGGGAAGTTCACCGGCCTCAGCAGGCGCTTGTCTTGCGAGATGTAGGGAATGATCTCGCGCTGGTCCCAGGCGTGGTTGCCGGTGGTGATGCAGTCCACGCCGGCATCGTGCAGCTCGGCGCAGATCTTGGCGGTGATGCCAAAGCCGGCGGCGGCGTTCTCGCCGTTCACGACGACGAAATCGAGCCCGTGCGCGGCCTTGAGCTTCGGCACCTCGCGGACCACCGCGTCGCGGCCCGAGCGGCCGACGACGTCGCCACAGAACAAAACCTTCATGCGTCAGACAAAGGCGCAAGCGCGCTTGTCGGTCAACAGCCAATCAATGCGTTGATCGTCGGGGCCGTGCGGCACATCGGGCACCAGTTGCCCGTCGAAGCCCACGCCCATGGCCACTGTATCGCGCCGCTTGCGCAGGCCCAGCAGCGTGCGGTCGTAAAAGCCGCCGCCGTAGCCCAGCCGCCAGCCCTCGCCGTCGCAGGCGAGCAGCGGCACGATCAGCGCGTCGGGCTCGAGGGTCTCAGACTTGGCGCCGGGCTGCAGCGTGCCGAACACGCCGGCTTCCAGCAGATCGCCCGGTCGCCAGGCGCGGAACTGCAGCGGTTGGCCACGTCCAACCACGACCGGCAGGGCGAGTTGGCAGCCCTGTTTGACCAAGTCGATCATGAGGGGGCGGATGTCGAGTTCGTCCTTGATCGGCCAGAAGCCAGAAACGACCGCCGGCCTGTCCACCGGCCGCTCGCGCCGGAACATCTCCACTAGGCCATCGCTGGCCTTCCGGCGATCAGCCTCAGTCAGGCCGGCACGCCAGGTGAGCATGGCGCTGCGCAGAGACTTCTTGGCTTCGCGTGTCATGTCATGCGGGGAATGAAAGCAAGGTGGGGCGGCTCCACGATGGGCCGATAGCTCGTAGAACCTCCAAGGCCTGCTAGTGCAGGTGGGCACCGTATAGTCGGGACCAAGATCCCAACTAGGAACAGTTCCCGAGAGTTCTTATTGGCCCCGGGGTTTTAAGCGAACCACGCACCGCGCAGAAATCCGCCCCACGCCTAATATAGGCGCCCGGGGGGCCCGCCACAATGCGATCGCCACTCCGTCTTTACCCTTCCCTTCGCGGACTCCGCGACGGCTGACGGGGGAGGACAAGGAATTTTTAAGCCGCGCCGCTGACTTTTTGGGACATCTTGTCGACGCGGGCGGTGATCAGTTCTTCGAGTGCCGACGCCAATGTCTCGGCGTTGCCCGTGGCTGTGGCGCCCGCGGACACGGCGGCCTTGGCGGTGGTGCGCGCCTCGCGGCTTTCCTCGGCCAGCAGGAGAGCGGCGAGTACCAGCAGTTTTACCTCGGGCGCACCGGGGAGCTTCTTCTGCAGCAAGGCGACCTTCTCGTCGACATAGGCGGCGAGGTCGTGGACGCGTGCCTCCTCGCCTTCGCCGCAGGCCAAATCGTACGTGCGATTGGCGATGCGGATTGCAACCTGCGGCATGGCCGCTTCTCCTTGTTTATTGCGCCTTTCGGCGTTGAGGGGGACTTAAACGTTTACTCAGTTTATTTTTGGTCGGCCGAGAGCAGCGAGCGGATGTATTCCATCGCCCGCTCCAGCCGGCCTTCGACCTCCACTGCCACGTTCCTCAGTTCTTCGTGCTGCTGTTCGAGCTTCGACAAACGCTTGGCGAGTTCCTCCGAACGCGCGGTTTCGGCGCGCAGGCGTTCCTCGACCATCGACTCAAGCCGGCTGAGAGCGGTATCGACGCGGTCCTTGGCATCTACGGCTTTGGACATCGTACCCCCGCCCGCGGGTCGGTCACCGCCATCGGGCTGCATCTGCTCCATCTCGGAAGGATAAGTGTTTCCCCCGGGAGCGGTCAACATCTGGCACCTGTTGATGCTCTTGCGTCGCAAAATGTTGGGGGCAGGCCGGGGTTTTGCGCATTGACGCATGATAGCACGGCCGGCATATGTTGCCGCCGTCGCCCATTCTCCAGGCCCAAAAAGACAAAGAATGACCGCAACGAACGCTGCTGCCCCCCGCGACATGGCAAACGCCATCAGGGCCCTCGCCATGGACGCCGTGCAGCAGGCTGATTCGGGCCATCCCGGCATGCCGATGGGCATGGCCGACGCCGCCACTGTCCTGTTTACGAGATTCATGAAGTTCGATCCGTCGGCGCCCAAATGGCCCGACCGCGACCGTTTCATTCTGTCGGCCGGCCACGGCTCGATGCTGCTCTACTCGCTGCTGCATCTCACCGGCTATCCCGACATGACGCTCGACGAGCTGAAGCACTTCCGCCAGGTCGGCAGCAAGACTGCCGGCCATCCCGAATACGGCCATGCCACGGGCATCGAGACGACGACCGGCCCGCTCGGCCAGGGGCTGGGCAACTCGGTGGGCTTCGCCATCGCCGAACGTTCGCTGGCCAGCCGCTTCGGCGCCGACATCGTCGATCACTTTACGTACGTCATCGCCGGCGACGGCTGCTTGATGGAAGGCATCGGCCAGGAGGCGATCACGCTTGCCGGCCATCTCGGCCTCGGCCGCCTGATCGTGCTGTTCGACGACAACGGCATCTCGATCGACGGCGCGACCTCGCTTTCGACCTCGGAAGACCACAAGAAGCGCTTCCTCGCGGCCGGCTGGCATGTGCAAGCCGTAGACGGTCACGATGCCGACGCCGTGACGCGTGCGATCCGCAAGGCGCGCAACGTCACCGACAAGCCCTCGATGATCGCCTGCAAGACGGTGATCGGCTACGGCGCGCCGACCAAGGCCGGCACGGCGGCAACGCACGGCTCGCCGCTCGGCAAGGACGAGGTCGCAGGCGCGCGCGCCAAGCTCGGCTGGACCTCGCCGCCGTTCGAAATTCCCGCGCCGATCCTCGAGGCTTGGCGCAAGGTCGGCCGTCGCGGCAAGTCGCAGCGACGCAAGTGGGAGAAGCGGCATGCCGCACTCGCCGACGAGCTGCGCGCCGAGTTCGACCGCCGCCAGAAGGGCGATCTGCCGGCCGCCGCCGGCGAGACCATCAAGGCGTTCAAGGCCAAGCAGGCCGCCGACAAGCCTAACTGGGCCACGCGCAAGTCGAGCCAGGAAGTGCTCGAGGTCATCAACCCCGTGCTGCCCGATACGCTCGGCGGCTCGGCCGATCTCACCGGCTCGAACAACACCAAGAGTGCAGGCCAAAAGCCCTTCACCAAGGCCGATGCATCGGGCCGCTACCTCTACTACGGCATCCGCGAGCACGCGATGGCTGCGGCGATGAACGGCATGGCGCTGCATGGCGGCGTGATCCCCTACGGCGGCACCTTCCTGGTCTTCACCGACTATTGCCGGCCCTCGATCCGCCTCTCGGCGCTGATGGGTCTGCGCGTCATCTACGTCATGACGCACGATTCGATCGGACTAGGCGAGGACGGCCCGACGCATCAGCCGGTCGAGCACCTGTCCGCGCTGCGGGCCATTCCCAACCTGATGGTGATGCGTCCAGCCGACGCCATCGAGACGGCCGAGTGCTGGCAGATCGCGCTCGAGTCGAGGCGGATGCCGAGCGTGATCGCCCTCACCCGCCAGAACCTGCCGGCGCTGCGCGGCGCCGGCGACGACAATCTCTGCGCCAAGGGCGCCTACCTGCTGGCCGGCGACACCAGCGCGTCCGTACGCCTGATCGCATCCGGCTCGGAAGTGCATCTGGCAACGGCGGCGCGCGACCTACTGGCCAAGGACGGCATCGCCGCTTCAGTGGTGTCCATGCCGTCGTGGGAGCTGTTCGCCCGGCAGGACGCCGCCTACAAGGCCAGCGTCATGGGTCCCGACGGCACCGTACGCGTGGCCTGCGAGGCGGCGACCGGCTTCGGCTGGGAGCGCTGGTTGGGCGCCAAGGGCTCGTTCGTAGGCATGCATAGTTTCGGCGCTTCGGGTAAATACCAGGAGCTCTACAAGCATTTCGGCATCACGGCCGAGGCGATCGCCGCAGAGGCGTGCCGGCTGGCTGCATAACGGAGGACAACATGGCAGTGCGGGTTGCAATCAACGGCTTCGGGCGCATCGGACGAAACGTGCTGCGTGCCATCATGGAATCCGGCCGCAAGGACATCGAGGTCGTGGCGATCAACGATCTCGGCCCGGTCGAGACCAACGCCCACCTCTTCCGCTTCGACTCCGTGCACGGCCGTTTCAACGGCGAAGTAAAGGTCGACGGCGACACGATCGATGTCGGCCGCGGCAAGATCAAGGTCACCGCCGAACGCGATCCGTCCAAGCTGCCGCACAAGGCGCTGGGCGTCGAGATCGTGCTCGAGTGCACCGGCTTCTTCACCTCGAAGGCGGCGGCTTCGGCCCATCTCGCCGCCGGCGCCAAGCGCGTGTTGGTCTCCGCCCCCGCTGACAATGCCGACCTTACGGTCGTCTACGGTGTGAACCACGACAAGCTCACCAAGGATCATGTAGTCGTCTCCAACGCCTCGTGCACGACCAACTGCCTGGCGCCGGTTGCCAAGGTGCTGAACGACGCGGTCGGCATCACGCACGGCTTCATGACGACGATCCACGCCTATACCGGCGACCAGCCGACGCTCGACACCATGCACAAGGATCTCTATCGCGGCCGCGCCGCGGCGCTCTCGATGATCCCGACCTCGACGGGTGCCGCCAAGGCCGTGGGCCTCGTGCTGCCGGAGCTGAACGGCAAGCTCGACGGCGTCGCCATCCGCGTGCCGACGCCCAACGTCTCGATGATCGACTTCAAGTTCGTGGCCAAGCGCAAGACCGACAAGGAAGAGATCAACAAGGCCGTGAAGCTCGCCGCCGCCAACCAGCTCAAGGGCATCCTGGGCTGGACCGACGCGCCCAACGTCTCGATCGACTTCAACCACGACAGCCATTCGTCGACGTTCCACATGGACCAGACCAAGGTCATGGACGGCACCCTGGTGCGCGTCATGAGCTGGTACGACAACGAGTGGGGCTTCTCCAACCGCATGGCGGACACCGCCGTCGCCATGGGCAAGCTGGGCTGATTTCCACCAAGGGACTCGCTACGGGAGTGGCGCTCTCCGATCCCTAGAAGCCGCCGTAGCCGTGCCCGTAATAGCCGGGACCCGGCCCCCCGTAATAGCCGGGACCCGGATTGTAGTATCCGGGACCGGGGCCGTAATAGCCGGGTCCATAGCCGGCATTGTTGTTGCTGTTGCTGATGATGGCTCCCACGAGCGGCGCGATTTTCTGCACGATGTTGCCGAACTGGTTCGGCGCGGATGCCGATGCTGACGGTTGCGCCTGGTGGCGCGCCTGCGACCGCGCGGCGACCTGGTCGTAGGTCAGGCGCGGGCCGGCGTCCTGCTTAACGCGCGAGCAATGCACCATCGATCGATACGCGACCGCTGCCGCCTCGGCTCTGATCGAACTGCTGAGCCGCGGCGATGGTGGCCGGACCGGCCTGGCCATCGGCCGGACCGGGATCGAAGCCCAGCGCAATCAGCTGATTCTGCACTTCGAGCACGTCGTCATTGCCGAGCGGAAGCGGAGGCAAATTTGCCGTCGTGCCACTCGCCGGCAGTGAAGATTGCTGCGGCGAGAGCGATGGATCGGCGGCACCGACGCCTGCCGCCCAGCCGATCAGGAGGGCAGCGACCGCTGTACCGGCAAATAGTTTCATCGGCATTGTCACGTTGGCAGAGTTCACCCCCAAACTCCGACCGCTTCGCTTCATGGCGCTGTAGCATTTCCAATGACTTAGCAGGCTCGGGCAGAGGCCAGAAATGGCTCACAAGCGCCAACGTGACAATGCCCGAAATGGTTCACCCAACGCCGGATGGACTCGTAGGAAAGCCCAATGCCGCGTTCCGCCAGCAGGTCTTCGACATCGCGCAAGCTCAGACTGAACCGAAGGTGGAGCCAGATCGCCTGATGGATGATCTCAGGTGGGAAGCGATACCCGGCGTAGCTGATCTTGTTCATCCCGATGGCTACCAGTCCGCCGCCCAGACCACTACACTCGGATCGTCGTGACAATGCCCGGATGACTCCACGGACGGTTGGGGGCAAGCTGCAGCCAACTCATGATCGGGAATCCAAAGGGGAAAACCATGCGTAAGATGATGACGTTCGTAGGCGCGCTGGCCGCCGTTGGCGCACTGGCGTGCGCTGCCTTTGCCGCCGACCTTCCGGAGATTAAGAAGCGTGGCAAGCTGCTCGCCGCCACCAGCGGCAACCTGCTGCCGGTATCCTACGTCAACGAGAAGAACGAGCTGGTCGGCTACGACATCGAAGTCGCCCACTACATCGAGAAGAAGCTCGGCCTGCCGATCGACATCGCCAGGCTCGACTTCAAGGGCATTATGCCGGGTCTGCAAACCGGCCGGTTCGACGCCGTCTTCTCCAACGTGAACATCACCGAGGAGCGCAAGAAGATCTTCGACTATTCCATTCCCTACTCGCGCTCGATGATCGTCGCCGTGGTGCGCACCGGCGTCGCGGACGTGAAGGGTTACAAGGACCTAAAGGGCAAGAACGTCGGCGGCATCTCCGGCGGCGCCGACGGCGAGCTGCCGGCGCGCGAGATCGAGAAGCAGTACGGCGAGTTCAAGTCGTTCAAGGGCTATCCTGGCAATGCCGAGCTGTTCGCCGATCTCGCGGTCGGCCGCATCGACGTCGCGATCTCGCCTGATACCGCGGCGGCGGCGTTCCTGAAGTCGCGTCCCGGCGTCGGCAAGATCACCGGCGAGCCCTATGTCGTGCGATTCGTCGGCATCCCCATGCAGAAGGGTTCCAAGGAACTCAAGGCCGTGTTCGACCAATCGATCCGGGACATGAAGAAGGAAGGACTGCTGGACAAGTGGGGCTCGCAGTATTTCGGCATCGAGAAGTACAGCGCCGATCTCGTCGACCGCGATCCCTGAGCCATGAACATCGACTTCGGCATGGTTATCCCCTACCTGCCGATCCTGTTCGAGGCGGCGGGGATGACCATCGTGATCACCGTGCTGAGCCAAGCGATCGGAACGGTGTTGGGCTTCTTCTTGGCGCTCGGGCGCATGTCGGATATCCCGGTGCTGCGCGGCGCGGTCTGGACCTACGTGTTGATCTTCCGCGGCACGCCGATGCTGCTGCATCTGTTCTACGTCTATTACGCCGCCCCGGCGGTCGGCATCACGCTCGAGCCGTTCACGGCGGCGATCGTCGCCATGTCGCTCAGCACCACCGCCTACAATTGTGAGATCCTGCGCGCCGGGCTTCAGGCCGTGCCGCGCGGCCAAGTCGAGGCGGCGCAGGCGGTCGGCATGACCTGGCCCGGGATCCTGCGGACCATCGTCCTCCCGCAGGCGTTGCGGGTCATCATCGTGCCCTACATGACCAACTTCATCTCGCACACCAAGGGCTCGTCGCTCGCCTCGGTGATCACCGTGCCCGAACTGATGCTGACCGCGCAGATGATCTATTCCAGCACCTATCGCGCGATCGAGATCCTGACCGCGGCCGGCGCAATCTACTTGATCCTGACCAGCGCGCTCACGCTTGCCCAGCTCTGGCTTGAGAAATGGCTGCGCTACGACGAGCGCGGCCTGAGCCTGCGGCGGCGGCGCCAGCTTCTCCTGGTGGCGGGCGGCAATGGTTGAGCCTCCCATGATCGAGGTTGCCGGACTGACCAAGCGGTTTGGCGCGAATATCCAGGCGCTGGCCGGAATCGATCTCACGGTGCAGCCGGGCGAGGTCGTATGCCTGATCGGGCCGAGCGGCTCGGGCAAGAGCACCCTGCTGCGCAGTATCAACTTCCTCGAAGTGCCGACCGGCGGCGTCGTTCGGGTCGCCGGCAAGCGGGTCGGCTTCCGAGAGGGCCAAGGCCGGGAGCGCCGGTTGGGTGGCCGCGAGATGGCGGCGCAGCGCGCCGAGATTGGTATGGTCTTTCAGCTCTTCCATCTCTGGCCGCACAAGACGGCGCTGGAGAACGTGATCCTGGGCCTGGTCGAGGTGCGCGGCCTGGCGACGGCCGACGCGGCGCGTCTCGGCCACGAGCTGATGGCCAAAGTCGAGCTCTCCGACAAGATGGACGCCTTTCCCGAGCATCTCTCGGGCGGCCAGCGCCAGAGAGTCGCCATCGCCCGCGCGCTCGCCATGAATCCTAAAGTCATGCTGTTCGACGAACCCACGTCGGCGCTCGATCCTGAACTGGTGGGCGAGGTGCTGGCGGTGATGGAGA
>CAMDQJ010000044.1 GCA_945905835.1 Asaia bogorensis
ATCGGCAAGACCGACGAGAGCGGCCGCATCATCTTCCCGAGCGAGGGCGAGCTGTCGCCGACCGGCGTCGCCATGGTGATCGCCGGCCGCCTGATGAAGCATGGCGGCGAATCACCGGAGCTCAACCAGCGCCTGGCCCGCCTCGAAGCGAAGGAAAAGCTCCTGAATGCGCCGCCGCCGAAAGTTGCGCGCACGCCGTTCTTCTGCTCCGGCTGCCCGCACAATACCTCGACCAAGGTGCCGGAAGGCAGCCGCGCCATGGCCGGCATCGGCTGTCATGGCATGGCGATCTGGATGCCTGAGCGCCGCACGTCGCTGATCTCCCACATGGGCGGCGAGGGCGTGGCCTGGATCGGCCAGGCGCCGTTCAGCGGCGACAACCACATCTTCCAGAACCTGGGCGACGGTACCTACTACCACTCCGGCCTGATGGCGATCCGCCAGTCGGCCGCCGCCGGCGTCAACATCACCTACAAGATCCTCTACAACGACGCCGTCGCCATGACCGGCGGCCAGCCGCATGACGGACCGCTGTCGGTGCCGGAGATCACACGCCAGGTCGAGGCCGAGGGCGCCAAGAAGGTGGTCGTCGTCACCGATGAGCCCGACAAGTACCCGATGAATGCCGGCTTTGCGCACGGCGTCACCATCCGCCACCGCGACGAGCTCGATGCCGTGCAGCGCGAGCTGCGCGAGATCCCCGGCCTCACGGTCCTCGTCTACGACCAGACCTGCGCTGCCGAAAAGCGCCGCCGCCGCAAGCGCGGCACCTTCCCCGATCCCGCCAAGCGCGTGTTCATCAACGACGCGGTCTGCGAGGGCTGCGGCGACTGCTCGGAGAAGAGCAACTGCGTGTCGGTGAAGCCGCTCGAAACCGAGCTCGGCCGCAAACGCCAGATCGACCAGAGCAACTGCAACAAGGACTTCTCCTGTGTTAACGGCTTCTGCCCGAGCTTCGTGTCGGTGCATGGCGGCGGTGTGCGCAAGGGAACGCGTCCGCAGTTGACGGTCGTTAAGGACGACCCGTTCGCCGCGCTGCCGATGCCGACCCTGCGCCAGCTCGACGGCTCCTACGGCATCCTGGTGACCGGCATCGGCGGCACCGGCGTCATCACCGTCGGCGCGCTGATCGGCATGGCCGCCCATCTCGAGGGCAAGGGCTGCACGGTGCTCGACTTCACCGGCCTCGCGCAAAAGAACGGCGCGGTGATGAGCCACGTGCGTCTGGCACCCAAGCCGGAAGACCTCCACGCCGTGCGCATCGCCGCCGGCGGCGCCAACCTGGTGCTGGGCTGCGACATGGTCGTCGCCGCCTCGCCGGCTGCGCTGTCGCGCATCGAGCAAGGCGTGACCAAGGCGGTGATCAACGGCCACATGCAGCCGGTCGCGGCCTTCGTGCTGAACGGCGACATGGATTTTGGCATCGAGTCGATGATGAAGAACATCAGCGACGCCGCCGGCGATCAGGCCACCACGTTCATCGACGGCACCGGTCTTGCCACCGCCATCATGGGCGATTCGATCGCCACCAACCTCTTCATGCTGGGCTATGCTTGGCAGAAGGGCCTGGTGCCGCTGTCACTCGATGCCCTGACACGCGCCATCGAGCTCAATGGCGTGGCCGTCGAGACCAGCAAGCGGACCTTCAATTGGGGTCGGCTGGCGGCGCACAACATCACGGCCGTCCAGGCTGCCGCCAAGCCGACCATGCGCATCGAGAAGCCTGTCGCGCGCACCCTGACCGATATCGTGGCCAAGCGCGTCGAGCTGCTGACGGCCTACCAGGACAAGGCCTATGCCGAACGCTATCGCGCCTTCGTCGACAAGGTCGCCAAGGCCGAGAAGGCCAAGGCGCCGGGCCGCTCGGGCCTCGCCGAAGCCGTCGCCAAGTCGCTCTACAAGCTGATGGCCTACAAGGACGAGTACGAGGTCGCCCGCCTGTTCAGCGACGGCGAGTTCCTGAAGAAGCTCGGCACCCAGTTCGAGGGCGACTACAAGCTGCGCTTCCATCTCGCGCCGCCGCTGTTCGCCGAGCGCGATCCGACCAGCGGCCAGCTCATCAAGAAGGAATTCGGTGGCTGGATGATGCCGGCCTTTCGCCTGCTGGCGTCGCTCAAGCGTCTGCGCGGCACCAGGCTCGACGTGTTCGGCTACTCCGAGGAGCGGCGCATGGAGCGCCGCCTGATCGGCGAGTACGAAGCCACGATCGACTCGGTGCTGGCCACGCTCGACCAGGACAACCACGCGCTTGCCCTGCAGATCGCCGCGGTGCCGGAAACCATGCGCGGCTTCGGCCACGTGAAGGAAAAGAACGTGAAGACGGCCAAGGAGCGCGAGGCCAGCCTGCTCGCTTCCTACCGCCAGCCGGCGACCGCCAAGGTCGCGGCGGAATAGTCGGCGAAAACGGGACGCCCCCGATCCGAATGGGGTTGGGGAGGGAGCGAAGGCGTCCCGGGTACGCCTCACTCCGCCAAGGGAGGCTCGCGGAGGCGCTTTTGCGCTATAGGCCGGTTGACTGTGGATTTAAAGTGCAATCTGGGGTCGTAGAAGCGCGACTAGGCACGGCCCGCCTGATGCGAGAACGAGGCGGGGTCGAAACGTCCGCCGGGACCGCCCTTGCCGCCTAGGCGATCAAGTGCGCGCTGCCACTTGCCGTTGAGGTCCTCGTCGAACACCAGCTCGAAGTCGCCATCGACTACCAGCCAGGCATTGTCCTGCATCTCGCGGTCGAGCTGGCCGGGCGCCCAGCCGGAATGGCCAAGCGCCAGCCAGGCGCGCTTGGGCCCCGAGCCGCCAGCCATATCCTTGAGGATTTCCAGCGAGGCCGTCAGCGCCATGCCGCCGTCGATCAACAGCGTCTCGTCGCGCTTGTAGTCGGCGGAATGCAGCACCAGCCCGCGCGAGGTCTCGACCGGGCCGCCGAACAGCACGGGGATCTCGGGCGCCGCCGGCGCCACCTCGATGCCCAACTGCTTGTAGACCTGGCCCAGCGGCAGGTCCTCGACCTTGTTGTTCACGATGATGCCGAGTGCGCCGTCGTCGTCATGCTTGCAGATGAAGACGACGCTCTTCTGGAACCGCTCGTCGGGCATCGAGGGAGCCGCAACCAGGAAGCGGCCGACAAGTATCGAGCCTGGGGTAGCAGCGGAGGAAGTGGACCCGGACATGGTTAAATCATCTCCTAAATCCATGGGGATTGTCCGGTCAAAGGTCAAGGCAGGGGCGCCTGCGATGGACAAAATCGGGGCCCTCGCCTAGGGTCCGGGCGTTTTTGGCCGCCCCGTTTTGGGTGGCGTTCGCGGCGGTATTGGAAGGAGCAAAAGAATGGCCAAAATAGGCGACAAGGTGCCCAGCGCAACGTTGCGCATGCTGGGTCCCGAGGGTCCCAAGCCGGTGACCACGGAAGAACTCTTCGCGCCGGGCAAGAAGGTGGTGGCCTTCGCGCTGCCGGGTGCCTTCACACCCACTTGTTCAGCAAAGCACGTGCCCGGGTTCGTGGCCGAAGCGGCGGCTCTCAAGGCAAAGGGTGTCGACACCATTGCCTGCATCTCCGTCAACGACGCCTTCGTCATGGGCGCCTGGGGCAAGGATCAGAAGGCGGGCGATTCCGTCATGATGCTGGGCGACGGCAATGGCGAGTTCACCCAGGCGATGGGCCTCACCATGGACGGCTCCAAGTTCGGCCTCGGCACGCGCAGCCAGCGTTACGCCATGGTCGTGGAGAACGGCGTCATCAAGCAGCTGTTCGTCGAGAAGCCGGGCGCCTTCGAGGTGTCCTCGGCCCAGCACGTCCTGCAGAATCTCTGACACGGCGCTTCGCGCAGCGTGTCGGTAAACGGCGGGACGCAAGTCCCGCCGTTTTTCGTTCGAGGACAGGGGGGCGGCATGGCCGATAGCAAGCAAAAGACGGCACTGGTGACGGGCGCCACCGACGGCGTCGGCCGTGTGGTGGCGAAGATACTCGCCAGGGACGGCATGCGCGTGCTGGTGCACGGACGCAGCCACGAGCGCGGCGAGGCGCTGGTGCGCGAGATCGAGAAGGCGGGCGGCAGCGCCACTTTCCTCGCCGCCGACCTTGCGTCGCTGGCCGAGGTGCGGGCGCTCGCCAAAGCCGTCATCGCGACGACCGACCGGCTCGACCTTTTGATCAACAATGCCGGCATCGGCACGGCGGGCGACCGGCCGGGACGGCAGACCAGCGCCGATGGCCACGAGCTGTGCTTTGCCGTGAATTACCTCGCGGGCTTCCTGCTCACCCATCTGCTGCTGCCACTGCTGAAGGCCACCGCGCCGTCGCGCATTGTCAATGTCGCTTCGGCCGGCCAGCAGGCGATCGATTTCTCCGACGTCATGCTGACGCACAGCTACAACGGCTCGACGGCCTATCCCCAGAGCAAGCTGGCGCAGATCCTGTTCACCGTTGATCTGGCCGATGAGCTGGCGGGTTCGGGCGTGATCGCCAATACCCTGCATCCCTCGACCTACATGAACACGACCATGGTCCGGCAATCGGGCACGACGCCGATCAGCACGGTCGAGACCGGCGCCGAGGCGATCCTCCAGCTCGCGGTCTCGCCCGCCCTCGAGGGTCGCAGTGGCCTCTACTTCAATGTCATGCGCGAAACCCGCGCCGACGCCCAAGCCTATGACGCCGGCGCGCGGGCGAAGCTGCGGGCGCTCAGCATGAAGCTCACAGGTCTCTAAAAGCTTTCCTCCCCCGTCAGCGGGGGAGGAAGCAGGATTCAACTCACTCTAAAGCGTGACGCCGCCGTTCACGTGAAGGGTCTGGCCGGTGACATAGCTTGCCGCCGGCGAGCACAGGAAAGCGATCACCGCGGCGACCTCGGCCGGCTTGCCGTAGCGGCCCATCGGCACCAATGCGCTCATCTGCACCATGCGATCGCGCGATAGCGCCACATGCGCACCGGCGTCCTTTTCGATCAGGCCGGGCGCCACGCAATTGACGGTGCCGCCGGAGGGCGCGATCTCGACGGCGAAGGCCCGCGCCATCGCTTCCATGCCGGCCTTGGCGGCGGCAGTCGCCGGAAAGCTCGGCAGGCCGCGCGCATGGGCATGGGCCACGAACGATGACACGCCGACCAGCCGGCCGGCCGCGCCCGACTTGATCAGCCACGGCTTGGCCGCCGTCGCCAGTTCGAAGAACGCCGAGGTCATCGAGGCGATACCGGCGTCCCAGGTGGCGCGGTCGACCTCGCCGATCGACCGGCGGTCGGCGAAGCCCGCGTTGGAGACGATGACGTCGAGCTGGCCGAAATGCGCCGCCGTCTCGTCGACCAGCCGCTTTGCCGTGCCGATCAGGGCGAGATCGCCCTCGACGATCAGCGTCTTGGCGCCCGCCTGCTTTGCTTCGGCGACAACGCGCTCGGCGCCCGCCTTGTTCTTGCGCGCATGGATGGCAAGGCCGGTGTCGGGCGCAGCCATGATCCGCGCCAGTGCAGCGCCTATACCGGAGGAAGCGCCCGTGATGAGAAAAACCCGCATGCCGCCACTCTAGACAGCCCTCGGCACGAGGTCGAGTTGCGGCGGCCGGGGCGAAGGCGGCGGTGCCGCGAACAGCAACTGGCAGGTGCCGGCGACCAGGCCAAGGCCGACGCCGAGCTTCCAGGCGAGATCGTAGGAGCCGAGCGCGTCGAACAGCAGGCCGCCGCCCAGCGCGCCCATGAAACTGCCGACCTGGTGGCTCATGAAGGCGATGCCCTGGATCATCGCCTGCCAGCGCAGGCCGAACATCTCGGCCACCGCACCCGAGATCAGCGGCCCGACTCCCAGCCACAGGAAGCCCATGAGGGCGGCGAACACCAGCGTGCCGAGCGGTGTCGGCGGAAAGGCGAAGTAGAAGCCGAGCACGATCGACCGACTCGTATAAATCGCGCCCAGAAGCATCTGCTTGGACCAGCGGCCGCCCGCCCAGCCGAAGAACAGGCTGCCGGCAACGTTGAACGCGGCGATGACCGCCAGAACTTCGGCGCCCAACATCGGGTCCATGCCGCAAAGTGCCAGATAGGACGGCAGGTGCGTGGTGATGAACACGAGTTGCATGCCGCAGATGAAGTAGGCGCCAGCCATGATCAGGAACGAGGTATTGCTCATCGCCGTCCTGACCGCCGTGCCGACCGACGTGTCGCCGAGCGTTCCGGCGACACGCGGCGGCAGGGGAATTCTGTCGACGCGGCCGGCGAACCACGCCGCCGGCAAGAGGCCGAGCGCCAGGACCGCGAAGCCGATCACGCCGGCGCGCCAGCCATAGCCGTCGGCGAGCAATTGGCCCGCAGGTGCAGCGATCACCGAGCCCAGCGAGCCTGCGGCCGAGATCATGCCGAGCACGGTACTGCGGATGGCGACCGGCACGGCGCGCGACGCGACGGCCAGTGCGATCGCCGAAGCGGTGCAGGCGAGCGACAGGCCGATCAGCACGCCGGCACCGATCACCACGCCCCAAAGGCCCTGCGCGGTGGCCAGCACCACGAGGCCCGCTATGTAGAAGATCGCGCCGGTCAGCATCAGCGGCCGGAAACCGAGGCGCGTCGCCAGGGCGCCGGCGAAGGGCTGCAGGATGCCCCAGGCGACGTTCTGGACGGCGATGGCCACGGTGAAGTCGGCGACGGCGAGCGAGAGGTCGCGGGTCAGCGGCTGGAGGAAGAGGCCAAGACTCTGGCGAAGACCCATGCTGAGGCTCAGCAAAAGCGCGGCCCCGAGCAGGATCGGCAGAGCAGGCCGCAAGGCGGCGAAACCAATCATCAATGTTGGCCCTTCTATTACACAGATCTGTGTACTATATTCTGCATCCCTGAGTGTCGCGTCAATTGAAATACACAGATCGGTGTAATTTGGCCAAACGCCCTACCATGCCGGAGCGCATCCTCGAGACGGCCGACCGGTTGTTCTACGGCCAGGGCATCCGCGCCATGGGGGTCGACACCATCGCCGCCGAGACCGGCATCTCCAAGCGCACGCTCTACAACCACTTCCCGTCCAAGGATGCGCTGATCGTGGCCTACCTGACGCGGCGCCTGAAGCTCAAGCCGACCTCGGACAAGCACCCGGCGCTGCAAATCCTGGGCGACTTCGAGCGGCTCGAACGCGCCTTCGCCGGCCCCGGTTTCCGCGGCTGCGCCTTTGTGAATGCCGTGGCCGAGCTCAAGGATCCCAGACATGCCGCGAG
This sequence comes from Asaia bogorensis, assembly GCA_945905835.1. Lineage (GTDB taxonomy): Bacteria > Pseudomonadota > Alphaproteobacteria > Reyranellales > Reyranellaceae > Reyranella. Next base: position 7,184 of record CAMDQJ010000044.1, read on the forward strand.
CGAGATCGCGCTGACCTTCAAGGAGCAGCGCCGGCTGTGGTTTCGCGAGCTGCTGAAGCGGCTGAAGGTCGCCGACCCCGAGGGGCTGGCGACACAGCTCATGTTGCTGGTCGACGGCGCCATCGCCGCCACCCTGGTGCGCAACGATCCGGCAATGGCCCGCGCGGCCCGCGATGCGGCGCGCACGCTGCTGGTGGCGGCAGGCGTAGAAGTGCTGCCCGCCTAGAACCGATACAGCTTCCGCGGATTGTCGATCTTAAGGAGGAATGGCGCGCCCGGAGAGATTCGAACTCCCAGCCTTCTGATTCGTAGTCAGATGCTCTATCCAGTTGAGCTACGGGCGCGTGGCCGCGACTTCTAATCAAGATGCCCCGAACTGGCAAGGAACTGGCAAGCAAACGACCCCGGCGGGGGCCAACCGGCCGGCCGGGCCTGCGGCGGACCGCCGCCCGCGCCGCGTCCGCCCGCCCAAGGTCCCGCAAAAGCTCGCGAAACACCCGCCAAGTGGCTCTGATGCCTTGGAAATCGGCGCTTGTCGGTTTAACCCCCTTTCAGGTACCATGCCCTCAACGAAATTTGGGGTCGGTGTCCTGATCGGCCAGTCAAAAGACGGCCGGGTTGGAGGCGCCCAATTGATGTTGCCTGGGCAGGTTCGAGGCCAAAGTATGGCGCTAAGAGTCAAACGATCAGCGCTCCTTCTGGCGGCGTTGGTCTTGAGTGCTTGCGAAGGCGGTGCCGGCGGCGGCTTCTTGAGCGCCCGTGGGACTTCCGGCCCGCCCGGCACCACCCAGACGGGCACACAAACAGTCAGGCAGCGCGTCGCGCAATTGCGCGCCGACCAGACCGCCCTCGTCTCCGGCCTGACGGCGCAGCAGGCGCAGCTTAATTCCGTGAAGGCCCAGGTTGGTTCCGATGCCCAGGCCTACAACGCCGTGGTCAGCGCCATCTCGACCCGCCTCTATGCCGGCACGACGCCGGTCAATCCCGAGCTGGTGGCGAGCTGGAACGACGCGCAAGGCAAACTCGACGCCGTGACCGTGGGCGTGGGCCAGCTCAATTCGCTGGCCAGCCAGGTCACGGCCCAGGCTTCGGTCGCCGGCTACCTGCTCGACAACGTACGCGCTACCTACTCGGTCGGCGGCGCCGTCGACGAGGATCACCGTGCGCTGCGCGCCATCGAGGACGAAACCGCGCGCTCGATCCAGACCACCGACCGGCTGATCACCGATCTCAACAGCGAGATCGTGCGCCAGAACGCCTTCCTCGGCCGCGAGCGCGCCAATCTCGCCGGCCTGTCCTACGGCGTGAATGTCGGCCGCATCGGCTCGCCCGGCCCGCAGCGCGTTACCACGACGACCCGCCGCAGCGCCGCACCCGGCGCGCCGACGCAACTCGGCACCGCCGCGCGCTAGCTCTTCTCCATTTCGCGAATCCGGGGCCATGGGCGTAGAATCGCTGCCATGGCCCTTCGTTTTTTAGCCCTGCTCTTTGTGGTGATGGCGTTCGCGATGCCGGCGGCCGCGCAGGAACCGTCGTCAGCGGATAGGGCAGCGATTCGCGGCATCATCCAGCAGCAACTCGAGGCGTTCCAGCGCGACGACGGCGACGCGGCGTTCGGCTACGCCTCGCCGATGATCCGCAACATGTTCGGCAACGCCGAGATCTTCATGGACATGGTGCGGCAGGGCTACCAGCCGGTCTATCGCCCCAAGGTGTTCGAGTTCGGCGAGCTCACGATGCTGGGCGGCCAGCCGGCGCAGAAGGTCCATGTCATCGGCCCCGACGACCGGCCGGTCACCGCCGTCTACATCATGACGCAACTGCCCGAGGGCAGCTGGCGCGTCGACGGCTGCTATCTCCAGGCGCCGGAACGGCACCAGGCCTAAAAAATCAAAGCGGTGTCGGGCGTTTCTCCCAAGGTGCTGACGCTGATGGTCGGCCTGACGCTGGTCTGGGGCACCAACTGGCCGCTGTTCAGCATCGCCCTTGCCGAGCTGCCGGTGCTGACCTTTCGCAGCACCGCGCTGATCGTGGCCACGATCGTGCTGTACGTCATCGTCAGGCTGCGCGGCGAGTCGCTCGCCGTGCCAAAGGGCCGGTGGCTGCCGCTGATCGTGGCCTCGACGCTCAATCTCTTCATCTGGAGCGTGGCGACGTCGCTCGCCGTCCTCTACATCCCGTCCGGTCACGCCTCCGTGCTGGCCTACACCATGCCGCTGTGGGTGGCGCTGATCGGCTTCGTCGTCTTCCGCCAGCGGCTGACCGGCCGGCTGCTCGCCGCCATTGTGATCGGCGCGTCAGCCGTCGTGGCGCTGATGGTGCCCAACTTCGGATCTTACGCCAACGCGCCATGGGGCCTCTTCTGGGGTCTGTTCGCCGGCTTCTGCTGGGCCCTTGGCACCTACGTCATCAAGCGCACGACGTGGCCCGGCATGGGCCTGTCGCTCACCTTGTGGCAGGTCGTGATTTCGGGGCCGCCGACAATACTCGGCGCGCTGCTGATCGATGGCCTGCCGACGCATTGGCCGTCCACGCCGGTGCTGATCAGCTCGCTCTACACTGGCGCCATCCCGATGGCGCTCGGCACCGCCGCCTGGTTCACGCTGGTCAAGCTCCTGCCGGCGCAGGTCGCGGCCCTCTCCTCGATCGCCATTCCCATCGTCGCCGTGATCAGCGGCGTGCTGTTCCTGCACGAGCCGTTGTCGCCGCTGCAGGGCGTGGCCATCGCCTCGACCGTGGTGTCGCTGTGGCTCGCCCTGGTGCCGGGACGGAGCGGGTAGGTCATCGACTTCCTTCCCGCCCCGTTGCCCGTTAGCCCAATTCGAATGTCGTCACGCCGTACAACCCCTTGAGATCGATCGCCGGCTCGGCGCCGGTGTACATGCGAGCCGTCTCGAAGGATGGCGCGAGACCCATCGAGCGGGCGAGCGCCACGGCGTCCTTGTTCACATCAGGCACGTCGAGCGCCACGACGGCGCCGGGTGAGGCCCCCGCAACATTGGCACAGAGGCCGGCCACCAGCGCCGACGCCGTATCGCGCGATGCGGCATAAAGCAGGCCGATCTTGAAGCCTTCGCGGCAGGGGCGGATGACGCCGAACCCTTCGAGCGCACCGTCGCGCAGCGCCGCCAGCCCGCAATGACCCGGCAGGGAAATCCACAGCGAGAGAAAAGCATCGCGCCGCTCGCGAAAGAAATGCCGATCGTAAGCCGCGAGACGGTCGAATGGCGGGCCGCGCGCATCGACCAGGGTAAGGCCTGCGACCTTCTCCGCGCCGGCCTTCGGCACGCGCTGGTAGCGCACGTTGCGCCACGCCAGGCGGAAGCCCGACTTGCGGTAATTGTCCTGCTGCTCCGGCACGCCATCGAGACCGATATCTATCCCAAGGTCTCTGTCTTGGCTACCGTGGCCTATTCCGCTGCGCGCCTCACGGCCGGGAAGAACCGGTTATCCGGCCGCGGCAGGCCGAGATTCTCGCGCAAGGTCGTGCCCTCGTATTCGCGGCGGAAGATACCGCGGCGCTGCAGCTCGGGCACGGCCTTGTCGACGAAATCGTCGAGCCCGCCCGGCAGGTAGGGGAACATGACGTTGAAGCCATCGCTGGCTTCGGTCACCAGCCACTCCTCCATCTGGTCGGCGATCATCTTGGGTGTGCCCATCATGGCGAGGCCGCCATAGCCGCCGAGCCGGCCGGCGATCTGGCGCACCGTCAGGTTCTCGCGCTTGGAGAGCGCGATCACGCGCTCGCGACCGCTCTTGCTCTGGTTGGTTTCGGGAATTTCCGGCAGCGGACCGTCGGGATCGAATTTGCGTGCGTCCTGGCCCGTGGCGATCGAGAGGGCGGCGATGCCGCTTTCGTAGCTCACCAGGCCGTCGAGCCGCGCGCGCTTTTCCTTCGCCTCGTCAAGCGAGGAGCCGATGATGGTGAAGGCGCCGGGTAAAATCTTGATGTGATCGGGATTGCGCCCGGCCTTGGCCGCCCTGCCCTTCACATCGGCATAGAAGGCCCGCGCGCCCTCGATCGGCCCGCCGGCGGCAAACACCATCTCCGCCGTCTCGGCCGCGAGCTGGCGGCCGGCATCCGACGCACCGGCCTGCACCACGACAGGCCAACCCTGAATCGGCCGCGCGATGTTGAGCGGTCCGCGCACCTTGAGATACTTGCCCTTGTGGTCAAGGACGTGGAGCTTGGCCGGATCGAAATAGATGCCGCTGTCGACATCGCGGATGAAGGCGTCGTCGGCCCATGAATCCCACAGGCCCGTGACGACATCGAAGAACTCGCGGGCGCGGGCGTAGCGCTCGGCATGCGGCGTCTGGTCGTCCATGCCAAAATTGAGCGCGGCGTCGGGGTTCGACGTGGTGACGAGATTCCAGCCGGCGCGGCCGCCCGAGATGTGATCGAGCGAGGCGAAGCGGCGGGCGATGGTGTAGGCGGGCTCGAAGGTTGTCGATGCAGTCGCGATCAGGCCGAGATGCTGCGTCGCCATAGCAAGCGCGGGCAAGAGCGTCAGCGGATCGAACGAGGTCACCGTGGCCGAGCGCATCAGCGCTTCCATCGGCATGTTCAGCACCGCCAGGTGATCGGCCATGAAGAAGGCGTCGAACCGTCCGCGCTCCAGCGTCTGGGCGTATTGGACCAGCGCCTTGAGATTGAAATTGGCGTCCGGCGTGCCGCCGGGATAGCGCCAGGCGGCGGTATGGATGCTGACCGGGCGCATGAAGGCGCCGAGGCAGAGTTGTTTCTGGGTCATGGCAGGTATCTTGCCCTTACCGGCGCGGCCGGCAAGACCGCTCGGACGACAAGAACTAATGACGCCGATTATTGCCCTGATCCGGCGTTCGCACCGATAATTCAAGCCCGCCGTCAAAAGGCAGCGTCATGGTCCGGAAGCCGTTTGCCGGATCGTTGATGAAGGTGAAATAGTCGGCGTAATGGCTGCGATACTGTTCGGTATCGTCGCAGACGACCATGGCGCCGGGCCGCAGGTGCCTGGCGACCAGTGCGCTGAAACTCCATCGCGGCATGGATGGCGCCGCCGCCGCCGCCGAGTCCGTGCGTCTGCTCGATCGAGTCGGCATCGCCGATGCGAGACGGCGCCTTGGCGATTATCCGCACGAGCTGTCGGGCGGCATGAACCAGCGCGTGATGATCGCCATGGCGCTGGCCGTGAGGCCGCCAGCGGTGAGCAGGCGTCGACGATCTAGCGGAACATGGCTTACTTTCCAAAGGCGGCATTGGACGAACGCCCTACCAGCGCCTTATGTCGTCTGGATGACAGGCCTTACGCGTCGAACTCTACACTATCGGCGGGTGTTTCTTGTCCATTCCAGACGCCCGCTCCCATGCCCGCGCCACGCGGAACAGCATCGCCTCGTCGAAATTGCGCCCGACGAACTGGACCGACAGCGGCAGGCCGCCCGACGACAGGCCGGCCATCATGGCGATTGCCGGATGGCCGGTGACGTTGAACGGCGTGCGCGCCTGGCGCGGATAGGTGCGTTCGAGCACGTCGGGCTGGTCGATGCGGCAGGCCGGCTCCATCGAGCTGGCGCAGAGCAGCACGTCGACCTCGCGCAGGGCCGATTCGACCGCGGCCATCATCTCCAGGCGCCGGCGCTGCGCCAGCAGGAGATCGCCGGCACTCAGGAAAGCGCCGGGCATCAGGCGGCGGCGGGCGAGCTTGCCGTAATCGCCGGGCCGCTCGCGCAGCCACTTGCCGTGGATGCCCCAGGCCTCGCTGTTCAGGATGACGCGATTGACGGCGGAGAACTCGTTGAGCGACGGCAGGGTGATGTTGCGCACGTCGGCGCCTTCGAGCTGCAGGGTGCGCATGACGTTCTCGAGCGCCGCCGTCGTCTCGGGATCGGCCGGCATGTCGATCTCGTGGAAATGCCGCACGAAGCCGATGCGTAGGCCGCGCGCGCCAGTTTCCAGACCGGAGGCGTAGTGGCCGTTGTAGGTGGCGGCACTGCCGGGATCGAGCGGATCGTGGCCGGCGATGACCGAGAGCATCAGCGCGTTGTCCTCGACGTTGCGCGTCATCGGACCGATATGATCGAGCGTGAAGGACAGGGGAAAGACGCCGCGACGCGAGACCACGCCGTAGGTCGGCTTGATGCCGACGATGCCGCAGGCGCTGGCCGGATTGCGCACGCTGCCGCCGGTGTCGGTGCCAAGCGCCATCGGGAACAGCCCGGCCGCGACGCCAGAGCCCGAGCCGGAGGACGAGCCGCCGGGATGATGGTCGCGGTTCCACGGATTGCGCGCCGGCGGGAAAGGCAGGTCGAAGCTCGGGCCGCCGATGGCGAATTCATGGGTCGAGAGCTTGCCCATGACGATGGCGCCGGCCCCGCGCAGCTTGGCGACGCAGACGGCGTCCGACGTCGCCATGTGGTCCAGCAGGACCTTGGAATGGCAGGTCGAGGGCAGGCCGGCGACGTCGATGATGTCCTTGATGCCGACCGGCACGCCGTGCAGCGGTCCGCGCAGGCGGCCGATCGCGGCCTCGGCTTCGGCCTGCCTGGCGGCGGCCATCGCGGCCTCGCCGTCGAGACGGATGAAGGCATTGAGCTTGGGATCGAGCGCCGCGATGCGATCGAGCAGCGCCTTCATCAACTCGACCGGCGAGAGTTCCTTGGCGGCGATCTGGTGCGCGGCCGTGGCCACGCTCATCCAATGCAGGTTGCTCATAGGCCGTCTCCCGCCTTCATCGGCGGCCACGGTTCGGCGCGCGGGTCGTCGGGAGCCTTGATGCTGCCGGCGGTGCGGCTGGCCTGCGCTGCAGCGAAGGCCACGTCGTCGGGAAATTCGGCCAGCGCCTTGTCGAGACCGGCGCGGCGCGCCAGCGCTTCCATCAATGCCTTGTCCATCGACGCACTCCCCCGCTCTGCCAACGCTATGGCGCGAGGTTAGAGCGGCGGACTAGCGGCGGGCAACCTCCACCGTGTCGCCCGGCTCCAGCACGCTCTGGGCCTGACCCTCGAACGGCTGGTTATTTCGATAGACGATCACGGTGTCCTTGTTGGCGCGCTTGTCGTAGCCGCCGCCCATGGCAATGGCGGCGCGGACGTCCAGCCCGAAGGTGAATTTGTAGCGGCCGGGGTTCTTCACTTCACCGGTGATCGTGACCGGCCGGTATTCCGTGACCTGCGCAGCGGCGTGCCGGTCACGGGCCTGACGGCCACCAATGCGCGGCCGGAGGCGGAGATCCGCCGCGCCACGCGCTACGGCCGCTACGATCTCGTCGTGCTGGGCACCTCGTTGCGCCGGACCGAGACGCGATTCCTCGGCCCGCGCAGCGCCGCGCTGTTGCGCACCATCCGCACGCCGGTTCTGCTGATTGCGCGATAAAAGCACCACCTCATCCTGAGGAGCGAGCACAGCGGCGTCTCAGGATGAGGATGGGTTTGTTGCAATGCCGAACGAATCTAGTCCAGCCGCTCCAGCTTGGTGATCTCCTGCGGCGGCAACTCGCTGAGATAGAGGTTGCCCTCTTTGTCGCCCGACAAGCCGTGCGCGCCGTTGATGGCGCCGCGGCAGCGGCCCAGAAGCTTGCCGTCGGGCGACAGCAGGCTGATGCGCGGGATCTGGTCGGTGACGAAGACATAGTCGCGGTCGTCCACCCAGATCTGCATGGGATGATAGAAGTCGCCCCACGCCGTGAGGAAATTGCCGTCGCGGTCGAAGACCTGCACGCGGTTGTTCTCGCGGTCGCCGACCAGAACCTTGCCGAAGCGGTCGACCCACACGGCGTGCGGTGTCGTGAAGGCGCCCGGCCCGTCGCCGGCGCCGCCCCAGGTCTTTATCAGGGAGCCGTCGGCGGCGAAGCGGTGGACGCTGGAATTGCCGTAGCCGTCGGAGACGTAGATCTCGCCGTCGGGGGCCTGGGCCGCCGCCGTGGGATGGTTGAACGGCGCGTCGAGTGCCGGCCAATGGCGCTTGCCCAGTGCCTGCACCAGGTTGCCGGCCGCATCGAAGCGCAGCACCTGGTGGGCATCGCGATCGGCCACCAGGATCGAGCCGTCGATGCCGGCATTGATGTAATGCGGCTCGGCGAGCGCGCCCTCGCCCCACGACCCCGCCAGCTTGCCGTCGCGCTCGAAGACCAGGACCGGCCGATCGGTGCCGCGTTGGGCGACATGCACGCGGCCCTCGCCATCGACCATCAGGTTGGAGAGGAAGCCGAAGTTTCCCCCGCCGGCAGGCGTGCCCACTTGCGATGGATGGCGTAGCGGCGGTCGCCGAGGATCACGGTATAGCGTTCGTCGGACATCGCAGGCTCCCCGTTGTGTCGGCACTCTCGCGCACAGGGCAAAACAGCGCAAATCCTGTGCCGATAGGCTTAGACAAGCCCCCCCACATAGGCGCACATATGAGGCATAGCGACGCGCGTCAATGTACGCCCCCCTCTTCGGTCGGACCTCCGCTCTCAAATGCTTCGTTCCGACCAGGGTTGGAGCATCAAAAGGCGGCGATCGTGCACGCCGCCGAGAGGCATTGAAGGTTCTGTCACGAAAGGAAGAAGCGTCATGGCTACGCACGACCACAAGATCCACGCGGACCATCCGCACCAGCACGGCCCGGCCTGCGGCCATACCGCGATCAAGCACGGGGATCACGTCGACTACTTGCACGACGGTCATCTCCATCACCCGCATGGCGACCACGTCGATGAGCATGTCCTCGAGGTGAACGACCGCAACCCCGGCGCCTGTACCCCCGACCACGCCTGCGCGGGACACGACAAGGGCCACCGGCACGGGCTGGGCTGCGGCCACGAGGCCGTGCCGCACGGAGACCATGTCGACTATCTCGTCGGTGGGCACCTGCATCACCCTCACGGCAGCCATTGCGACAATCATGGTCCGGTGGAGATCGCCCGCGGCGCTGCATAACGCGGACTTCGGAACGAGGACCGGGGAACGAGGACTGGGGAACGAGGAACGGGGCGGGAGGCAACTCCCGCCCTTTTTCCATGTCGCGAGGTGATGATCTCTTGACTGAAAGATATGTTATATCATAACACATTAGTCGAACAAACACAGACGATCCCGCGGCCTGCCCGGGGGAAACTGAAAAAGGGGCATTCATGGATCAGGTCCCCGTCACCGTGCTGACCGGATATCTCGGCGCGGGCAAGACGACTCTCCTCAACCGTCTGCTGACCGAGCAGCACGGCAAGAAATACGCCGTCATCGTCAACGAATTCGGCGCGCTCGGAATCGACAACGACCTCGTGGTCGACGCCGAGGAAGAAGTCTTCGAGATGAACAACGGCTGTATCTGCTGCACCGTGCGCGGCGACCTGATCCGCATCATCGAAGGCCTGATGAAGCGCAAGGGCCGCTTCGATGCCATCCTGATCGAGACCACGGGCCTCGCCGACCCCGCACCGGTAGCGCAGACTTTCTTCGTCGACGACGACGTGCGCAGCCGGACCAGGCTCGACTCCATCATCACCGTCGTCGATGCGAAGAATTTCCTGCAGCGCCTGGAAGACAGCCACGAGGCGGCCGAGCAGGTCGCGTTCGCCGATATCGTCCTCCTCAACAAGGTCGATCTCGTATCGGCCGAGGAGGTGGCCCGCGTCGAAGCCCGCATCCGCGCGATCAACCCGATGGCCCGCCTGCACAAGACCGATCATTGCGCGATGCCGGTGACGGAGTTGCTCGACCGCGGCGCCTTCGATCTCAATCGGATCCTCGAGATCGAGCCCGACTTCCTCGGCGAGAACGACCATGAGCACGACGATGCGATCACCAGCGTCTCCCTGCGGGCCGCACGTCCTCTGGATGCGGGCAGGTTCAACACCTGGATATCCGACCTTCTGCGTACCCGCGGCGTGGATATCCTGCGCTGTAAGGGCATTCTCGACCTGAAGAACAGCCCCAATCGCCATGTCTTCCAGGGCGTTCACATGCTGATGGACGCCACCACCGGCAAACCCTGGCAGGAACACGAGACGCGCGAATCGAAATTCGTCCTGATCGGACGTGATCTGGACGCAGCGGCACTCAAGGCGGGGTTCGACTCTTGCCTCGCGCCATGACGACCAACGCCCTCCCGGCGCGTTCACGAATCGTCGAGAGCGACGACGGCGCCATCCTGCAACGAATCGACGACGACGACGTCGCCCTGGCGATCTGGCATCGACCGCCGAAGGAGGGGCTGGCGGACTGGCTCGATGCCTTGCCGGCGAAACATCTCCCGGAGGGACATTTCGTCGGACCTGCCGCCTGCGTTCCGGCCAGGCTCGCGACGCTCTGCGATCTGGTTGAACTGGCCGACGGTCCAGAACGCCGGGCGCTGATCGACGACATTGCCGGGCTTGCGCGCCTCTTCGCAGCACGAACCGGCGGCCCCGACGTGGACCTGCGACTCGAAGCGCTCGACCACGACGGGTGCTGGCGCTTCCATCGCGATCATGTCGGCTATCGCCTCAACGCGACCTATCGCGGCCCCGGCACGCAATGGCCTCCACTCGAACACGCCGCCCGCGCGCTGCGGGCGCAGCGGCGCTATCGCGGTCCCCTGAACGAGATGCCGCGCTTCGCCGCCGGCCTCTTCAAAGGGGTCGCGCGCGTCGGAGCGGCGGCCGTGATTCATCGCTCGCCGCCGGTCGCCGGCAGCGGCCACACAAGACTATTCCTCTGCCTGAACGAGGCAAACGACGATGAATAGGCTGCCGGTCACCGTGCTGTCGGGTTACCTCGGCGCAGGCAAGACGACCCTGCTCAATCACGTTCTGAACAATCGCGAAGGCCGCAAGGTCGCGGTGATCGTGAACGACATGAGCGAGATCAACATCGATGCGGCTCTCGTGCGCCAGGGCGGCGCCGAACTCAGCCGCAGCGAGGAGAAGCTGGTCGAGATGTCGAACGGCTGCATCTGCTGTACCCTGCGCGAGGACCTCCTGAAGGAGGTCGAGCGGCTGGCGGCTGAGGGGCGCTTCGACTACCTGCTGATCGAATCGACCGGCATCTCCGAGCCCATGCCGGTAGCGGCCACCTTCGAGTTCGAGGACGAGACGGGCAAGAGCCTGTCCAAGGTCGCCCGCCTCGACACGATGGTGACCGTGGTCGACGCCAAGGCGTTCCTCGAGGACTACAGTTCGGCCGACTACCTGCATCTGCGCGGCCAGACGGCGCAACCCGAGGACACGCGCACCGTCGTCGATCTGCTGGTCGAACAGGTCGAATTCGCCGACGTGATCGTGGTCAACAAGGCCGACCTCCTGTCGGCCGACGATCTCGGCTTTCTCACCACCATGCTGCGTCGCCTGAACGCCACGGCGCGGATCGTCACCAGCGAGTTCGGCCAGGTCCCGCTCGACCAGCTGTTGGACACCAAGCTCTTCTCCTACGAGAAGGCGAGCCAGGCGCCGGGCTGGATGAAGGAGATGCGCGGCATCCACACGCCGGAGAGCGAGACCTACGGCTTCTGGAGCTTCGTCTACAAGGCGCGCCGGCCCTTTCACCCGATGCGACTCTATGCGCTGCTGAACGGGCGGTGGGACGGCGTCATCCGGTCCAAGGGCTTCTTCTGGCTGGCGTCGCGCATGAACTTCGCGGGCTCCGTCAGCCAGGCCGGCGGCATGCTGCGCCACGAGGCGGCGGGTGCCTGGTGGGCGGCGGTGAAGCGCGAGGAATGGCCACAGGACTCGACCTGGCGCGCCACCATCCGCAACTCCTTCGAGAGCCCCTATGGCGACCGTCGCCAGGAGATCGTGTTCATTGGCACCAAGGGCATGGACCGCAAGGAACTGACCCGGCGGCCGGACGACTGCCTGCTGAACGACATCGAGATGAAGATGGGACCCGCGATGTGGGGGCGGTTACCCGATCCCTTTCCGGTCTGGAAGATGGCGGGGCAGGCATGAGCCTGGAAGCCCGCATCGCCGAAGTCCATGCCGCCGATGTCGCCAATGCGCGCGTCTTGCTGAAGCAAGCCATCGAGGCGGCGCGAGAGCAGTGGATTCCGGCCAACGCCATCGTCGATGTGTTGATCCAGGAGTTGATCGATCTCGGGTCGCGCGGTGTGCCACCGGCACGCACCTCGGCCTACCTTCGTGGCGTCGCGCATCTGCTCGACCGGACGACGGCCGCCCGGAAAGCCAACTGAGCCGACGGCGACCATGGCGATCCTGAGCTATCTCACCACGCCTCATTTCGACTTCGGCGCCATCCGCCTCCTACCGAAGGAACTGGAGCGGCTGGGTATGCGCCGGCCGCTGATCGCGACCGACCATGGCGTGCGGGCCGCCGGGCTGCTGGACGCGTTGCTCGATGCCGACCTCTCCAGCCGCACCAATCCTCGGCCCGTCGACGCCGCCGCCTATGCCGATCTTTTTCGCGCTGCTCTCTAGGCTTTCTGCAGGCCGCACCATTCGGCGATGAATAGCGCCGTCGCCTGGGTGATCTTGCGCATCGATTCCAGGTTCACGCGCTCGTCGAATCCATGGATGTCGTCGGACTCCGGCCTGATCGTGACGGAGCTGGTGATCAACTCCCTCAAGCATGCCTTCGTCGATGGCAGGCCGGGCGGTGAGATCATCGTTGCCTTTGCAACGGTGGGAACGAACTGGAAGTTCAGCGTTTCCGACGACGGCGTCGGCCAGCCGATCGGGCACAAGATCACCGCCGGCCTCGGCACCAGCATCGTCCAGGCGCTGGCCAAGCAACTCGACGCCGAGGTCGAGAGCTCGATGGCCCCCGGCGGCACGACGGTGTCGATCACCCACGGGTCGTTCGGGTCGCAAGTGCCGAAGACTGCCTAGCGCTGCTGGCCTGCGGATGCGATGGTGCAGGCCATGACCGACAAGACCATCGATCTCGACCAGCATCGCGGCATGGCCGCCCAGAAGGCAACGGAGCTGCGCCGGCAATTGTCGGAAGTGGCAGCCAACGAAAGTGCATTGCGCCTGCGGCTGGACGAGCTCGAGTCGCATCTGGAAGCGACGCCGGCCGCGAGCTGGCAGGAAGCGGCCGAAAAGGCGCGCTACCTTCTCAACCTGTTTGCCGCCATGCCGGTCGGCGCCGATCCGCGGCGAAAGAAACTGATCGCCGCCGTGCTCGCCGACTTCGACCGGCTCGCCCAGAAGCCCTAAAGGCGCCGTCGCTGACAAGCCTGCAGCCAGCACCTAGAATACCGGCGCATGAATTTTAACGTGAAGCCGGTGCAAACCGGCGCCGACTGGAAGGCCTTCTACGAGGCGCCGCATGTCGCCCAGGGTCACGATCCCTTCTGGATCGCGCCGCTGCACTTCATGGTGGGCGAGCAGCTCAATCCGAAGAAGAACCCGTGGTTCAAGCACGGCGAGGCGGCGTTCTGGGTGGCGATGCGCGATGGCAAGCCGATCGGCCGCATCTCGGCGCAGATCGATCGTTCGCATCTCGAGCTGCGCAAGGACGACACGGGTTTCTTCGGCTTCTTCGAGACGATCGACGACCAGGCCGTGACCGACGCACTGTTCGACGCTGCCGCCGCCTGGCTTCGCCAGCGCGGCATGAAGCGCGTGCTCGGGCCTTTCAGCCTCAACATCAACGAGGAATCAGGCCTGCTGATCGATGGCTTCAACTCCTCGCCGCGCATGATGATGGGCCATGCTCAGCCTTATTATGCCAAGCGCGTCGAGGCGGTGGGCTTCGCCAAGGCCGTCGACATGTATGCTTACCTGACGCCCATGGATACCGCGCTGCCGTTCCAGTACATCGCCTGGCTGCAGCGGGCCATGGACCGCAATCCGCGGCTCAAGGTACGAGCGCTCGATACCAAGCGGATCGACGAAGAGATCGCTACCGTGGTGCGCATCTTCAACGCCGCCTGGGCCGAGAACTGGAATTTCATTCCGCTGACCGACGCCGACCTCAAGCACCTGGCGAGAGAGCTGAAACCGCTGCTGGTGCCCGAGCTGGTGTCGTTCGGCACCATCGACGGCGAGCCGATGGCAATGTGCGTGGCGCTGCCCGACCTCAACCAGATGATCGCCGACCTCGACGGCCGGCTGCTGCCGTTCGGCTGGGCCAAGCTCGGCTGGCGCATCCTGACCAAGAAGAATTTCTCCTCGGGCACGCGCGTGCCCTTCATGGGCGTGATGCCGCAATACAAGAACAAGCCGATGGGCTCGGTGCTGGCGCTTCTCACCGTCGGGGCCGTGCGCAGTGCGTCGCTGAAACTGCGCATGCCGGTAACGGAGATGAGCTGGGTTCTGGAAAGCAACCACCAGACCCGACACTCGATCGAATCGATTGGTGGCCGCGTCTACAAGACCTATAGGATGTACGAAAAGCCGTTGTGAGGGGAAACGCCGTGCGCCGCCATTTGCTGACCGCCGCCCTGCTCGCTGTCTTGGTTTCATCGCCGGCAAATGCCGCCGACCCCGATTTCGTGCCCGATGGCCCGGTGAAAATCGTCGTCGGCTTCCAGCCCGGCGGCATCGGCGACACCGTCGCCCGGCTGTTCTCCGACGCCGCGCAGAAGCAGATGAACCAGCGCGTCCTCGTCGAGGACAAGAGCGGCGCCAACGGCATGATAGCCTTTGAGGCCGCAGCCCGCGGCAAGGCTGACGGCGTGGCGCTGGTGCAGTGCACGACCGGACCGATGGGCGTAAGTCCGGTGCTGCCCGGCCTCGTGCTGCCGATCGACATGAACAGGGACCTGCAGCCGGTGGCGCGCTTCCTGGTGTCGAACTGGGGCATCGCGGTGCCCAAGACCTCGCCCTACAAGACGCTCGCCGACCTGATTGCCGACGCCAAAGCCCGGCCCGGCAAGCTCAACTACGGTCACTCGGGTGTCGGGTCGCTGCAGCAGCTCGCGGCCGAATGGCTGGCCGTGAAGGCCGGCATGAAGATGCAGGGCATCGCCTATCTCGGCACCGGCCCGGCCGTGCTGGAGCTGATGGGCGGTCGCCTCGACCTCGTGGTCACCAGCCTCGGCGACTTCTCGGGCCAGGCCAAGGGCGGCGAGCTTCGCATCCTCACCATGATCGACGACGTGGGTTCGCCGCAGTTCCCCGGCGCACCGCAAGCCTCGGCCAGCTTGCCGGGCTACGCCGTGACCGGCTGGATCGGCGTCTGCGGACCGCGCGGGCTGCCGGCCTCGGCGATCCGCTGGTGGGAACAAGCGACGGTGGCCGCACTAAAGGATCCCGACCTGCACAAGCGGATGCCGGATTTCGGCCTGGCGCCCGGCTATCAGGGCGCGGCGGAGTTCGGCAAGACCATCATGGCCGAGCAGGCACGGTGGAAATCCGTGATCGACGCCACCGGCATCAAGGCGGAGTGAACACCATGCGCAACAGCCAACTCGAGATACGTCCCCTCTCCGGCGCCGGCGGTGCGGAGATCTTCGGCGTCGATGTCGCGCAGGACCTCGACGACGGCACGATCGGCGAGATCCGCGACGCGCTGAACCAGCACTGCGTCGTCTTCTTCCGCGACCAGGAGCTCGATACAGCGCGCCACAAGGCCTTCGCACGCCGCTTCGGCGAGCTCTTCATCCATCCCAACTACGCCACTGTTGGCGACGATCCCGAGATCGTCATGGTGCGGCGCGAGCCCGGCGATACCGGATATGTCGGCGAGGACTGGCACGCCGACACGACGATGGTCGCCGAGCCACCGATGGGCGCCATCCTCTACGGCATCGACGTGCCGCCCTATAGCGGCGACACCATGTTCGCTAACCAGTACCAGGCCTACGAAGCTTTATCGGACGGCATGAAGAAAATGCTGGCGGGCCTGCGCGCCGTGCACAGCGACATCATGGTGGCGGGCCCACAGGCCAACAAGAACAAGGGCCGCTCGACCAAGCACCGCGATGACGCCGGCTGGCGCGAGACGCGCAACTCCCATCCGGTCGTGCGCACCAACACCGAGACCGGCCGCAAGTGCCTGTTCGTCAACAAATCCTACACGGTGGGCTTCGAGGGCATGACCGAGGCCGAGAGCAAGCCCCTGCTCGAGTTCCTCTTCGAGCACGGCAACCGGCCGGAATTCACCTTCCGCTTCCGCTACCAGAAAGGCTCGATCGCCTTCTGGGACAACCGCAGCGCCAAGCACATCGCGCTGGGCGACACCGGCCCCTTCCGCCGCCTGATGCGCCGCGTCCAGATCTGCGGCAACAAGCCGGTCTAGGCGCGAGCCCGCTCATGTCTTCTGGACCGCGCGCGTCTCGCGCGCCTCATGAGCGCGCGGGACGTACGCGGTCCGGAAGAATCGACGCGTAGAGATAATTGCGGATCTTCCAAGCGTCACTTTAGCGAAGCGGTGCTCATTCGATCACGTCGGTGGCGCCCACCAGCACCGAGACCGGCACGGTCAGGCCTAATTCCTTGGCCGTCTTCAAATTGACCACGAACGCCACCTCGGTCGGCAGCTCGATCGGCAGCTCGGCCGGGCTGGTGCCCTTGACGATGCGGTCGATGAAATAGCCGGCCCGACGCAACTGGCTGCGGTCGTCCATGCCGTAGATCATAAGGGCGCCGGCCTCGGCAAAGACGGGGAAATCGGAGACGATCGGCAGCTTCGCACCGCGCGCCGTGGCGACAATGCGGTCCTGGTGTCCCTGGAAGATCGGCTGGATGACGACGGCGTCGACCCCGTCCGCCTTCAGCCCCGCCATCAGCGCATCGTCGATTTCCGAGACGGTATCGATCATCTTCTCGACAAGGCGCACCCCGATTTGGCTGGACACCACCCGAATGCCGGCGAGGAATGTCTTGGAGTTCTGGTCGCGGGTCCAGCCGACGAAGGCAATCGACTTCAGCCCGGGCATGATGTCCCGCAGGAGGCTGAGCCGCTTGCCGGTAAGATCGGGGCCCATCATCGACATGCCGGTGAGGTTGCCGCCGGGACGGGCGATGCTCTGGACCAGACCCGTCGCCACCGGATCGGAGACCGGTGCCATGACGATGGGGATCTTGCGCGTTGCCGTCGCTTCCTTAGCGATGGTCGCAGCCGGCGTCGCGGCCGCCACGATCACGTCCACGCCACGTTCCACATAGTCCCGCGCGACAGCACGCGCCCGTGCGACGTCACCGCCGACAAAGGCAACAAGCAGCTCGAGATTGCAACCCTCGACGTAACCGAGGGCCTGCAGGCCCTCGCGCAGCCGCGCAACGTGCGAGGCCTCCAGCGATGGCGGCCACCACCTCAACAGCCCGACCGTGATTTTCTTGCGATCCTGCGCCAAGGCCGCGATCGGCACCGTCACCGCGAGGCCGGCGAGAAACGCCCGGTGGCCGGCAACGGAAAGCGGGGAGGCATTCTTCATCGACATGAACTCTCTCACAAATATTTCAACAGCCAGTAGCCCACCGGATCGTCGGCGCATTCGATCGGCCCGCACTGCACGAAGGTGCTCGCGGCATTGGCGAGCGTCACGCCGATCAGGGCATAGGCGGCGAGCCTGGAGAGACCGGTGAACCGGGCCGCCACCTGCGAGTCGGTGCGGTCGTGCTCGTTGCCGCCACCGGACAGGATCATCAGCAGGGCGGTGCCGGCGATCACGGCGAGAAAGAGAAGAAACGCCCAGCTGTAGAAATGCAGGCCGAGGATGGCCGCGCCGTAGGTGCCCGTGCCGGGCACGATATGCAGCAGCACATGTCGGCCGGAGGCAACCAGGCCGAACAGCGCTCCGAGCAGGGTCAGCCCGTAATGCAGCTGATGGGCGCCGAAGCGCAGGTTGAGCAGGAAGCCGAAGCCACACAGCACGAAGGCGACGCGCTGCAGGTTGCAGAGCGGGCACGGCAGATCTTTCAGGCCGAACTGCAGGCCGAAGGCGATCAGCAGCACCAGCGCGATGCCGGCGGCGCCGGCGGCATTGCCGAGACGGACGAGCGCTGTCATCGCGGCCCCTAGAACGTCAGGCTGAGAGGGTCGGTCATGTGGTGGTTCAGCCAGAGAACCGCCGTAACAAGGCTCACGCCGAAGAGACCGACCGCCGTTGCGCGGTGACCGGCCAGGGCCATGATCATCGCGATACCGAGCAAGAGGAAGATCAAGGCCGTCATAAAGACTCCTCGAATCGTTATCCGACGCGCATCAACCTGAGGCGCGGATCGAGCAGGTCACGCAGGCCGTCCCCTAGCATGTTCAACCCGAGCACGGCGAGCGCGATGGCAAGGCCCGGCCATACGGCGAGCTCGGGCGCCTGGAAGATGTAGGTCTGGGCATCACGCAGCATGCGGCCCCAGGACGGCGTCGGCGGCTGGGCGCCGAGGCCGAGGTAACTGAGGCCGGCTTCGGCCAGGATCGCCACGGCGAACTGGATGGTCGCCTGCACGATCAGGACGCTCATGATGTTGGGCAACACGTGCTTCAGCGTGATGCCGAGAGGGCCCTGCCCCATGGCGATGGCGGCGCGCACGAAATCGCGGCCCCACATCGAGAGCGCCGCGCCGCGCGTGACGCGGGCAAACACCGGCACGTTGAAGATGGCAATGGCGATGACGGCGTTCTTGGCGCTGGCGCCCAGCACCGAGGCGATCAGGATGGCGATCAGCACCGCGGGGAAGGCGAAGACCAGGTCCGAGGAGCGCGACAGAAGCTCGTCGACCCAGCCGCCCCGCGCCGCGGCCCAGGCGCCCAGCACGACGCCCGCCGCCATACCGAGGCTGACGGCCACGAGCCCGACGGCGATCGAGGTTTCGGCGCCGACCATGATGCGCGAGAGCACGTCGCGGCCGAGATGGTCGGTGCCCAGCAGGTACTGAGCCGAGGACGGCAGCAGCTTGGCGCGCATTTGCAGCTCGTCGTAGGGATGCGGCGTCCAGACCAGAGCCACCAGCGCGGTGCCGGCGAACAGGACCAGCAGCACGAAGCCGATCTGGAAGCCGACATGGCGGCGGGCGCGGGTGATGAAGGCGCTCATGCCTGGATCTTCGGGCGCGGATCGAGCGCGGCGTAAGCGAGATCGACCAGCAGGTTAACGGTCAGCACGAGAACGGTGAACAGGATCACCACGTTCTTGATGACGATGAGGTCGCGGTTGTTGATCGAGTCGTAGACGAGCTGGCCGACGCCGGGGAGCCGAAACACGCTTTCGATGATGACCGCGCCGGCAACCAGAAACCCCGCGATCAGGCCGGCGACGGTCGTCACCGGGATCAGGGCGTTGCGCAGCGCATGCTGGAACAGCACGACGCGTTCCGGCGCGCCCTTGGCGCGGGCGGTGCGGATGTAATCCTCGCGCAGCGTGTCGAGCATGGAGGAGCGCGTGACGCGCGTCAGGATGGCGATCTCGCCCAGCGACAGCGACAGCGCCGGCAGGATTAGCGCGTGGAGGGAGCGCAGCGGGTCCTGCGCCCAGCCGGGAAAGCCGCCGGCCGGAAAGATCTGCCAGGTCACGGCGAACAGCAGCACCAGCACGATGCCGAACCAGAAATTGGGGATCGAGATGCCGAGCTGGGTGAAACCCATGACGCCCCAGTCGCCGGGCCTGCCATGCTTCCACGCCGCGAAGACGCCGAGCGGCACCGCGACCAACAATGCCCAAGAGAGCGCCAGGGCACCCAGCGGCAGCGTGACGACGAGGCGGTCACCGATCAGCTTGGCGACCGGCGTGCCATAGGCGTGGCTGGAACCGAGATCGAAGGTGAGCAGGCCCGCGATCCAGCGCCCGTAGCGCACGAGCATCGGCTGGTCGAAGCCGTATTGCGCGCGCAACGCCGCCAGCGTATCGGGCCGCGCCTCGGTGCCGAGCATGACCAGGGCCGGATCGCCCGGCAGCACCTCGACCACAGCGAAGACCACGACCGTGGCCAGCGCCAATGTCACCAGTGCGGCAGCGAGCCGGCGGGAGAAGAACTCGATCAACGGGAGGGGTCAGGCCTTCCACGAAACGCCGGTCAGGTCGACGGCGGGCGTCGGGGAGTTCTCCCACATGCCTGAGAGCTCCTTCTTCCACACGCCGATCTTGGCGAGCTGATAGAGGAATCCGTTCACGGCGGCGCGCGAGACGATGCGTTGACAATCCTTCAGGAGTTCGTCGCGCTTGGCGAAGTCGGTCGTGCCGACGACCTCGCGCCACTTGGCCTTGAACTCCGCCGAGTTATAGGCCCAGTAGTAGCCGTCGCGGGCATAGCGATCGAGATCGTTGGCCTCGGTATGAGCGATGACCGTGAGGTCGTAGTTGCCGCCTCTGAAGACCTCGGCGAGCCACTGCGGCCACTGCAGCTGGCTGATCGCCACCTTGATGCCGATCTTGCCGAGCTGGCTGGCCAGCACCTCGCCGGCACGCTGCGCATAGCCGACCGGCGGCAGCTTGAGGCTGGCCTCGAAGCCATTGGAATAGCCCGCCTCGGCAAGCAGCGCCTTGGCCTTGGCGATGTCGAAGGCATAGGTCTTGGTGAGGTCGACATAGGCCTTGTTGTGCGGCGCGAAGTGGCTGCCGATCGGCGTGCCGAAGCCCGACTCGGCTGCGATCAGCTCCTCGCGGTTGATGGCGTGCGCCATGGCCTGGCGCACCTTGAGATTATCGAACGGCTTCTTGCCGTTGTTGGTCGCCATGATGATCTCGCCCTCGGTGCTGCCGACGACGACGGCGAAGCGCGCATCCTTGCGCAGGCGATCGACCAGCTCGGGCGCCTGAAAACCCGGGAAGGTATCGACATCGCCCGCCAGCAGCGCGCTCACCTGAGCCGAGGGGTCCTTGACGATCTTGAAGACGATGTTGTTGAGCTTGATCGAACCGGGATCGCGCCAGGTGGCGGCCTTGGCGAGCGTGATCGAATCGCCTTCCTTGCGGTCGACGAACATGAACGGCCCGGTGCCGACCGGCTTCTTGTCGTTGGTCGCGGCACTCTTGGGATGCTGGATGGCGGCATCGCACAGGGCGATGTTGTAAAGCAGGTAGGAATTGGCCGTCTTCAGCGTGATGCGCACCGTGGCGGCATCGACTGCCTCGACCTTGTCGATGTCGGTGTAAAGCGACTTGCCGGGCACCGCCGAGTCCGCGGCGAACAGCCGGTCGATGGCGAATTTCACGACAGAGGCGTCGAGCGCCTCGCCGTCATGGAACTTCACGCCGGTGCGCAGCTTGAAGGTATAGACGAGGCCGTCGGGCGCGATCGTCCAGCTCTCGGCCAGGCCCGGGCCGATGGCGCCGGTGCGGTCGATGCGCGCCAGGCTCTCGAAGATATTCTGGTAGGTGATCTCGCGGATCGCGGCGGCGGCGTTCTTGTTGGGGTCGAGCACCGGCGGCTCGAGCGACATGCCGATGACGACACGGTCGCGCGCCTGCGCCCACAGGTCGGGGCCGAAGGCGCCGGTCGCGGCAAGCACTGATGCGGCGCCGAGAACGTGGCGGCGGGAAAGTGCGGTCACGGAAGTCCTCCCTGAAATGTTAATCGAAGTCTATCAGCGGCCGAAGGTGTCCCGCCAGCCACGCGCCGTGCCTAGGCTCGCTGCGTGATAGACACCGCGCGCCACGGCGCGGGCGAGGCAGTCGGCCGCCAGCGTGCCGAGTTCGGCCAGCACCAGCGGGTCGACGCTGAGCTCATGGGTACCGGTGGCCAGGACAAAGACGGTATCGCCGTCCTGAGGCGTGTGCACAGGCCGGATCGAGCGGGCGAGGCCGTCCTGCGCCATGATGGCGAGCCGCTTGGCCGACGCCTTGTCGAGCCGCGCATTGGTCGCCACCACGGCGATGGTGGTGTTGCCGCGCGGATCGGAGCGCGCGGCTTCCCCGGGATCATGAGGGGCAGGATCGTGCGTGAGATCGGCACGGTGGTGCGACACCGACAAGGCAAGGCCGTGCGCCGGCGGCGGCAGGCCGCCGAATTCGCCGTTCTGCTCCAGCGCCCAGGCCCAGAATTGCGGCATGTCGCCCATGGTCGTGTAGCCGCGCGCGTTGACCGCCACGAGCGCGCCGACCTGCAGGCCGGTCGCCGAGTTGACGGCCGACGCGCTGCCGAGCCCGCCCTTCAGGTTGCCGGCCCTGGCGCCGAGGCCGGCGCCGATATTGCCCAACGCGAAGTCGCGGCTGGCGCGGCCAGTGGCGTCGTAGGCGAGCTCGCGATAGGGTGGCCAGTCCCAGGCCTTGTCGCCGCCATTCAAAAGGTCGAACAGGATCGCGGTCGGCACGATCGGCACCACCGCCTGGCCCACCGTGACGCCGCGGCCGCGCTCGCGCAGCCAGCGCATGACGCCATCGGTGGACGACAGGCCATAGGCCGAGCCGCCGCTGAGACATATCGCATCGATGCGGTCGACGCGGGCCATGGGATCGAGCAGGTCGGTCTCGCGTGTGCCAGGCGCCCCGCCGCGCACGTCGACGGCAGCCATGGCCGTGGTCTCGCACAGCACGACGCTGACGCCCGAGCGCAGGCGATGGTCCTCGGCGTTGCCGACTAAAATGCCGTCGACGTCGGTGATGAGATTGCGCGGGCCGGGGTGCAGCATCAGTTAGTCCAGTTGCAGCGTCATCGCCTTGAGATAGGCCGTCTCCGGCAGGCCGGGATGCACGGGATGATCGAGCGCCGCGCCCGTGCTGCGCAGCACGCGGCCGTTGCGACTGGCGTCGCGCAGCCCGCGCCGCACCTGCTCGGCGAACAGCGGCGCATCGACGAGATGCGAGCACGAGGCCGCGAACAGGAAGCCGCCGGGCGCGACCAGCGGTGCGGCGAGCCGCACCATCTTGCGATAACCCTGGACGCCGACCTTGAGGTCTTTGCGGTTCTTCACGAAGGCCGGCGGATCGCAGATCACGACGTCGAACTTCTTGCCCTCGTGGCCCATCGATTCCAGCGCCTCGAAGACCTCTTTCTTCTCGAAGGTCACGGTCTTCTCGACGCCGTTCAGGTCAGCGGCGCGCTGGGCGGCATTGAGTGCCGGTTGCGAGCGGTCGATGGAAAGCACGGACTTCGCACCCTCCTTGGCCGCCAGCACGCCGAAGCCGCCGCTATAGCAATAGGCGTCGAGCACGCTGCCGCCCGTGGCGAGGCCCGCCATGAAGCGGCGGTTATCGCGTTGGTCGTAGAACCAGCCGGTCTTCTGGCCGCCCGAGAGATCGGCCACGAACTTGGCGCCATTCTCGATCAGCTCGATGGAGTCGGTGAGCTCGCCCTTCACGACGGTGGTCTCGCGCTTCAGGCCCTCAAGCTCACGCACGACTGAATCGTTCTTGAGCACGATGGTCGTGGGCTTGAGCTCGTTCTCGATCGCCTCGAGCAGCACGGGCGTGAGCTGCTCCATGCCCATGCTGTTGACCTGGACCACGACTGAAGCCCCGAAGCGGTCGACGATCACGGCCGGCAGGCCGTCGGCCTCGGCATGGATCAGCCGGTAGTACGGCACGCCGATCAGCCGGTCGCGCAACGCCATGGCGTTGGCGAGACGGCGGCCGAAGAACAGCGCATCGATCTCGGCGACCGGATTGGAGGTCAAAAGGCGCACGGCGATCAAGGAATGCGGATTGAAGGTGGCGACGCCCAGCGCCTCGCCGCCCGGCGTGCGCAGCGTCACCAGCGAGCCTGGCGGCAGCGCCTTGGTCTCGGCGTCCATCAGGATCTCGTTGGAGAACGCCCAGGGGTGCCCCGAGCGGACGCGCCGGTCTTCCCCGGCGCGCAAAACGACGCTCGGCAGCTTCTTGGTGGCCAAAACTAGTCCCCTTTCGCCACGCCATCGCGGCGTGGATCGGCGGCCCCCTCCCAGCCGGCGCCAATACGCCGAATCCCGGTCAGCCCGCCATCATGCCGGCGGACTTGTACTTCATGGCCCATCGAGCGCAAGCGCTCGGCGAGCCCCGGCAAGGTGCCGCGATCCTCGAGCTCGGTCCCGCCGGTCAAATTGGCGACGCGCGGCAGAGCGAGGGCTTCCTGTACGGACAGGTTCCAATCGAGCATGCCGATCAAGGCATGCAGCGTATCGCCGATTATGCGGGGCCCGCCGGCCGAACCGAGCACCGCCACCAGCCGGCGCTCGCGGTCGAAGACGAAGGTCGGCGACATCGACGAGCGCGGCCGCTTGCCGGGCTGGACGCGGTTGGCGACCATCCGGCCGTCGATCTCAGGCTGGGCAGTGAAGTCGGTCAATTCGTTGTTGAGGAAGAAGCCGTAGGCCATCATCTGCGCCCCGAAGGGTGCTTCGATGGTCGTGGTGAAGGCGACGGCGTTGCCGAAGCGGTCGACGATACTGACGTGGCTGGTGCCGCGCTCGGGATAGCCGGGCGCCACAGGCGCCGGCGCCATGGCCCTATCCTCCGAAATGAGCTTGCGCCGCTCGCCGAGATAGACCGGCGCGAGGAGTCCCTTCACCGGAACATCGACGAAGGCGGGATCGCCGAGGTAGCGCGCGCGGTCTGCGAAGGCGAGCCGACTCGCCTCGGCGATGAGATGCACGGCGCGCGGGCTGTTGGGCGCCTCGCGATGGAGTTCGAACGGCTCGAGCAAGCCCAGGATCTGCAGGATCGCCACGCCGCCCGAAGACGGCGGCGGCATGCCGCAAATCACCCAGATCCGATAGGGCCCGCACAGCACCTCGCGCTTGAGCGGGCGATAGGCCGCGATGTCGCTCAGCTCCATCGTCCCGGGTCGCTCATGCAGACGCACGCGCGCCACCATGTAGTCGGCAATCGGACCCTGAGCGAGCCCGCGCGATCCGCGTTCGGCAACGAACTGCAGAGTCTCGGCCAGCGGCAGATTGACGACCCGTTCGCCCTGCCGCCGGGGGCTTCCGTCCGAATTGAAATAGATGGCGCGCGCCGCATTGTCCCTGGCCACCGACCTGAAGGTGGCGAGTGCGGTCGCCAGTCGTGGCGGCACGGCGAAGCCCTCGCGCGCGAGATCGATGGCCGGCTTGAACAGATCGGCCCAGGGCAGCTTGCCGCGCTCGCGATGGGCGAGCTCGAGCATGGCCACCGCGCCCGGCACGCCCACGGAGATGCCCGAGACGACGGCCTGGCGGAAATCGAGCGGCTGACCGTCGCTGCCGAGAAACATGCCGGGCGTCACGCCGGCCGGCGCGGTCTCGCGACCGTCATAGACGGTCATGCCGCCCGACTGCGCGTCGTAGTAGAGCAGGAAGCCGCCGCCGCCGATGCCAGAAGCCTGTGGCTCGACCACGCCCAGGACCATCTGCACGGCCACCGCGGCATCGACCGCCGTTCCGCCGCGACGCAGCACCTCGAGACCGGCCTCGACCGCCAGGGGGGTTGCCGCCGCCACCATGGACTGTGGCGCCGCCTCAACCCGCCATGTCCCGAGCAGCGCAATCGCGGCCGCAAGGACGAAGCGCTTCATGCCCGGCGGGCGACGATGAACAGGCGGCGGAAGGGAAAGAGGGTGATGCCGTCGGTGCGCGTCGGATAGGCCTCAGCCAACATCCTGGCGTAGGTGGCGTAGAAGGCGGCGCCCTCCTTCTCGTCGAGCACCGCCATGTAGGGCCGCAGCCCGGTGCCGGCGGTGTACTGCGCCACCGGATCCTTGCCGGTGAGCGGCTGCTGGTAGATCGATTCCCAGACTTCGAGATCGGAGCACAGTGGCTTCAGGACATCGTAATAGCGCGCCGGCTCGAACACCGGGCGGATGCTGCGCACCTTGTCGACCTTGTCCTTCCACGGTCCCGCCTCGAGCGCCGTGCGCATCAAGGCGTGCGAGGGCGCTTCGTGGTTGCGCGGCATCTGGATCGCAAGCTGGCCCCCCGACAGCAGCAGCTTCAGCAGGCCGGGGAAGAGATCGATATGGCCTTCGACCCATTGATAGGCGGCATTGCTGTAGAGGATGGACGGCGGCAAGCCGGGCTTGAAAGCCGCGAGATCGCCCCTGGTGAAGGTGACGCGCGGATCGGCCGTCTGGCTGCGCGCCTTGGCCAGCATCTCCTCGGAGGAGTCGATGCCGACAACGGGACTCTCCGGAAAGCGCTCAGCCAGGATGCGCGAGATGTTGCCGGGGCCGCAGCCGAGATCGTAGATCGCGTGGCCGGCGCGCGCACTATTCGCCGGATCTAGCCGGCCCATCAGGTCGAGCGCCGGCCGCATGCGGTGATCGGCGAACTTCAGATAGAGATTGGCGTCCCAGGTCGCGGATGTCATTTCTGCTCGAATGCCTCGTCGATCGGCACGCGATAGGCTGTGGCGATCTTGTTGCCCTGCTGCGCCGCCAGCACGACGGCGATCAGCTCTTCGTGCATCTCCTCGGTCATGCCCTTCTTCGCAGCCATAGAACCGTGCGAGGAGATGCAGTAGTCGCATTGGTTGGCGAGACTGACGGCGAGATAAATAAGCTCCTTGGTGAGCGCGTCGAGCTTGCCCGGCGCCATCACCACGCGCATCTGCTCGGCGAAGCGCTCCATCACGGCGGGGTGCTTGGCCAGCGCCTTCCACACATT
This sequence comes from Asaia bogorensis, assembly GCA_945905835.1. Lineage (GTDB taxonomy): Bacteria > Pseudomonadota > Alphaproteobacteria > Reyranellales > Reyranellaceae > Reyranella. The sequence goes on from CAMDQJ010000044.1 coordinate 33,512, forward strand.
GTTGATCTTGGCCGGATCGACGTCGCGCCCCTTGGCGATGGCTTCCACCACCGCCTTGGCACGCGGGTTCATGTCCTTGTACTCGGTGAGTTTTGTCATCCTCAGTACATATGCTGGCCGCCGTTGATCGACAACGTCGAGCCTGTGATGAAGCCGGCATCGTCGGCAATCAGGAACAGCACACCGCGTGCGATCTCGTCGGCCTTGCCGAGACGGCCGACCGGAATCTTGGCCACGATCTTCTCTAGCACATTGGCCGGCACGGCCGAGACCATGTCGGTGTCGGTGTAGCCCGGCGCGATGGCGTTGACGGTGATGCCCTTGGCGGCGCCCTCCTGCGCCAGCGCCTTGGTGAAGCCGTGGATGCCCGACTTGGCAGCGGCGTAGTTCACCTGGCCGTACTGGCCGTACTGGCCACCCTGGCCGTTGATCGATCCGATATTGACGATGCGGCCGAAGCCGCGCGTGTTCATGCC
>CAMDQJ010000045.1 GCA_945905835.1 Asaia bogorensis
GTCGTGACGGCGAAGGGTTTGGCCTTGCTGTTGCGGATCGTCGCCATCAGGGCGACGGCGGTGTCCATGATCACGCGGACTTCGCCCGCGACGAGAGCGTTCACGGCGGCAGCGCTTCCGACATAAGGCACGTGCGCGATATCGAGCCCGGCGCGCAGCTTCAGCAATTCCATGGTGAGATGCTGGGTGCTGCCCTGGCCCGGCGAGGCATAGACGAGCTTGCCCTGGACCATGGCGGGGATACCGCTGTTGCCGCCGTGGTTTTGCACCACGACATCCTGATTCCAGATCGCGGCAAGACGCCTGGCGACGATGCGGGCGATCACATCGACGGCTTGTCCCTGGGGAAACGGTACGATGAGATGCACGGGACGACTCGGCCAGCCGGAAGCGACAGCATCGCGAACGACCGCGGACGCCGCCATAGCGGCACCGGCACCCGCGATAAGCCGTAGCGCCGAGCGACGCCTGTGCCGAAAGGGCACCGGAGAAGGCCCCCAATTCGTTTCGTGTGACACTTTAACATGCTTGGCCGAAAATGGCTTGCCCGGAGGGAATCAGTTTCGACATGGCAGCTTCATCATTCTCGCCCCAGTTGCATCCGCACGGCGTCTCGATTGCTGCGCCGCAAGATGACGCCGATCTGGACGCGATCCGCTCGCTGTTCGCCGAGTATGCCGACTCGCTGGGTTTCTCCCTGGACTACCAGGATTTCGCATCGGAGCTGGCCGGGCTTCCCGGCAAGTTCGCAGCCCCGTCCGGTGCGCTGCTGCTCGCCCGCGTCGAGGGCGCGCCTGCCGGCGCGGTGGCGCTGCGGCCGCTCGAACCGGGCATCTGCTAAATGAAACGGCTTTACGTGCGGCCGGCGTTCAAGGGCCGTTCGCTCGGCCGCCTGCTCGCCGAGGCGATCGTGGCGGAGGCGCGCGCCCGTAACTACCGGCGACTGCGTCTCGACACGGTGGCCGACCGCATACAGGCGGCGGTGGCGCTTTACCGCAAGATGGGCTTCGTCGACATTCCGCCCTACTACGACAGCCCGATCCCGGGAACCGCCTACATGGAACTGGACCTGTGAACGAACGCTATTTCGAAGACTTCAAGCTGGGCGACCGCTTCACCAGCGGCGGCATGACCTTCACCGAAGCCGGCATCATCGAATTCGCCCGCCAGTGGGATCCGCAGCCCTTCCATATCGACGCTGAGTTCTCCAAGAGCTGGACCTATGGTGGGCTGATCGCTTCGGGCCTCCACACCATGTGCGCGACCCTGCGGCTGTGGCTGGAGCTCGGCGTGCTCAAGCACTGCAGCCTGGGCTCGCCCGGCCTCGGCGAAACCAAATTCCCGTGGCCGGTGCGGCCGGGCGACACGATCAAGGTGATCACCGAGGTCGTCGAGCTGCGCGCCTCGGCGTCCAAGCCCGACCGCGGCCTCTGCCGCATCAACCAGGTGACGGTGAACCAGCGCGGCGAGCCGGTGATGGAGCAGTCGACGTTGGTGTTTTTGAGGAAGCGGCCGTCATAGCTGGGGGCGCGATCACGCCGGCAGCAGGTTGAGCTTGCGCAGCAACTCGCGCTCCTCCTCGAGCGTCTTGGCCATCGACTCGCGATACGCCGGGCCGTCGAGCAGCAGCAGCGGCTGATCCAAGTTGTCGAGGAACTCGAGGTGCTTGGGCTCCTGCGCGGCGGCGCGGAAGGCGTCGGCCAGCACCTTGATCACGGCAGGGTCCATGCCCTTCGGCCCGATCACACCACCCGGCGAGTCGACGACGACGTCGATGCCGAGCTCATGCACGGCCGGCACCTCGGGGAAGCGCTTGGCGCGGTTGGCGGTGAAGACCGCGAGCAGGCGCAATTTGCCGGCCGCCACCATCGGCGCCCAGCCCGAGGCTTCCGAGGCGAAGTCGATCTCGCCGCCCAAGAGGGCGCGCAACGTGTCGGCGGTGCCGCGATAAGGCGCGTGCGTCCAGGTCAAGCCGCCCTGCGCGATGGCGACACGCTCCATGGCGAGATGCTGGGTCGAGCCGACGCCGAGCGTGCCCCAGTTCAGCTTGCCGGGATTGGCCTTGGCGTAGGCCAGGAGTTCGGGCAGCGTCTTCCACGGCGCCTCGCTGCGCACCACCACGCCCATGACGAAGCCGGTGATCTGCAGGATGTAGGAGAGGTCGTTGACCGGATGATAGGTCAGCGACTTGTTGAGCAGCGGCTGGCGCAGCACGCTCATGTGCATCTGGGAGATGACATAGCCGTCGGGCTTCTCGTTCTGCAGCGCCATCGCGCCCAGCACGCCTGACGCCCCCGACTTGTTCTCGACCACGATCTGCTGGCTGAGCTTCCTGGCCACTCCGTCGGCCAGGATACGAAAGCCGGCATCGGCCGGTCCGCCGGGTGCCCAGGGGATGATCAGCCGGATCGGCCGCTCGGGGAATTTGCCCTGCGCCAGTGCGGGCACAGCGAGCGGAAAGGCAACGGCGCCGGCGAGCGCGGCGCGCCGTGTGAGGCGGATCATGGTGCGGGGCTCCCTATCGGCCGAATACTGGCGGCGCGACTCGAGTGGAGCAAGCCCCGCGCCACCTCGCTCAGTCGTCGCTCGCGGCGCGGGAAACAAAATCGTCGATGTGCTCGCCGATGCGCTCGCCGTCCTTGCGCACGTCGTACATGTTGATCCTGCCCTTTTCCAGCGTGCATTGCCGGCCGCCGGGAAAGACGACCACGAAATTCCAATGAGACCAAATGTCGAACTCGCGCTCCATAACCCGCTGGCTGCCGATGACCTCGAGGCGCTGGCCGTCGAAACGCGCGGCGACCCTGGTCCAGTCTTCCGATCGGCCGATCTTTTGGGAGAACACGCTCCCCGTCACCCACTGGCCGAACGACGGCACGGCGATCCCGGCATGCCCGGAGACCTCGCCCTCATAGCCGAAGAACACCCGACTTGGCGTGATCCGCACCACGATCGGCTTTTGGTCGGTCCCCGTCAGAATGTACTTGCCGGTGTTGCCGGCCGGTTGGGCAAGCGTGCTCGCGCCGCCGAGCAGCACGGCCAGCGCCGCGGCAACTGCGTTGACCGCGGCAACCACCGCATTCGGTCGTGTCATATGAGTCTCCCACGGACCCAGTCGGGCCACGGGCGGGCGCGGAGACAAGCGCTTCGCGTCGTCCTTCGCTGCGCTCAAGGGCGGGGGTTACCCGACCAAGACGACAGCGCTATCTCCAGGCAAACACCGGCTGCTCGAAATGGTCGACCCGCGTGTCGCGGCCGGCCAGCGCCACTTCGCGGAACTGGTAGAGCACCGCCGCCGTCGGTGCATTCACCGTCGCCACCGGCAGCGGCAGGCGGATGATCGGGCGGTCGGATTCCTCGATCGCCACGATCTCCGGCGAGCCCTCGCGAAAGAGCTCGGCGCAGCCGATGCGATAGGCCGCGGCCACCTCGGCGGGATTGGGCGTCATTTCGACGCTCGCCGGCAGCCACATCACCACGGGCGCGATGAGATAGCCCGAGCGCGTCGGATAATCGTCGAGTGCGCCCAGGATATCGTCGGGCGAGGCGATGACACCCAGCTCCTCCTCGAGCTCGCGCAGCGCCGTCTGCTCGATGGTCTCGCCGGGATCGACGCGGCCGCCGGGCAGCGCCCACTGCCCGCCATGCGCCCGCAGCCGGGGCGTGCGCTTGGTCAGCAGGAAGGCCGCTTCGCCCGGAACCTCGGCTTCGACCACCACGACGGCGACCGCGGCGCGCTTGAGCGCGCCCGCCTCGGTGCCGCGGCGCAGATCGAAGCGGCGGAGGTTTTTCTCGATGGCGGTGCGCAGCGACGCGTCGAACGGAAAGTTCATCACGTCGCGCGTTCGCGGAAGGTCCAGACGACGGCGGGCGGCACGTTGCGCCAGATGCGCGGACCGTGCGCCGCGACGAGGTCCAGACCGTCGCGCAGCTCGCGCGGCACGGGCGGCGTCAGCCCGTAGGTGAACTGCACCAGCGCCGCGCCCTTGGGCAAGGCTGCGAAGGTGCCGCGCACGATGCCGTCGACGATCGCCGCCGGCAGCGAGAGCAGCGGCAGGCTGGAGACGACGGCAGCGACCGTCGAGATATTCGCGGCCCGCAGCAGATCGGGCAGATGCGCGGCATCGCCTTCAAGGATTTTCGGACCGGGGAAACGCTTGTGCAGAAAGGCCGCAAGCTCGCGGTCGCGCTCGACCAAAGCCAACCTGTCCCTAGCGATGCCGACGGCCAGCAGCGCGTGCGTGACGACGCCGGTGCCGGCACCGAGCTCGACGACGCAGCCCGGCTGGCCCTCTATGGCCTCGAGCGTGCTGCACGCCATGGCTTCGGTGAGAAACCGGCCGCTCGGCACGACAGCGCCCATCGCGAAAGGCCGGCGCAGCCACCGTTTGAGGAAAAGGGCCGTACCGGCACGCGAATCGACGCCGCGACGAGGCTCGAAGGCTGCCATGTCGGCAAGGCTATATCAGAGCCGGCGGTCCGGTCTAAGGGGGATTCGGGTCGGATCTATTGCGCGGGCTGCATTGCGGACCCGGCGAGGGCCGGCGCCGGCTGGACGGCCTGCTCGAACGGCGCACGGGCATGGCGCATTTGTTCCAGCGCATTGATCATCGAGACATAGACCGCCGCCACGAACGGCAGCGACTGCACCAGCATGAAAACTGCCCACAGGCGCGCTTCGGGGTCGAGCACGCCGTTCCTGAACCACAGCAGCGCCGCCATCGACCACAGCAGGACTGCAAGCGCCGCCTCGCCGCGCGCCATGCCGAGCGCCATGCCGAGGGTCGCGCGCTCGTCCATCTTGGGCGTGCGCATGAAGGGCAGACGGCTGGTGCACAGGCCGTAGATCACCGCACGGCCGACCGTATAGGTGAGCGCCAGTCCCGCCAGCGAGGCGCCGACGCTCTGGCGGAACGTGCACTTCACGCGAGAGGCATAGAGGCCGAACGAATAGATCAGCTTGAAGACGAAGATGCCGATGGTCGGCGCGATGAACTCGGCCGGCGGCAGGCCGACCGGCTTGATGCCGAACAACGGCGGCACCAGCACGCCCAGCGCCCAGGCCAGGCCCGCCCAGGTGAAAATGAGGTTCAGCGCATCGGCGAACCATGGCAGCCAGCCGGTGATGAAATGGTACTTCTGCCAGAAGGTGAGCTTGGTGCGGTTGGTCAGCATGCTGCCGGCATGCGCCTTCATGATCTGCATGGCGCCGTAGGCCCAGCGGAAGCGCTGCTTCTTGTAGCCGGAGAAATGATCCGGCGTCAGGCCGTGGCCGAAGCGCTCGCGGCTGTACATGGCGCCGTAACCCTTCTGCATCAGGCGCAGGCCGAACTCGGTGTCCTCGGTGATGCACCAGGTCGCCCAGCCGCCGAGATCCTGCATCAGGTCGCGGCGCATCAGCGTCATGGTGCCGTGCTCGATGATGGCGTCGTATTCGTTGCGCAGGCACATGCCGATGTCGAAGAAGCCGGCATATTCCCAGTTGAGCATTTCCTTGAAGCGGTCGCCCTTCCAGTCGCGATGGTCCTGCGGCGCCTGGACATAGCCGATCTTGGGATCGTCGAAATGCGGCACCAGCGCCTTCAGCCAGTCCGGCCTCACGACATAGTCGCTGTCGATGACGCCGATCACGCGGGCGTCGGGCGCGGTCTGCTGCAGCACGTAGTTCAAGGCGCCGGCCTTGAAGCCCTTCATGACGTCGAAATGGAAGAAGCGGAAGCGGTCGCCGAGCGACGCGCAGTAATCCTGCACCGGCCGCCATACCGCGGGATCCTTGGTGTTGTTGTCGATGATGATGACTTCGAAGTCGGGATAGTCGAGGGCGGCGAGCGATTCGATGGTCTGGATCACCATCGCCGGCGGCTCGTTGCAGATCGCGACATGGATCGAGACCTTGGGCCAGACGCGATCGGCGCGCTGACGCGTCGCGATCTCGGCGGCCGGCAGCGCCTCGCGCGTCCAGCGGCGGCGCCAGATCGTCTCGACCATCTCGAGCGCCTGCGCCAGCGCCATGGTGAGGCTGATGGCGAGCAGGAACATCAGCACCGCCCAGCCGACGATCTCGAAGGTGAGCATGTAGCTGCCGGCGGCGATCGACGTGGCGTAGACGACGGCGCTGGTCGAAAGTGCTGCGAAAGCGCAGAACGCCAGCTGCCCCACGATCCCGATGTCGCGCCAGCGCCACAGGAACAGCAGCATCAGCGGCAGGGCGGCGCCGAGCGAGAACAGCGCGCAGTTCTTCCATTGCGGGAAGCGCTCGATCGGACCCTTCCAGTCGAATTTCTGCTGCCGGTCGGCATTCCACAGACCCCAGTAGCCGCCGGCCTTGCCCTCGAGGTCGTAGGACTTCCAGGGCTGGTCGACGGCCTCGACCACGAAGAAGGAGATGTTCTGCGTGCCGAGCCACACCACGGCGTCGCGGATGTTCTTGGCCTGCTCGGCGGGCGTGGCGCGCTTGATCATGCCGCTGCCCGGGCTGCGCCGCGAGGCGCCGTTCGACGGCCAGCCGATTTCGGTGACGATGATGTTCTTGTTGGGATAGGCATCGCGCAGCATCTTGATGCGGCTCTTGAGGTAGTCGAGCGGCGCCTCGTCCGACTTCTCGTCCCAGTACGGCAGGATGTGGACCGCGAGATAGTCGACCTCGCGCGCCAGCTCGGGATAGTGCAGCCAGACGTGCCACGGCTCGGCGGTGCTGACCGGCACCTTGACGTTGCGCTTGACGCTGCGGATCTCGCGGATGAGCTGCGCCGGGCTGGTGGCGTTGGGATCGCGCAGGTCCTTCTGGCTGTCCCAGCGCAGGATGTTCTCGTTGCCGACCAGCACGCGCTCGATGCTGGGGTTCTGGTTGGCCATGCGGATCAGCGCGCGGGTTTCCTCGGCGTTGACCTCGGAGGCCTCGCGGCCGAACTGCAGCCTGGCCTCGTTGACGCTGTAGATCCACGCGCCGGGAACGAGCTTGAGGCCGTTGAGCCGGGCGATCTCGGGCATGATCTCGCCGCCGTCGCTGGTGCGGTAGGTCCTGACATACTTGGTCTTGCCGGCGAGCATGGCGAAGTCGCGCTCGATCTGCTCGCGCCGCGGCTTGATCGGCGGCGCCGTCTCATCGCTGATGGCGGTGCGCAGGAAGCTGAAGACGCCGCTCGCCTTGGCCTCGATCGGGTCCTGGTCCTTGCCCCATGGCGCATAGGTCACGCCATGCAGCGGCGATGCCATGTCGGGCGCGTCGATGCGGCCGTCGAGCATGCGCCAGCCGAACAGCGTCGCCGCAACGGTAACCAGAAGAACCAACGACAGACGAATCATGCAGGGACGATCGCTCCGGCGGACCGCCGGTGGTGCAAGCTCGCGTTCGGGATCGCGGTCGCAAGCCTCCTGCGGACAAGACTGTCGACACAAGGACCGTGCCGGATCGACTCAAAAGCCGCGAGCCGAAAACCACGCAGTGCGGTGGACCTCTTAGAGGTTGCCTTGCGCCTGGTTTCCTCGTTTCCGACCCTTCGGAGACGATGCGGCGACCGGCGCGATCTATACCGGGGCGCCTGGTGTCCGACAAGGGAGCGCGGGCGATGATGGCCAAAATGCCCAAATCTCCACTGGCCTCCCCGGCCCCCCTTCGTCAAAAACCATTCATCGATGATCAGTACCGACCCGGCGGCGGCGCCGGCCTCCGTTCCCGACCAGCTCGCGGCCAGCCATCGGCTGGCCGACCGCTATGGCTTCATCGAAGCAGCCAGTACCGCAGGACCAAGGGTGTGCCTGCGCTTTGCCACCTGGAACACCTCGGGAACCCGGCGGGGTACGGCCGTCGTTCTGGCCGGCCGCGGCGAGTTCATCGAGAAATACGCCACCGAATTGATGGGCGAGCTGCTCGACCGCGGGTTTGACGTGCAGGCCATGGACTGGCGGGGCCAGGGCCTGTCGGATCGTTTGCTGTCGGATCGTCACAAGGGCCACATCGACGATTTCGCGACCTACGTGGCCGACCTCAAGCTGTTCCTCGACAGGGTCGTGGCGCCGCAGGCCTCCGGCCCGGTGATTTGTATCAGCCACTCCATGGGCGGCCACACGGTGCTGCGTTACCTGGCCGAGCACGGCAACGGGCCCCTGGCGGCCGCACTGATGACCGCACCGATGAACGGCCTGGTGCGCGAGTCGATCCTGCGCATCGCCTTGGCGCTGCTGCCCGAGCGGCCGTCGATCGAGACGCGCTATCTCTACGGCAGCGGCCCCTTCACGCTGATCGGCCGCGAGTTCGCCATCAATCGCCTGACCCATGACGAGCGGCGCTTTCGTTTCACCGACCAATGGTTCGCCGCCGATCCACGCCTGACGCTGGGCGGCCCGACCACCGGCTGGGCGCGCCAGGCGATGCGCTCGATGACGCTTGCGAGACAACGCGGCTATCTCGAACGCATCGAGCTGCCGGTGATGGTGCTGAGCGCCGGCCAGGACCGCCTGGTCGATCGGGCGACCCATCCGCTGACGGTGGCGCGGCTGAAACGCGGCGAGCTGGTGATGCTGCCCGACTCGCGGCACGAGATCATGATGGAGACCGATGCCATCCGCGGCCGTTTCTGGGAGGCGTTCGACCGGCTGGCGAAAAGCCTCGGTGTGTGAAGAAGCCGGGCGCATGAAGAAGAAAGAATGAAGAGGAAATGACCGAAGTACAGACGCTGGTCGTGGCCGTGGCGTTTTTGCTGGCGGGTTTTTCCAAGGGCGCGATCGGCATGGGCCTGCCGCCCATCGCGATCGGCCTGATGACCTTCGTGATGCCCTTGAGCGACGCGCTCGCCATCATGGTTCTCCCGTCGATCACCACGAACATCTGGCAGGCGCTCTACGGCGGCCACTTCCGCTCGATGCTCAAGCGCTTCTGGAGCCTGGGCGTGGCCGCCGTCGCCGGCGTGTTCGCGGTCGCCTGGACCTTCGGCAATCTCGGTTCGGGCAACGCCATCGCCTGGCTGGGCGTGGTCCTGGTGATCTATTCCACGATCGCGTTGTTCGCCTGGCGTGCGCATGTCCGCCCTGTCACCGAGCCGTGGGCCAATCCGCTGATCGGCTTCTTCAGCGGTGTCGTCGGCGGCTTCACCGGCATCGCGGCGGTGCCCTTCCTGCCCTACATGCAGTCGCTCGAGCTGCGCAAGGACGAGCTCGTGCAGGCGCTGGGCATCCTGTTCATCTTCATCATCGGCGCCATCGCCGTGGCGCTGGCACGGCAGGGCGCGTTCGACACGACCAATGCCGTGGGCGGCCTGGCGGCCAATGTGCCGGCCTTCATCGGCATCTGGCTCGGCCAGAAGGCCCGCCACGCGGCCTCGCCCGAGACCTTTCGCCGGATCTTCCTAACCGGCATGCTGGGGATCGGCGTGCACATGGCGCGCGGCCTGCTGTAGAAAGAAGACCCATGGCGCTGCCCCCGTTCAAGGTCACGATCTGCGGCATTCCCGAATTGCCCCAGCACGTCGGCGCCGGCATCAGCCACGTGCTGTCGATCATCGACACCCACGAGCCGCGGCCGGTCGTGCTCGACCAGTATCTCGGCATCGACCACGAGCTGATCCGCTTCGACGACATCGTGGCGGAGTATCCCGGCTTCGAGGCCTGCACCCAGCACCATATCGAGCGCCTGCTGAAATTCGGCGAGCGCGTGCATGCCAACCCGAGCGGCCACGTTCTGGTGCATTGCCATGCCGGCGTCTCGCGCTCGACGGCGGCGGCGGCGATCCTGATGACGCAGTTCACGCCGGGCAACGAGGAAGCGGCGTTCCTGAAGCTGCTTGAGCTGCGCAAGCACGGCTGGCCCAATACGCGCATGGTCGAGTTCGCCGACCGCCTGCTCGACCGCAAGGGCGCGCTGCTGAAGGGGCTACAGGCCTATCGCCGGGCGCTGCTGGACGCCAAGCCGCATCTGAGCGAGATCATCAGGAATATCGGCCGCGGTCACGAACTGCCGTAAGCCTCGGTGAGGCGTTGGTGGAATTGCGCCACCTGCTTGTTCGCAGTCGCTGGCATGTTCGCGGTCTGACGCTGCTCGCAGGCCTGCTTGAAGGCATTGAGCGCCGGTTTCAATCCGTCCGGGGCAGTTCCGAAAACGTGCGTCATCAGGTGCGTCTTGAGGAAGGTGTGCGGCACGACCTGCTCGACGATCGTGGTGCCGCCGCCATTGCGCACCGCCAGCAGCGGCCAATGCCAGGTGAAACGCGACAGCGACAGCAGCAGCTCCTCGACCGCGACCTTCCAGTTACAGGCGATCTCGGTCGTCGTCGTTCCGGCGTAGGGCGTGCTGTGGACCTCGGGCAGGTCGGCCGGGACCGCTGTATCGCCCATGTTGAACCACACGAGGCCGCCACGGATTTCGCTTGCCAGGGTTTGAAGGTGCTGGTCGGGCGATACCGGCGCCACCGGCGGCGCGCTCTGGAACTTGCCGGCGAGATCGTAGGTCCAGCCATGGAAGCGGCAGCGCAGGCTCTGGCAGCTGCCTGCCCCCGTCGCGACCACCGGCATGTTCTGATGCCGGCAGGCATTGCGCAGCACCCGGACGGTGCCGCCCTCATCGCGAACCGCGAACACGCCCCAGCCACCGACGCTCGCCGAGAAGAAGTCCCCCGCCCCCGCCACCTGTCCCTCGGCGCAGAGCGGCAGCCATTCCTTGGCGAAAACCGTACGTTTTTCCGCCTGAAACGCCTCACCCGTCGCGTAATCCGCCGCGTTCATTCCTTTCTGTATACAATACTGGTCATACCAACCGATATCTTCGATTTTGCACATCTAATTTGACGCTTCATCGCCCTATTGTATACAATCACCCCTCTTTTCCACCCCGGAGGTCCACCCATGTCCCCCAAAAGCCCGTTCCGCCAGTCTCTCGAGGAAGCCATCGAGCAGCGCCACTCCGCGGTGCATCCGTGGAGCGAGGCCTGGACCTCCGGCAAGCTCGACCGCCGCATGCTCGGCGAATGGGTGAAGCAGCACTATCACTACGTCAGCCACTTCGCCGAATGGGTGGCCGCGGTCTACGCGACCTGCCCGCACCCGGAAGTGCAGCACTTCCTCCTGGAGAACGTCACCGAGGAGGAAGGTCTCGTCGGCATGGGCGGCGCGGCGCCGGTGCGCCATTCCGACCTGCTGCTCGAGTTCGGCGAGGTCTGCGGCATGAAGCGCGACGAGGTGCTGAACGCGCAGAACAATGGCCAGCTCCTGCCCGAGACGATCGGCCTGCAAAGCTGGTGCACGGTGCAGTCGCGCAAGCCTTTCGTCGAAGCCCTGTCGGGCCTACTGATCGGGCTGGAGAGCCAGGTGCCGCGCATCTACAGCAAGACCACGCCGCCACTCCTGGAGAAGTACGGCTTCAGCGAGGACGAGGTCACCTTCTTCTCGATCCACATCGTGGCCGACGTCGAGCATGGCGAGAAAGGCTTCGAGATCGTCGAGAAGTACGCGACCACCGACGAGCAGCGCGCGACCTGCGTCCGCATCGTCAGAGAGGCGACCATGATGCGCCGCCTCTATCTCGACGGCGTCTATCGCACCTTCGTCGACAAGGCGCAGGCCGAGAAGAAGCTCGCGGCCTAGGGTGCTCAGCTACAAGACCCTGACGCTTGGCGAAGCGCACCTAATCCTCGACGCCGCCCAGAAGGTTGCCGAAAAACTGGGCGTGCCCGAGGTGCTGTGCGTCGCCGACAACTCGGGCTATCCGATCGCGCTGCGGCGACTGGACGGCGGCAAGGTGACCAGTGTGCAGATCGCCATGAATAAGGCCTTCACCGCCGCCGGCCATCGCAAGCCCACGCACAACTACAAGAACGCGCTGCCCGGCAAGGAAGCCTTCGGCATCTTCACCCAGCACGAGGGCCGCTTCACCGTGTTCGTCGGCGGCTTCCCGATCTTCGTCGACGGCCAGTGCGTCGGCGCGGTCGGCGCTTCGGGCGGCAACGGCGAGCAGGACACCGCCTGCTGCGAAGCCGGAATCGCGGCCTTCATGGCAACTCTGAAAAAGTAGAACCATGGCACTGGATCGCGATTCCCTCACCAAGGTCGCAAGCGACCGCATCCGTAGCCAGATCCTGGCCGGCAAGCTCAGGCCGGGCGAGCGGCTGGTCGAGGACAAGCTTTCGGCCGAGTTCGGCGTGTCGCGCGTGCCGGTGCGCGAGGCCCTGCGGCTGCTGTCGGTCGAAGGCCTGGTGCTGCTCGAACCACGCCGCGGCGCCTCGGTCGCCAGCGTCTCGGCGGAAATCGCCGACGAGCTGGTCGAGGTCCACGCACTCCTCGAGGGCATGAACGCCCGCATGGCCGCGCGTCGCCACGACCCGGAAATCATCGCACGGCTGGGCGACACGCTGAAACGCGGCAATGCCGCCGCGGCCAACGGCACCGTCGAGCTGCTCGCCAGCCTCAACCGCGAGTTCCACGGCCTGCTGGCCGAGGCCAGCCGCAATTCGGTGCTGTCGGACATCATGCGCAGCCTGCGCGAGCGTACGGCGCTGGCCTTTTCGGAGAACAGCCGGGTGCGGGCGCGCCAGGACTGGAACGAGCATTCCGGCATCCTGGCCGCCGTGATCGATGGCGACGAGGAACTGGCGGCGCTGCTGGCCACGCGTCACGTGCAGAACGCGGCGGAGGCTTTTGCCAGCTCCACCGCCGAAGGCAAGGCCGCCTAGCGTCCCTTCATCGGCAGGCTGCCGAGGTGCGTGCCGGCATCGACGATCAAGAACTCGCCGGTGACGTTGCTGGCGCTGGTCAGGAAGAACAGCACCGCCTCGGCCATCTGCTCGGGCGTACCGGCCTGGCGCAGCGGCGTGGTCTCCTGCTGCGCGGTCCGCAGTTTCTCATAGTTCTCCTGCCCCAGGGCGCCGAGCAGCCAGCGCGTCTGGATGAAGCCGGGGCACACCGTATTGACCCGCACCGCCGGCGCGAACTGGCGCGCCAGCGACAGCGTGAGCGTGTTGAGCGCGCCCTTGGAACAGGCGTAGGGGATCGACGTGCCGACGCCCATGACGCCTGCGATCGAGGAAATATTGACGATCGAGCCGCGGTCCTGCTTGTCCTCCCACTGTTTCTTCATCACCGGAAAGGCCGCCCGGCTCATCATGTAGGGACCGGTGACATTGACGCGCAGAATGCGGTCGAAATCCTCCGGCGTGACGCCGTCGAAATCGCCCTGCGCCTGGAACTTGGTCGTGCCGGCGTTGTTGATCAGCCCGTCGACGCGGCCCCACTTCTTCATGGTTTCGGCCAGAAGCTTCTTGCAGTCGGCATCCTGGCCCATGTCGGCCTGCACCAGGATCGCCTCGACACCCTTGGCCTTGACCGCGGCGTAGCTCGCATCGGCTTCCTTCTTGCTCTTGGTGTAGTTGATGGCGATGTTCCAGCCGCGCGTCGCGAGCTCGAGCGCGCACGCCGCCCCCAGTCCCGTCGCCGATCCCGTCACGATCGCCACTTTGTTCGTCTTGGCCATGTCATCCCCCAATGCGTGTTCTGGCGTCCTTCATAGGCTAGGATTGCCTCCGGAATCAAAGCGGGCGAGGATATGGCAGATCTGTTTTCACTGAAGGGCCGCGTGGCGCTGGTCACCGGAGCCTCGCGCGGACTCGGCCGCGAATTCGCCCTGACCCTGGCCGGCGCGGGCGCCACGGTTCTTTGCGCCGGCCGCACGGTCAAGGAGCTGGAAGGCACCGCAAAGGCCATCGCCAAGAAGGGCGGCAAGGCCCAGGTCGTGCCGCTCGACGTCAACGACGAGGACAAGGTCCGCGCCGCCGTGCGAGCGATGATCCGCAAGTACCGCCGCATCGACATCCTCATCAACAACGCCGGCGTCGTCCATCGCGCGCCCGTCGTTGATACCGACACCAGGGACTTCCGCAACACCGTCGAAACCGACCTGATCGCGCCCTTCGTGCTGGCGCGCGAGGTCGGCCGCCACATGCTGGCGCGGCGCTACGGCCGCATCGTCAACATCAGCTCCGCACTTGCCATTCTCGGCCGCGCCACGGTAGCGAGCTACGTCGCCTCCAAGCACGGCATCGGCGGGCTTACCAAGTCGCTGGCCGCCGAATTTGGTCCGGACGTCACCGTCAACGCCATCGCTCCGGGCTACATCCGTACCGAATTCAACGTGCCGCTACAGAAGAACAAGGAATTCAGCGCCATGGTCGAGACGCGCACCGCCTCGAAGCGCTGGGGCGACGCCGCCGACCTGCGTGGCGCACTGCTGCTGCTAGCGTCAGACGCCGGCGCCTACATCACCGGTACAACGCTGGTGGTCGACGGCGGCCTCACCTCCATTCTGTAAACAGCCATGACCGGCATTCCGCGCTGGATGATCCTGCTGTTGGGCGCCGCCCTCGTCCTTTACGGTGTCGCGGCATCGATGGGCTGGCTGCGCGACCCGACACTGGCCCGCGCCGACTATATCGGCACCATCGACGTCTCGCCCGACGACACCAAGCTCTACCGCGCCGTCCCCTTTGAATGGACCGTCGCCAGCAATGCCGGCAGCTTCAAGGGCAAGGACACTGCCTGGGTGCGCATCGATCCCACAGGCGAGCGCACGATCCTCTGCGGCTACCTGCGGCTGGTCGACAGCGGCGCCTCGCTGCACGCCGCGCGCTGGCTGACCGAGGCGCGGCTCGCTGCCGGCGACCTGAAGATCTCCGCCCTGTTCATCGCGCCGACCGACAAGAGGCCGGGTGACGGCTTCAATGCCGGTTGCGCAAGACTGGATCAGGGCGTGAAGCTCGCCGTCGACGCGCCGCTGATGCTCGACGGTTCGTCGGTGCGGGAGTAGAGCGCGCTTTAGATAAACGACAGTCCGCCGCTCAGCGCCACCGTCTGGCCCGTCATGTAGGCGTTCCCTACCAGCATCATCACGACCTGAGCACATTCCTCTGATGTACCGAAGCGCCCCAGCGGAATGCGCGCCGCCGAGGAGGCGAGTCCGCCGCGCACCATGTCTGTCTCGATCAGCGACGGCGCCACGGCGTTCACGGTGATGCCATCCTTGACCAGCCGCGCGGCATAGCCCCGCGTCATCCCCTCCATGCCGGCCTTTGACGCATTGTAGTGCGGCCCGACACCGCCTGCCCCGCGCGCCGCACCGGAGGAGATGTTGACGATCCGCCCCCATTTGCGCGCCCGCATGCCGGGTACGACAGCTTGCGTGCAGAGAAATACCGATTTGAGGTTCACCGCGATCGTGCGGTCGAAATCCTCTTCCGTCAGGTCGTCGACGCCGCGGATGATGCCGATCCCGGCATTGTTCACCAGCACATCGACCGGCCCGAGTTCGCGTAGCACAGCGGCCATCATAGCCGACACCGATTCGGTCTTCGACACGTCGGCGGCGACCGCCATGGCCAGTCCGCCGGCTTTGCGGATCGTCTCGACCACAACCCGCGCCTCGGCGGCTTTCTCGAGATAATTCACCGCGACGGCCGCGCCCGCCTCGGCCAGCGAAATCGCAATGGCGCGCCCGATGCCGCGCGATGCACCCGTCACCAGCGCAACCTTGCCTTTGAGCATTGCCATTACCGCCTCCGCATATCGACCCGCCCGCCCCAGCATGTTACCCGTTTAAGAGGAAATAGGAGCATCCAACATGGCTCGACTCGGTTTCGGCGCGTTCCTCGCGCCCCATCATCCCATCGGCGAAAATCCGATGCTGCAATTCCGCCGCGACATCGCCTTCGTGAAGCACCTCGACGAGCTCGGCTACGATGAATTCTGGTGCGGCGAGCATCACTCCTCCGGCTGGGAGATGATCGCCTCGCCCGAGATGTTCCTGGCGGCGGCCGGTGAGCACACCAAGCGCATCAAGCTCGCGACGGGCGTGATCTCGCTGCCTTACCACAATCCCTTCAACGTGGCGCAGCGCATGGTGCAGCTTGACCACATGACCGGCGGCCGCGCGATCTTCGGCTCCGGCCCCGGCGCGCTGCCGTCCGACGCCTACACGCTCGGCATCGACCCGATGACCCAGCGCGACCGCCAGGACGAGGCCATCGACATCATCCGACGGCTGTTCCGCGGCGAGCGCGTGACTCAAAAGAGCGAATGGTACACGCTGCAGGACGCCGCACTGCAGCTCCTGCCGCTGCAGGAGGACATGCCTTTCGCCGTCGCCTCTCAGATCAGCCCGTCGGGCATGACGCTGGCCGGCAAGTACGGCATCGGCATCATCTCGCTGGGTTCGATGTCGACCGAGGGCCTGACGGCGCTGCCGACGCAATGGGGTTTCGCCGAGACGGCCGCGAAGAAGCACGGCACAACGGTCGACCGCAAGAACTGGCGCGTGCTGCTCAACTGGCACATCGCCGAGACCCGCGAGAAGGCGCGCGAGGAGGCCAAGCACGGCCTGATGCGCTGGCACAACGAATATATCCACGGCACGCTGCAACGGCCAGGGTCGGTCGCCTACAAGTCGCCCGAAGCGGCCGTCGAGGAGATGTCGGGTCCGGGCTCCGCCGCCGTCATCGGCACGCCGGATGATCTGGTGAAGATGATCAAGAGCGTGGTCGCCCAGAGCGGCGGCTTCGGCACCTGCATCGGCTTCGTCCACGACTGGGCCAATCCCGAGAACACCTTCCGTAGCTGGGACATGGTCGCGCGCTACGTCGTCCCCGAGATCAACGGCTACGTGACCAAGTTGCGCGAATCGGAGAAGTACCTGCAAACCAACCGCGCCGTCTTCGATCGCGCGGGCCAGGCCATCATGGCCAAGATCATGGAGAACAAGGACGCCGCCGAGGCGCTCAAGGTCACCAGCAACCCGCGCGTCAGTGCCGCGGCGGCACAGGTGCCGAAGGGTCTGGGCAAGCAGGCAGCTGAGTAACGCTCTAGTCTCAGTCTACTCCGAACGCTGCGCGCATCGCCTTCACTCCTTCCTGGTGCGGGCCCCAGAGCCGGCCGCCGACCAGGCCGCCATCGACCACGAGGTCGTGGCCGTTGATGAAGGTCGACTCGTCGGACGCCAGGAACACCGCGGCGTTGGCAATGTCATCGACAATGCCGGCGCGCGGGATCGGCTGGTTCTTGGCCATGTTGGCCTTCATCGATTCGGCGTAGCTGTCGGCCTTGTCGGGCGGCAGCCCGAGCGCCTTGGCGAAGATGCCGGTGGCGATGCCACCTGGCGAGATCGAGTTGCAGCGCACGTTCTTCTCACCGAGCTGCATGGCCGTGCATGCCGTGAGGTGCACGACGGCGGCCTTCGCTGCTCCATAGATCATCGAGGTCGAGTAGCCGGCGCGGCGGGCGGCCACGCTGCCGTTGTTGATGATGCTGCCCGAGCCCTGCTTCATCATGATCGGCGCGGCGTGCTTCATGCCGAGCATGACCGAGCGCACCAGCGTCGCCATGGCGGCGTCGAAGCCCTCTACGGAAATGCCATCGATGCCGCCCACCGGCGAGGGACCGGCGGCATTGTTGAACAGGCAGTCGAGGCGGCCCCACTTCGACACGCAGGTGTCGACCATCGCCTTGACTTCGGCTTCCTTGGTCGCGTCGGCCTTCACGAACAGGCACTTGTCCTTGCCCAGCGACGCCTCGAGCGAGCGACCGAGCTACTCGCGCCGTCCCGTCGCCACGACCCTGGCGCCCTCCTTCACGAAGATCTCGACGGTGCGCCGGCCGATGCCGCTGGTTGCTCCCGTGACGATGGTGATCTTGCCGTCGAGCCTGCCCATGGATGTCTCCCTTTTATTTGGCAGGGATGATACACCAGCGCCAACCGGGAGCAGCAGATGACGGTGTTGGGCATTCTTGGCGGTAGCGGCGTCTACGACATCGCCGGTCTCAAGAACGCGACGTGGAGGCGCGTGGCATCACCGTTCGGCGAGACGTCGGACGAATTCCTGTTCGGCGTGCTGGACGGCCTCGACGTCGTGTTCGTGCCCCGCCATGGCCGCGGCCACCGCCATTCACCGACCTCGATCAACTACCGGGCCAATATCGACGCCCTCAAGCGCTCAGGCGTCACCGACATCCTGTCGCTCTCGGCCTGTGGCTCGCTGCGCGAGGACCTGCCGCCCGGGCATTTCGTGGTGGTCGACCAATTCATCGACCGCACCTTTGCTCGGGAAAAGAGCTTCTTCGGCGAAGGGCTAGTCGCACATGTCTCGATGGCACATCCGACCTGCAACCGGCTGGCGCACGCCGTCCACGACTGCGCCAATGCGGCGGGCTTTCCCATCAAGTTCGGCGGCACGTATCTCGCGATGGAAGGGCCGCAGTTCTCCAGTCTCGCCGAATCGAAGCTCTACCGGAGCTGGGGCTGCGACGTCATCGGCATGACCAACATGCCGGAGGCCAAGCTCGCCCGCGAGGCGGAGATTTGCTACGTCACCGTCGCCATGGTCACCGACTTCGACTGCTGGCATCCCGACCACGACCATGTCCAGGTCTCCGACATCATCCGCGTCCTGCTCGACAATGCCGAGAAGGCCAAGACGCTGGTCACCATGGTGGCGCCGATCCTGAGGAAGACACGGATCGATCCCTGCCCCGCCGGCTGCGACCGCGCGCTGGAGCACGCGCTCATCACCGCGCCTGCGGCACGCTCGGCGGAAATGGCCGCCAAGCTTGACGCCGTCGCCGGCCGTGTCCTGAGAAAATAGCGCTAGATAGCCGGTGCCCGACGGTGGGCGACCTGCGAGGCGTAGCGCGCGGCGACCGGCAGGAAGGCGCGGAAGTCGAGATGGCTCTCGGCGCCAGCGAGGTCGCTCAGGCAGCGCACGTTGACGAACGGAATGTCGTCGCCCCAGCGCCGCGCGACCTGCGCCACCGCCCCGCCCTCCATCTCGACGGCATGCGCCTTGAATTCGCGCATGCAGGCGCTGACGCACGCTCTCCGAGTTGACGAAGATATCGCCGGTCATAATCGGGCCGAAATGAATCGTGGGCGTACGCCGGCCAGCGCCCACCGTAGCTGGCAGCGGCTCCAGCGCCAATCCACTCAGCGCCGTCCGCAGGCGCGTCACCAGCGTCTCGGGCCCTCGGTATCCCGGTGTAAAATCCTCGCCCAGCGACGGCCGGCTGCCGGGCTGGATTGTGATGAAGCTGTCCACTTTCTGGATGCCGCAGTCGTGCTGCGTGTTGCTGGTGCCGACCACGATGTCGCCCACACCGAGGGCCGGATCGAGGCCGCCCGCCACGCCGCACAGCATCAGCGCTCGGCAGCCGAAACGGTCAAGCAGCAGGGTCGTGGCGATACCGGCATTGACCTTGCCGGCGCCCGATTCCACGAACACCGCCGCGCGGCCGGCGATCTCGCCCTGCCAGAAGGCCATGCCGCCAATCCGGCTCTGCTTGCCCGACAGATCCGAGAGATGGGCAAGTTCCTCGGGCAGTGCCGATATGACGCCGAGGAACCTGTTTGCCATGGTCGGATGGGTTATAAGTTCGCCGCTCCGATGTCCATGACCCTCCCCGACCTCAAGACCCTCCGCGATGCCTGCAGCGTCTTCGCGCGCGATGCCGCGGCCGAGATCATGCGCATCTACGCCGGCGACCACGGCGCGCGCGACAAGGCCGACAGGAGCCCGGTGACCGACGCAGACCATGCCGCCGAGGTCATCATCGTTGCCGGCCTGCGCGCGCTGACGCCCGGCCGGCCGGTCGTGGCCGAGGAGGAGATGGCGGCGGGCCGCCTGCCCGGCCTCGATGGCGGGCCGTTCTGGCTGGTCGATCCGCTCGACGGCACCAAGGAATTCATCAAGAAGAACGGCGAATTCACCGTGAACATCGCCCTGGTCGAGGACGGCAAGGTGACGCTGGGCATCGTACTGGCGCCCGCCACCGACACGCTATGGCGCGGCGCATCAGGCCTCGGCGCCGACAAGAGCCAGGACGGCGGCGCGTTCATCAGGATCACAACGCGCTCGCCTCCGCCGGAAGGCCTAACGGCCTTCGCCAGCCGCAGCACGGCGATCTTCTCCAATCTCGACATCTGGTTCCGCAACGAGGGCCTGACCGTCGCCGAGCGCAAGCATGCGGGCTCATCGCTGAAATTCTGTCTCATCGCCGAGGGGTTGGCCGACATCTATCCGCGCTTCGGCCCGACCAACGAATGGGACACCGCTGCGGGCCAAGGCGTGCTCGAGGCGGCAGGCGGCGAAGTCGTGACGACCGACGGCAAGCCGCTGGGCTACGGCAAGCCACGTTTTTCCAATCCGCACTTCATCGCCCGCACCAAGGGCGCGCGGTGAAACTGGTCGAGTCGACGGCGGAGACGGTCTCCGAGGCCGCACGTCTCATCCGCGACGGCGGGCTTGTCGCTTTCCCCACCGAGACGGTCTACGGCCTGGGCGGCGACGCCACCAACGAACGCGCCGTTGCGGCGATCTTCGAGGCCAAGGGCCGGCCGCAGTTCAATCCGCTGATCAGCCACGTGCTCGATGTTGCCGAGGCCAGGCGCCTCGTGCAGTGGAGCGATACGGCTGACAAACTCGCGGCACGTTTTTGGCCGGGACCGCTGACGCTGGTGCTGCCCCGCACCAAGGACTCGCCCATCGCATTGCTGGCAAGCGCCGGCCTCGACACCGTCGCCATCCGCGCGCCGGCGCATCCCGTGGCGCAGGCGCTGATCCGAGCCGCCGGCCGACCCATCGCCGCGCCGTCGGCCAACCGCAGTGGTGCCATCAGCCCGACGCGCGCCGAGCATGTGGTCGAATCGCTGGGCGAGCGCGTGAAGATGATCCTGGACGGCGGACCGTGCCTCGTCGGCGTCGAATCGACGGTGCTCGATCTCACGACGGCGACGCCCACCCTACTGCGTCCCGGCGGCGCCACGCGTGAGGCGATCGAGGCCGTGATCGGCGCCGTGGCACTCTCCGACGCGATCCCGAGCGGCGAGGCGGCACGCAAGTCGCCGGGCCAGCTCGAAAGCCATTACGCACCCGCACGGCCCGTGCGGCTGAATGCATCAAGCGTCGGCACCGACGAGGGCCTTCTGGCATTCGGCCCGCACCCGCCTGCCGGCGCCATGCTGACCTGCAATCTCAGCCCCTCCGGCGACCTCGGCGAGGCGGCGGCCAACCTGTTCGCGCATCTGCGCGCGCTCGACCGGCCGGGCATCGGCCGCATCGCGGTCATGGCCATTCCACAAACGGGCCTCGGCCTTGCGATCAACGACCGCCTGCGGCGTGCGGCGGCGGGTGACGGCAAGGCCCGCTAACGCTAGATTTCGGGCCTTAGGGAGAAGAAACAAAAGCCATGCCCGATACCGTCATCGCCCCCACCATTCCGACCGTTCCCGTCACGCCCGCCGTGCTGGAAGGCCTCAAGGCCATCGTCGGCGAAAAGGGCCTGATTCTCGATGAGCAGGGCAAGCAGCCGTTCGTGACGGACTGGCGCGGCTCGACTGTCGGGACCGCCGCCGTCGTGGTCCGGCCGGCCAACACCGAAGAGGTCTCCAAGGTCGTAAAGCTTTGCTTCGACAACGGCATCGCCATCGTGCCGCAGGCCGGCAATACCGGCCTGATGGGCGGCGCCACGCCCTGGCCGACACACTCGGGAATCGTCCTGTCGGTCGGACGCATGAACAAGGTGATCGAGGTCGACCCCGTGGGCTATTCCATGACCGTCGAGTCGGGCTGCATCCTGCAGACGCTGCAGGAGACGGCGATCAAGCACGACCGCTTCTTCCCGCTTTATCTTGGCGCCCAGGGCTCATGCCAGATCGGCGGCAATCTCTCGACCAATGCCGGAGGCGTGCAGGTGCTGCGCTACGGCAACGCCCGCAACCTCGTCATGGGCCTCGAAGTCGTGCTGCCCAACGGCGACATCTGGAACGGCCTGCGCTCGCTCAAGAAGGACAATACCGGCTACGACCTCAAGCACCTGTTCATGGGCGCCGAGGGCACGCTCGGCATCATCACCAAGGCGGTGTTGAAGCTGTGGCCGGCGCCCAAGGACGTGGTGACCGCCTGGCTCGCCGTGCGCGATCCCCAGGCCGCCATCGAGATCCTGTCGGAGGCCCATGCCGCGTCGGAAGACAATGTCGGCTCGTGCGAGCTGATGAGCCGCGCCTGCACCGACATGGTACTGCGCCACATTCCCGGCACGCAGGATCCGCTGAAGGCCGATACACCGTGGTTCCTGCTCCTCGAATGGACCTCGGCGCGGCAGAAGATCGAAGGCACCGAAGGCATGTCGGACAAGATGGAGCAGTTCCTGGCCGACCAGATGGAGGCCGGCCGCGTGCTCGACGCCGTGATCGCGCAAAGCGAGGCGCAGGCGCGCAACATGTGGGTGATCCGCGAAGCGGTCGCCCCGGCCTCGCGCGCCGAGGGACCGGGGCTGAGCTACGACATCTCGGTGTCGGTCTCCAAGGTGCCGGAGTTTATCGACAAGGGCCTCAAGGCTGCGCTCGATATTTTGCCCAGCATCCGCCCCTACCCGCTCGGCCATATCGGTGACGGCAACGTGCACTTCTCCTTCATGGGACCGAAGGGCATGGACCGCCAGACGCTGAACCAATACTCGCCCGCCATCACACGCGCGGTGAACGATCTGGTGACCAGCATGGCCGGCTCGATCTCGGCCGAGCACGGCATCGGCATCGACAAGCTCGACGAGCTGGCGCACTACCGTTCGAAGATCGAACTCGACACCATGCGCACCCTCAAGCGGGCGCTCGATCCGAGGAACATCATGAATCCCGGCAAGGTTTTGCGGTTGGTATGAGCGACTTCGTCGAAAAGCTGCGCGCCATCGTCGGCGACAAAGGCCTGATCACCGACGCCGCCGGCAAGCACCCTTATCTCACGGACTGGCGCGACAATTATCTCGGCACGGCGCTCGCGGTGGTGCGGCCGGCAACCACGGAGGAAGTGGCGGCAGTCGTGAAACTCTGCGTCGCCGAGAAAGTCGCAGTGGTGCCGCAGGGCGGCAATACCGGGCTGGTCGGCGGCGGCATGCCGCATGAGGACGGTCGCGAGATCGTGCTGTCGCTCAACCGCATGAACCGCATCCTCGAGGTCGACGAGGTCGGCTACTCGATGACCGTCGAGGCCGGCGTAGTGCTGAAAACCGTTCAAGAGAAGGCCGCCGCGCACGACCGGCTGTTTCCGCTGAGCCTGGCGGCCGAGGGCAGCTGCACCATCGGCGCCAATCTCTCGACCAATGCCGGCGGCGTGCAGGTCCTGCACTACGGCAACGCCCGCCAGCTCGTGATGGGCCTGGAGGTGGTCACGCCCCAGGGCGAGATCTGGAATGGACTGCGCGCACTCAAGAAAGACAATACCGGCTACGACTTGCGCGACCTCTATCTCGGTGCCGAGGGCACACTCGGCATCATCACACGGGCGGTACTAAAGCTCTGGCCCAAGCCCAAGGATGTCGCGACCTCGTGGATTGCTGTCCCCTCGCCCGACGCCTCGGTGGAGCTGCTGAGCGGCGCGCATGCCGCATCCGAGGACAATGTCACTTCCTGCGAGCTGATGAGCCGCCAAGGTGTCGACTTCGTCCTGAAGCACATTCCTGGTTCGGCCGATCCGCTGGCCGACAAGCACGACTGGTATGTACTGCTCGAATGGTCTTCTACCCGCGCACGGCGCGAGGGCGCCAACCAGGACGGCCTGCGCGAAAAGATGGAAGCTTATCTCGGCGAGGCGATGGAAAAGGGCTTCGTGCTCGATGCCGCCATCGCCCAGAACGAGGCGCAGGCGCGCGCCTTCTGGGCGCTGCGGGAGAACCACTCCGAATCGCAGAAGCGCGAAGGCCCCTCGATCAAACACGACATCTCCGTCGCCGTGAGCAAGCTGCCGGCCTTCATCCCGCAGGGCCTTGCCGCCATGCGCAAAGCATTGCCGGGCTGCCGCCCTGTCGTCTTCGGCCATGTCGGCGACGGCAATCTTCACTTCAACTGCCAATCGCCGGCGGGTTGGGACAAGGCGAAATTCATGGTGCATCACGAGGCGATCAGCGGCGCGGTCTACGACCTCGTCGTGGGCTATAGCGGCTCAATTTCCGCCGAGCACGGTATTGGCCGGCTCAAGGTCGACGAACTGGCGCATTACCGCACCAAGATCGAGCTCGACGTCATGCGCTCGATCAAGCGTGCACTCGATCCGCAAAACCTGATGAATCCGGGCAAAATCCTCCGCGTCTAGACGGCGCTCGATTCCCGTGTAGCATTCCTTTCCGATGGGCCGCGGAGCGGCTTCCTCGGGGGATGACAACCATGGTTGATCCAACTTCGGCGCAAAGCCGCAAGGCCGTGACCGCCGCGGTCATTTTGACTGTCGAGATCTGGAACCTCAAGGAGACGGCGCACGAGGATCTTGCATGAGCAGTCGATGCTGATCCGCTTCGAAGGCCGGAACGTCGTCGCCGGCGCCGCGCGCGGCATCGGCCGGGCCATCACCCGTGCCTTTGCCGCAGACGGCGCTACGGTGCTGGCCTGTGACCGGCTGGTCGGCGAGATCGAAACCGGTGAGCGCATCACCGCGCTCGCGGTCGACGTCACCGATCCTGCGAGCATCGACGCCGTCGTGGCCAAGGCGGGCGGCCGTGTCGACGTGCTGGTCTATGTCGCCGGCGGCATTTTGGGCCAGCGGCCGCTGCCCATCGAGGAGGTCGCGCCCAACGATTTCAGCGCCATCGTCGATGCCAACCTGAAGGACTGCTTCCTGTTCGCCCGCGCCGTGGCGCCGGCGATGAAGAAGGCCCGCGCCGGCCGCATCGTCACCATCTCCAGCCGTGCCGGGCTCGCCACCAGCCTAACCGGCATCCAGGCTTATGCCTCGGCCAAGCATGGCCAGGTCGGGTTGGTGAAGCAGCTCGCCCAGGAGCTCGGGCCGTTCGGCATCACGGTCAACTCGGTGGCGCCGGGCTTCATGGCCACCAGCCCGGACTACGAACGGCAATGGAATTCCTACGGCGAGGAGTTCCGCACCAATTTCACCGACCGTATCGCCATGCGCCGCATGGGCAAGCCCGAGGACATTGCCGATGCCGTCCTGCTTCTCGCCTCAGAGCGTGCATCCTGGATCACCGGACAGATATTGCCGGTGACCGGCTCGCCGCTCGCCTGAACCCCAAAGGAGACAATCATGCCCGATACACACAGCCCGCAGATCGAGCCCTGGCAATGGAGCGAGGAGCACTGGCGCAAGCTGGTCGGCCAAGTCAGGGCTGGCAGGAAATACCGCCCGGACAAATGGAAAGGCGGCGCGCGCTGCGCGGTGGCGCTCAGCTTCGATTCCGACCACGAGACCAACGAGCTGCGCGACGGCGGCAAATCAATCGGCCGCATGGCCTGGGGCCAGTCGGGCAACCGCGTTGGCATTCCGCGTATCCGAAAGCTTCTGGACAAGCACGGTGTCAAGGCGACGTTCTACGTTCCCGCGGTGACTGCCCTGCTCTATCCCGACGAACAGCGCACGCTGGTCGCGGAGGGCCACGAGATCGGCATCCACGGCTGGATCCACGAGCTCAATTCGGTGCTGCCCTATCAGGCCGAGCGCGACCTGTTGATGAAGTCGGCCGACACGCTGGAGAAGATCACCGGCAAGCGCTGCGTCGGCATGCGCACGCCGTCGTGGGATTTCAGCCCCAATACGCTCGCCCTCGAGAAGGAACTCGGCCTGTTCTACGACTCCTCGCTGATGGCCGACGAGGATTGCTACGAGTTGCTGCTGCACGGCGAGGAGACCGGCGTCCTGGAATTGCCGGTCGAATGGGTGCGAGACGACGCGGTTTATTTCGCCATGAACCGCTTCTCCTCGCTCAGGCCCTATACGCCACCGACCGACGTGCTCGACATTTTCCGGCGCGAGCTCGACGCCGCCTGGGAAGAG
Organism: Asaia bogorensis; assembly: GCA_945905835.1. Taxonomy (GTDB): domain Bacteria; phylum Pseudomonadota; class Alphaproteobacteria; order Reyranellales; family Reyranellaceae; genus Reyranella. The sequence continues at coordinate 25,794 of CAMDQJ010000045.1, forward strand.
GGAGGCATTTTCCAGCTCACCATGCACCCGCACCACATCGGCTACCGCTCGCGCATCTGGATCGTCGACGAGCTGATCCGCCACGCCAAGGCCAAGGGCTCGGTATGGTTCGCCACCCACGCCGAGGTCGCGCAATACGCCAAGGAACACGCGGCATGAAAACCGCCATCGTAACGGGTGGCGCGCGGGGCATCGGCCGCGGCTGCGCGCTGGAGCTGGCCGCGCGCGGCTACGACATCGCCCTGGTCGACCTTTTGGCACCCGAAATGACGCGGACGGCCGGCGAGATCGCAGCGCTCGGCCGCAAGGCCCTCACCTACCAGGCCGACGTCTCCCTCTTTGCGCGCGCCAGCGAGGTCGTGGCCGACGTGCATAAACAATGGGGCCAGATCGATTTCCTGATGAACGACGCCGGCGCCTCGAACGCCCAGGGCATCCTCGAGATCAAGGAGGAAGAGTTCGACCGCACGATCGCGGTCAATCTCAAGAGCTGCTTCAACTACATCCATGCCACCGCCCCGATCATGCTGAAGCAAGAAACCGGCGGCCGTATCGTCAGTATGTCGTCGCTCAATGCGCTGAGCGGCGGCGTCACCTCGGCCGTCAGCAAGCATTCCTACGCTGCAGCCAAGGCCGGCATCCTCGGCCTCACCCGGTCGCTCGCCAAGGAACTGGGGCCCAAGATCATGATCAACGCCGTCTGCCCCGGCGTGATCGAGACCGAGCTCGGCAACAGCCTCACCAAGTCGCGCGGCGCGGAGATGGCCAAGGGCATCGTGCTCAACCGGCTGGGTAAGCCCGCCGACGTGGCGCAGCTCGTGGCCTTCCTCGCCACCTCGGAGCCCTGCTTCATCACCGGCCAGCACTTCGTGATCGACGGCTTCCAGTGGTCGTGTTGAGGCGTCAACGCGGCGGCGGATCGTCCTTCTTGTCGACGATCTCGTAGGACACATCTGTCACCCGGCGCAGCTCCTGGGCCGGCGGTTGCGGCGGCCGCCCGCCCAACAGCTCTGTTAGCCAGGCCCGCGCCTTGAAGGCGAGGATCAGCACCAACCCTATCACCGCCACCGCGGCGATCACGGCAAAGCCCAGAACCGCCAGCACAACGAAGCCAACAATGCCGAGCACCGCCTGGATCCAGACCCGCGCCGGCAGGTGCGCCAGCGCCTCGATGAGTTGCTTGGCGGTCACAGGTTCCAGCGCTTCTCGAAGTCCCAGACTTCGGGGAAGCCCATCAGCTCGTGCATGCTCTTCACGCCGTCGCCGCCCTGGTATTGCGGCACGTTCATGCCGTTGCTGGTGCCTTTGTCCTTGAGGTGAACCCAGGCCTGGCGCATCGCCTCGGCCGCAACGGAGAAACCCAGGCCGGGATAGATCGCGAGGTCGAAGCCCCATTTCTTGAGGCGGCCGGCCTCGACGCGCGGCGTCTTGCCGAATTCGACCATGTTGGCGAGCAACGGCTTGCGGACCTCCTTGCCGATGCGCTCGAGCTCGGCCTCGCTCTCGGGCGATTCGACGAAGATCACGTCGGCGCCGGCATCCTCGTAGAGCCGGGCGCGGCGCAGCGCCTCGTCGAGGCCGTGACCGGTGCGGGCGTCTGTACGGGCCACGATCATCGTATCCTCGTGCCGGCGCGCCTCGACTGCGACCTTGATCTTGAGCACCATTTCCTCGGCCGTGACGACACGGCGGCCGGGCGTATGGCCGCATTTCTTGGGCATCTCCTGGTCCTCGATCTGGATCGCCGCGACGCCCGCCGCCTCGTAGCCCTGCACCGTACGGCGGACATTCAGCAGCCCGCCATAGCCCGTGTCGGCATCGGCAATCAGCGGCGTTTCCGTCACCGAGCAGATCATCTCGGCCCGGCCAACCATGTCGGAGTAGGTCGCGAGCCCGGCGTCGGGAAGGCCGAGCGCCGAAGCCGTGGCTCCGTAGCCCGTCATGTAGAGCGCCGGGAAGCCCATGCGGTCGGCGACGCGCGCCGAGATGCCATCAAAGATGCCTGGTGCCAGGATGAACTCGCCCTTCGCCAGCCGCTCGCGCAGCGCGCGCGCCTTCATATTGCCCGCCATGTCCGATCCCTCGCCGTGGTTGCCCTCGGAACTATATCAGGTGCGCGGCAGCTCTAGGGCCGTCGTGTCAGCGTGATGTCGCAGATGCGCCCACCGCCGTTCGCCTCGGGCCTGCTGGGCGTCGTCCTGGTCGCTCATTGCGGCGCAATATTCCCATCCCAGCCGCCCGGCAGCAATCGCAGCAGTGTCACGGTTCCCGCCGCGGTCAGGCTTGGCGGACCATCAGCTCGACGTCGCCCAGGCGGAGCTTGCCGCCGGCGTGCAGCGGCACCGGCTCGCCGGGCTTGATGATGCTGCCGTTCAACGCCGTACCGTTGGTCGAGCCGAGATCCTCGACCTGGAAGGCCTCGCCCTTCAGCAGCAGCCGGGCATGCCGGCGCGACACGGTGGCATGGGGCAGCACGAATTCGCACTGGTCGCCGACCCGGCCGATCACCATGCCCTCGGAAGCGCTCAGGAGCTTGTCGAACTGGACGTCGAAGGCATATTTCTGCCCCTTCGAATCGGCGCCCTCGAAATGCAGCGTGATCTGCGGCAGCACCTTCGTGGTCGCCACGGTACTTGTCGCCGGCGCCGCGGGGGTGGCCGCTTCGGCCTGTTCGGCGTGCCGGACATGGAAGACCTGGACCGCGCGGCTCACGTTCTTGAGTTGATGCTCGCCGCCATCGACGAAGACGTATTCCATGCGCAGTTCGACAAGATCGCGCACGGCGCGCGATACCGCGATGCCGCCGGGCTCGGCCAACGACTGGATGCGGGCGGCGAGATTGACGCCGTCGCCGAAGATATTCTGGTCTTCCTCGTCGATGATCACCTCGCCGAGATGGACGCCGACGCGGAACAGCATACGCTGCGTGACCTCGAGGCTTTCGTTGAACTTGGCCATGCGCTCCTGGATGTCGAGCGCCGCGCCGACGGCCGACACAGCCGAAGCGAATTCCGCCAGCATGGCGTCGCCCGCCGTGCCGACCATACGGCCGCCGCCCTGCGCGATGGCCGGCCGCCAGACATCGATCTGGGCCTTCTTGAGATGACGGAACGTGCGCGTCTCCGCCCCCTCCATCATGCGAGTGAAGCCCGCCAGGTCGGCATGGACGATGGCGGCAAGCCGCCTTTGCATGGTCGAGGCCATCAGTTCAGCGGCCAGATCTGGACGTCGCGCGCACCGAGCAGCCGCTCCGTGTCGGGACCGACACGGCCGACCGGGATGAGAACCGGACCGGCAGCTTCGAGCGCGACCAGGGAAGTGCCGGCGACGCGCCCGGAGGCATGGATCTGGCGGTCGCCGGGCTCGGGCGAGAGATCGACGGCAAGGATGGCGTGGCCGGGCATGGTGACGATCACGAGTTTGCGGGACGGCGCGTAGGTCCGCAACACCGCGGCAAGCGCCACGGCCTTGCTGTCGCAGTCACCGCGGTTCTGGGAGAGCAGCGCCGGGCCCCCGGGCAGGAAATCACCGCCCTGGCGGGAGGGGTCCTCCAGCAGGGCGTAGGGGATGTCCTGGAAGAAGGCCAGCGCATGGGCCACCCGGGCGCGGTCCGTGCTGGCAATGCCGCGGTCTTCGCCCAGCGCCCGCGCCAGGGGCCGCATCGGCTCCTGCAGGGTCCGCGTGGCGCCGGCGAAGTCGACCATGATCCGCCGCTCGTCGACGCGGCGGCGCAGGTGCCGTGCGAGATAGGCAGCCTGGCTTGCGTCGAGGCGCTCGGTCAGTCGGCGGCCCAGGACATCGGCGGGCGACTGGTCGCGGGCCTCGATGTTCCAGCCGATGCTGTTGCCGGAGCGCCGCAAAGTGACCCGCGCGCCGCGCGCCGAACGGTCGATCTCCTCGCGCATATCGGCCTCGATGACACGCCACATCGCCTCCAGGCTGAAGTCGCAGAACGAGCTCTCGGCCGTGCGGACGACTTGTCGCGTAAGCGTGAAAACCGTGCTGAATTCGCGCTGCTCGTGGTCGCGCCAGCGATACGAGAGTCGCTCGTCACCTGTGAGGATGGTGCGTTAGAATTCGAGCTGCTGGGCATCCGCCACCGCGCCTAGGCCGAGGAGTGCCAACAGCGCGAGCAGCGGCAGCCCAAGGCGCATCAGCGGCCCTTGAATGACGGCGTCCGGCGTTCCTTGAGCGCGGCGAGGCCCTCGCGCAGATCGTCCGACGACTGGCATTCGCGGATGCCGTCGCGGATCTTCGGGATGTCCGGGGTGGCCTGGGCGAACTGCTCGATGGCGCGCTTCATATTGGCCATGGCGATCGGCGCCAGTCCCGCGAGCTTGTCGGCCATCGCATCGACCTTGGCCTTGAACTCGGAGCGGTCGACCAGCCAGTCGAGATAGCCGGCACCAAGCAGGTCCTGGTCGGTGAAATCCTCCGACAGCATGAAGGCGCGCTTGGCGAAGCTCGGGCTCACCTTCTGGGTGTAGCGGCGCAGGCCGCTCGGATAGTAGTGCAGGCCGAAGCGCGCCGCCGGCATGAAGAACCTCATGCCATGGACGCCCATGCGGAAGTCGCAGGCCAGTGCCATGTCGGTGGCGCCGCCATAGACCCCGCCGTTGAGCGCGCAGAGCGTCGGCATGCGCATCGCCTCGATGCGGTCCATGACGTTCTCAAAACTGTCGCCGCCCTCGGCCGGCCGCGCGCCCTTACCCGAGGGAATCGAGCCGAGGTCGTAGCCGGAGCAGAAGCTCTTCTCCCCGGCGCCGGTCAGCACCATGACGCGGACCGCGGGATTGGCGTCGGCGGCTTCCACAGCCTCGCGCAACAGGGTCAAGCCCGCCGGATCGAGGCGATTGTGCTTGGCCGGGTCGTTCAGTGTGACGGTGGCCCGCGGGCCGGCGATTTCGAGCAGGACGGTGTCTGTCATGATGCCGGCAGGATAGCGGACGGCGGGGGCAATTGCATGGCCCGCCAGCCCCCCGCATATTGCCTGACGGAGGAACGTTCATGACCTATACCGCCCCGCTGGCCGACATGCGGTTCGCGCTGCGCGAAGTGGCAGGCCTTGCCCAGGTGGCCTCCCTGCCCGGCTACGAGCACGCCACCGACGACATGATCAATGCCGTGCTGGAGGAGGCCGCCAAGCTGGCCGGCGAGGGCCTGGCGCCGCTCAACCGCGACGGCGACAAGGTGGGCGCCAAACTGGAGAATGGTGTCGTGCGGACCGCTCCGGGCTTTGTCGAGGCTTACAAGGAGTTCGTCGCGGGCGGCTGGAATTCATTGCCCTTCGACCCCCAGTTCGGCGGCCAGGGCATGCCCTGGCTGCTTGCGGCCACGGTGCAGGAGATGTGGCAGGCGGCCAATATGGGCTTCGGGCTAGTGTTGCTTCTGAATCAAGGCGCGATCGATGCAATTCACCATCACGGCTCGCCGGAGCAGAAGGCGGCCTATCTGCCCAAGATGATCTCGGGCGAGTGGACCGGGACGATGAACCTGACCGAGCCGCAGGCGGGCTCCGACCTCGGCCAGCTCAAGAGTCGGGCTGTGAAGGACGGCGACCACTACAAGGTTACCGGCCAGAAGATCTTCATCACCTACGGCGAGCACGACATGGCCGAGAACATCGTGCACCTGGTGCTGGCGCGCACGCCCGATGCGCCGGCCGGCGTACGCGGCATCTCGCTGTTCATCGTGCCGAAGTTTCTGGTCGATGCCGACGGCTCACAGGGCAAGCGCAACGACCTGAAATGTGTATCGCTCGAGCACAAGCTCGGCATCCATGCGAGCCCGACGTGCGTGATGTCGTTCGGCGACGATGGCGGCGCGGTAGGCTACCTCGTGGGCGAGGAAGGCCGCGGGCTTTCTTACATGTTCACCATGATGAACAACGCCCGCCTGTCGGTCGGCATCCAGGGCCTGGCAATCGCCGAGCGTGCCTATCAGCAGGCTGCGGCCTTTGCCAGAAGCCGCGTGCAATCCAAGGACGATGGCAGCCCGGAGCCCAAGCCGGTGGCGATCGTGCACCATGCCGACGTCCGGCGCATGCTGATGACCATGCGGGCGCAGATCGAGGCCATGCGGGCGCTCGGCTATTACACGGCGGCCGGTATCGACGGCGCTCTGAAGCATCCCGACAAGGAACTGGCGCGCCGGACGCAGGACCGCGTCGACCTGCTGATACCGATCGTCAAGGCGTGGTTCACCGACCTCGGCAACGAGATCGCCTCGACCGGCGTGCAGATCCATGGCGGCATGGGCTTCATCGAGGAGACCGGCGCCGCCCAGTACCTGCGCGACGCTCGCATCCTGCCGATCTACGAGGGCACTAACGGCATCCAGGCGCGCGACCTCGTCGGCCGCAAGGTCGCCAAGGACGGCGGCGAGACGATGCTGGCGCTGGTGGCCGAGATGCGGGCGCTGGCCGAGGCCATGAAGGCCGCACCCGGCGACGATCTGGCGGCGATCCGCGCCGGCGTTTTGGCCGCGGCGGACGCCCTGGGCGACGCCACCAAGTGGGTTGCCGAAACCGTGAAGGGCGATCTGGTAACGGCGCTCGCCGGCTCCGTGCCGTTCCTGCGGCTGGCCGGCACGGCGCTCGGCGCCTGGTTGCTCGCCAAAGGAGCGATGGTGGCGCAGGCGAGGCTGGCAAGCCGCGACGGCGACCCCGCCTTCAACGAGGCCAAGCTGATCACGGCGCGGTTCTATGCCGATGTCGTGCTGCCGCCGGCGTTGGCCCAGCTCGGCCCGCTCAAGGCGGCCGGCCGCACGGTGTTCGCATTGAAAGAGGAACAGTTCTGAGCCCCGGCCTGATCGAGCTGCCGGACGACGAGGCCCGCGCCTTCGCCGGGCGCTTCGACTTGGCCGTACTCGAACGCGGCTTCCTCGACGACCCGTTTCCCCGCTATCACGCGCTACGCCGCTTCGCGCCGCTGAAGCGGCTGCCCGACGGCAGCGTGTTCGTGTCGCGCTATGCCGACGTCGCGCTGTGCTACCGCGATCCGCGCATGAGTTCCGACAAGAAGGCCGAATTCGGCCCCAAGTTCGGCATCGGCACGCCGCTCTATCGCCACCACACCACAAGCCTGGTGTTCAACGACCCGCCGCTGCACACGCGCGTGCGCAAGCTTCTGGCCGCGGCCTTCACGCCGCGCGCGCTCGCCGCCCTCCAGCCGCGCATCGAAGCGGTGGTAGACGGGCTCCTGGCCGAGCACGCCGAACGCGGCCGCATGGACCTGGTCGAAGATTTCGCCTTTCGCCTGCCCGTCGAGGTGATCTGCGACATGCTGGGCGTGCCGACGGGCGAGCGAACGCCCTTCCGCCGCTATTCGCTGGCCATCCTGGGCGCGCTAGAACCGGTGGCAGGGCCGGAGCGCCAGGCGGCGGGCAATGCCGCCGTGG
>CAMDQJ010000046.1 GCA_945905835.1 Asaia bogorensis
CGGCGACAACGCCGACTCCCTCGATGGCGGCAGCGGTAACGACACGCTTTACGGTGGCCTCGCCAACGACATCGTGGCGGGCGGCAGCGGCAACGACCGCGTCTACGGCGACGACGGCAACGACTGACTCGAGGGCGGCAGCGGTGACGACACGATCTATGGTGGCCTCGGCAACGATATCATCACAAGCGGCAGCGGCGCCGATCGCGCCTACGGCGACGATGGCAACGATTCGATCTCGGGCTCGAGCGGCGACGACACCGTCTATGGCGGGATCGGCAACGACGCGGTCGACGGCAGTGGCGGCGACGATCGGGTGTATGGCGACGATGGCAACGATTCGATCGACGGCGGCGGCGGCAGCGACACGCTCTACGGCGGGCTGGACGACGCCGCCGTTGCCGGCTCGGGCGGCACGGACCGCCTGTTCGGCGATGACGGCAACGATATCGTCACCGGTTCGGGCGGCACCGACAGTCTCTATGGCGGCGCCGGCAACGATTCGCTCGATGGCAACGGCGGTGACGATCTGCTGTTCGGCGGCACCGGCAACGACGCCATCATCGGGTCGAGCGGCGACGACAGCCTCTACGGCGGCGACGGCACCGATGCCGCCGTCTATTCGCAGTCGCGCAGCCACTACACCATCACTAGCTCGGGCAGCGACGTCACCATCGCGCACGGCTCCGATCGCGACGTTCTGACCGGCGTCGAGTTCGCTCGCTTCACCGACCAGACCGTGGCGCTCACCACCACCACCAACCATGCGCCGGTCACCACCGCCGATGTGTCGGAGGATGCCGTTACGTCGGCGTTGGGCAACGTTCTGACCAACGACAGCGATCCCGACGGCACGATGCTCGCCGTCGCCGCACCCGGCACCTTCGCCGGCACCTATGGCACGCTCGTTCTCGCGGCCAACGGCGCCTACACCTATACGCTGAACAACGGCGCTTCTAACGTTCAGGGCCTGGCGCAGGGCCAGACCGTCACCGATACCTTCGCCTATTCGGCGACCGACGGATCGCTCGCCACGCCGTCGTCGCTCGCCGTCACCATCAGGCGTCTATGCATTCTTCGAGCTTACACCGGCCTCGGCGAAGGTTGCCATGCCGGTGTGGCAGGCCGCCGCGGCCTTGAGGATGGGCACGGCAAGTGCCGCGCCCGAGGCCTCGCCTAGGCGCATATCCATGTCGAGCAGTGGCCGCTGGCCCAGCGCCGCCAGAAGCCGGGTATGGCCGGGCTCGGCCGAGCGGTGCGCCACCAGGCAATGATCGAGCGCGTGGCGGTCGGCTGTGTGGAGCACCGCCGCAGCCGCGGTGCAGGCATAGCCGTCGAGCAGCACGGGAATGCGGCCCATGCGGGCGGCAACGATGGCGCCGATGATCGCCGCGAACTCCTCGCCGCCGACCGCCGCGAGAATTTTTAATGGGTCGCGGCCGGCGATCGTGTCCTTGTGATGCGCCAGCGCCTCGTCGATGACGGCGATCTTGTTGGCGAGGGCCGCACCTTTCACGCCGGTGCCGGGACCGGCCCAGTCGGCGCCCGTGCCGCCCAGAAGGGCGGCGCAGAGCGTGGCGGCGGTCGTGGTGTTGGCGATGCCCATTTCGCCCAGGCAAAGAACATCGATGCCGGGCTCGGCGGCCATCATGCCGTAGGCCATGGCCTGGACGGTGCGTGCTTCGCTCATGGCGGGCGCCTGGGTGAAATCCTCGGTCGGATGGTCGAGGTCGAGCTCGTAGATACGTAGGTCGGCGTCGATGGCGGCGGCGAGCTGGTTGATCGCCGCACCGCCGCCCAGGAAGTTTTTCACCATCTGCTGCGTAACTTCCGGCGGATAGGCCGAGACGCCGCGGCGGGCGACGCCATGGGTGCCGGCGAATACCGCGATCCGGGGGCGCTCGACGCGGGGCAGCGCGCGGCTCTGCCAGGAGGCCAGCCATTCGGCGATTTCCTCGAGGCGGCCCAGCGAGCCCGGCGGCTTGGTGAGCTCGGCCTGGCGCTTGGCCACGGCCGTCCGGGCGTCCAGGTCGGGGCCGGGCAGGGTGCGCAGAATCCCGCGCATTTCGTCGAAAGTGGCAGCCATGTTGCGAAGGGGTCCTGTTTGCCGGCGCGGACCATCCTATATTCAACCCATCATGACCAGTCCGAACGACACTACTCCCGGCGACCGTCCTCACTCCTTCGACGAGTGGTATCAGGCGCTGAAGGAACAGGCCGCGTTCTTCACCGGGCTCAAGCTCGGTGGCCCCGATTTCAGTGGGGGCGAGCCGCGCTGGAAGCTTGCCGACTGCCTGCCGGTGCTGCCGTTCCTCGGCGCCGCAGTCGGCCTTGCGGCGGGCCTGGTGTTCGCGCTGGCCAAGGGCATCACCGGCGTGGGCTGGCTTGCGGCGGTGCTGGCGATCGGCGCCGCGGTGCTGATCACCCGCGCGCTCCACGAGGACGGGTTGGCCGATACCGCCGACGGTCTCGGCCCGCACGGCATCGATATCGAGCGCCGGCTGGAGATCATGCGTGACAGTCGCAACGGCACTTTCGGCATGCTGGCGCTCGCCCTCTCCGTGCTGGTCAAGGCCGCGGCGATCGGCGGCCTCGGCTCGGCCAGCGCCATGGTGGTGCTGATCGGCGCGCATGCCGTGTCGCGCGCGGTGCTCGCCTATCCGCTGCTGGCGTTCTCGCCCGTGCGCGGCGATGGCCTCGGCGCGCGCGTCGGCAAACCCGCCGACACCGACGTCTGGCTCGCCGCCGGCATCGCCGTGGCGCTGGCCTTCCTGCTGCTGCTTGGCCAGGGCTTCTTCGTGGCGCTGCTGGCGCCGCTGGCGGCCTGTGCCGCCGCTTGGGGCGCGTCGCAATGGATCGCGCAGCGCATCGGCGGCTACACCGGCGACACGCTGGGCGCCACCCAGCAGGTGGCGGAGATCGCCTTTCTCGTGGTGGCGGCGGCCCTGATCGCCCGCTAAGAAGGCCGCGCCTTTTCAGTCTTTGCAGGAGCACGACATGGCGACGGCGGCCAAGATCACGGGATTGGTGACGCGCTGGTGGTGGGTGCGGCACGCGCCGGTGCCCAATCCTGAGGCGCGCTGCTACGGTCAGAGCGACAAGGATTGCGACGTCAGCAACGAGGCGCTGTTTCATCATCAGGCCGCACTGCTGCCCAAGGGCGCGGTCTGGTACTCGTCCAATCTCCTGCGCGCGCGCAAGACTGCCGAGCATCTCGCCAAGGCCGGCGCCGACATGGGCGAGCTTAAAATCGAGCCCGGCCTGGCCGAGCAGCATTTCGGTTCGTGGCAGGGCCTGACCTACACTGAAATCGCCGAGAACCACGGCGACAATCATCTCTTCTGGCTCGGCCCGCCCGAGCACCGGCCGCCCGGCGGCGAGAGCTTCGTCGATCTCTGCGATCGCACCGTCGACAGCATCGAACGGCTGACGGCGGAGCATCGCGGCCGCGACATCGTGGCGACGGCGCATGGCGGCACCATTCGCGCTGCACTGAGCCACGCTTTCGACCTGCATCCCGAGGCCGCCGTGCGCTTCGAGATCGAGAATGTTTCGCTCACCGTGATCGAGCATTACGAGCAGGCCGATCCCGACCATGCCTGGCGGGTGATTTTCTCGAACTACATGCCGCGCGCCCTGGTCGGGACCGGCCATGGCGGCTCCAAGGCATGACTCAGCGCGATCTTGCCGCCGAGCAGGCTGCTTTCTGGAATGGCCCCGGCGGCAAGGGCTGGCTCGCCTCGTACGAGCGCATCGAACGCCACGTCAGCGGCTTCGGCGACGATGCGATGGCTGTCGCAAATGCGAAGCCCGGCGAGCGCGTGCTCGATATCGGCTGCGGCACTGGCGCCACGACCGCCGAGCTCGCGCGCAAGGTGGCGCCTGATGGCAGCGTGCTGGGCGTCGACGTTTCCGAACCGCTGATCGCCGCAGCCAAGGCGCGCAACGCGGCGGGCGCTTCCTTTGCCTTGGGCGATGCTGCGACCTGGCCGTTCGAGGCGTCGTCGGCCGATCTTTTGTTCTCGCGCTTCGGCGTGATGTTCTTCGCCGACCCAGTCGCCGCCTTCAAGAACCTGCATCGCGCACTTAAGCCCTCGGGACGACTGGTCTTCGTGTGCTGGCGCACGCCCCAGGAAAATCCCTGGGGTCTCGTGCCGTTCCGGGCAGCGGCGCCGCATCTGCCGCCGATCGAGCGGCCGGGCCCGGAAGATCCCGGCCAATATGCCTTTGGCGATCGCGCGCGCGTCGAGCGCGTTCTCAAGGGCGCGGGTTTCGGCACGCCTACTTTCCGCCCGCTTGATCGTCCGATTTTCCTCGGCAAGGACATCGACGACACGCTCGACAACCTCGGGCGCTTCGGTCCGCTGTCCCGGCTGTTCGCCGAGGCGACGCCCGAGCAAGTCGCCAGGGCGAAAGCGGCGGTCGCGGCCGCGCTTGCGCCCCACGCCGGCCCGGCGGGGATCGTGCTGGCCGGCGCCTGCTGGCTGGTGAGCGCCGCCGCCGGCTGATGGAGCACGTGACCACTTTTCCGTTACCGCCGGTCAGCCTCGTGCTGGGCGGCGCGCGTTCGGGCAAAAGCACTCACGCTGAAAAGCTCATTTCTGGGATTCTTTTCGGCGCGCCGCCGCGTCGGGCGATCTACATCGCCACGGCCGAGCCGGGTGATCTCGAGATGGCGACCCGCATCATGGCCCACCGTGCGCGGCGCGGTCCGCACTGGACGACGGTCGAGGAGCCGCTGCGTCTGGCCGACGCGATCCGCCAGGCCGGCCGGGGCGACGCGCCTATATTGGTGGATTGCCTGACTTTATGGCTCTCCAACCTGCTTCACGCGGGCGTCGATCTGGACGAGGCGACCGACGATACGCTGGCGGCGGTCGATGGTCTGACCACGCCGGTCGTCTTCGTCAGTAACGAGCTCGGGCTCGGCGTGGTGCCGGAGACGCCGATGGGGCGTTCGTTCCGCGACACCATGGGCCGGCTCAACATGCGCGTGGCCGAGCGGGCCGACCGGGTGATCTTCATGGCGGCCGGCCTACCGCTGATCATGAAAGATCGACCTGCGCCAAGTACTTGGACGTCCCAATTTAGACAAGAAACATGATATAATGTGTACCGCGGCCGAACTAATCGCCCTCTTCGCCGGTCGCCAAGCATGGAGCTCAGCGCATGACGCTCGTTCGACGGGCCTTCCTTTTGGGGGCCGCCGTCGCCATCGCCGTGCCGTCGTTGTCCGTCAATGCCGCGCTGGCCGATGCCAAGCGTCAGGCCTTGGTGGACGACGCACTTGAAGCCGCGCGCAAAGTTCTCAACGAAAAGGAATATCCCGACGCCGTCCGCCTGATGGGCAAGTCGAAGGCGGTGCTGATCGTGCCGCAGCTCGTGCAGGGCGGGTTCATCTTCGGCGCCGCCGGCGGGCGTGGCGCACTGCTGGTGCGCAGCAATCCCGGCAGCTGGAGCTATCCTGCCTTCTACGTCATGGGCTCCGGCAGCATCGGCTTTCAGATCGGCGCCAAGGTCTCCGAGATCGTCTTCATCATCCTCACCGACAAGGGCTTGCAGGCGGTTCTCGACACCAAGTTCAAGTTCGGCGTCGAGGCCGGTGTGACGATCGTCGCGGTCGGTGTCGGCGTCGAGGGCGCCACGACCTCTGCGGTGGGCGCCGACATCGTGGCCTTTGCGGGCTCCTCCGGCCTGTTCGCCGGCGCCTCACTCGAGGGCTCGTACATCGATCCCGACAACGACTGGAACAGCCTCTATTACGAACGCGGTGCTGGCCCGCGCGCCATCACGCTCGAACGCCGCTTCAGCAATCCCGGCGCCGAACGCCTGCGCCAGTTCCTGGCCAAGTGGTAACCGCCTAGGCGACCTTCAGGCCGGCACCGATCGAGAGTCTGGCCTGGGTCTTGGCCTTGACCTCGTCGACCGTCACGCCATCGGCCAGCTCGAGCAGCGTCACGCCGCCGTCGCCTTTCTTGTCGATGCCGAAGACACCGAGCTCGCTGATCACCATGTCGACCACGCGCCGGCCGGTCAGCGGCAGCGAGCATTCCTTCAGCAGCTTCGACGCGCCGTCCTTGGAGATATGCTCCATGGTGACGATGACGCGCTTCACGCCGGCGACCAGGTCCATGGCGCCGCCCATGCCCTTGACCATCTTGCCCGGGATCATCCAGTTGGCGAGGTCGCCGTTCTCCGACACTTCCATGGCGCCCAGAATGGAGAGGTCGATGTGGCCGCCGCGGATCATGGCGAAGGAGTCGGCCGAGTCGAAATACGACGTGCCCTTCACTTCGGTCACGGTCTGCTTGCCGGCATTGACGATGTCGGCATCGACCTCGTTATCGAGCGGGAAGGGGCCGACGCCCATCATGCCGTTCTCGCTTTGCAGGGTGATGTCGATCTCCTCCGGCACATAGTTCGACACCAGGGTCGGAATGCCGATGCCGAGATTGACGTAGAAGCCGTCCTTCAGTTCCTTGGCGGCGCGGGCCGCCATCTGGTCGCGTGTCCAGGCCATTGGGTCTCTCCTAAGCCTTGCGAGTGATGCGTTGTTCGATTTTCTTGTCGTAGGGCGCGCCGCAGAAGATGCGTTTCACGAACACGGCGGGCGTGTGGATGTGATCGGGATCGAGCGCACCCACCGGCACCAGCTCTTCGACCTCGGCGATGCACATCTTCGCAGCCGTCGCCATCATCGGATTGAAATTCCGCGCCGACTTGCGATAGACGAGGTTGCCGGAGGTATCGCCCTTCCACGCCTTGACCAGCGCGAGATCGCCGAACAATCCGCGCTCCATCACGTATTCCTGGCCGTCGAAGACCTTGGTCTCCTTGCCCTCGGCCACCAGCGTGCCGAAGCCGGTCTTGGTGTAGAAGGCCGGAATCCCGGCACCACCGGCGCGGCAGCGCTCGGCCAGCGTGCCCTGCGGATTGAACTCGAGTTCGAGCTTTCCGGCGAGGTAGAGTTGGGCGAAGGTCTTGTTCTCGCCGACGTAGGAACTGATCATCTTCTTGATCTGTCCCGACTCGAGCAGCAGGCCGAGACCGGCGCCGTCGACGCCGGCATTGTTGCTGACGCAGGTCAGGTCCTTCACGCCTGCGTCGCGCATCGCCTGGATCAGCTTGTCGGGGATGCCGACCAGGCCGAAGCCGCCGCACATCACCATCATGCCGTCGCGCAGCACGCCCTCGAGCGCCGACTTGGCATCCTTGTAGACTTTATTCGCCATCGCCTGATCCCGTGCAAAACCCGTACCTCGGGCATATGCGGGGCCTCGCGCGGGCCTGTCAACGTGGTGCGGGGTTGCGGTCGAGAATGACGATGGCGATGCCCGCGATCACCAGCAAAGTGCCCAGCACCAGCGGCAGCGTGACCGACTCGCCGAGCAGGACGACCGACGAGGCGATGCCGAGCAGCGGCACGCTCAGCATGCCAAGCGCGCCGGTTATCGGCGGCAGGGCGCGGGCGACCGAGACGGAGGCCCAGGTGGCGGTTGGGCCGGCGAAGATGCCCAGGTAGACTAGGGCGAGCCAGAGCGCCGGCTTGTCGAGGTCGAGGTAGCCGGCAGGTTCGAGGATGACGGCCACGATCCAGAGCAGGATGGAGGCCGCCCAAAAGGGCCGCAAGTGAACTGGCGTATCGCTCGCGCTAAGGCGGTCCATGATGCTGTACGAAGCGGCGAACGCACGCTATTGCGCCGCAGAATGGTCTAGATGACACTAGGAATGCTCAAACTTATCTTGCTCGTCGTTGCCGCTATGGCTTTCGGAACAGATGCGTGGGCAGCCGATTGCCCGCCCAAGACACGTCGCGATCCGGCCACGTCGTGGGAGGCCGCATCGAAGTGTATCTGCGACTACGGCTACACCATGAAAGGGGGCAAGTGCGCCAAGGCCGTTGAAGAATCACCGCCAAAACCAAAGCCAAAGGTAGAATAGCCGGGGGATGGTAGCGCGTGACAGGCTGGCTCAATGAAACCGGTTTCATCGTCTATGGCGGTTGAACCTGGGTTCATTTGCAAGCGGTTGCAAAACGGCCCGCACCAAGAGTGCCGCCGCCTGTTCTGTAAAGTATATAGTGGCTCTATTTTGGCTACATCTAGCGTTGGGTGTGTGAAGTATACAATCGCCTTCCCGATGGGTCGGGAATCCAGCGGGAAGTCCGGGTCGCTGGAAGGACTTTAGGCCGGGGCGTGCTGGTTGTAGCGGCCGCCGGTGCGGAAGCGATCCAGGTAGGTCGGCAGGATGGCTTCGGCGGCCGTGGCGGCGATCCCGAGGTCTGCCAGCGTCCTGGCGCCGGCATGCACGACGTTGTCGTGGGTCAAGAGATCGACCTGGTCGCGGGTGATCGGCGGCGCCAGCAACGGTACCAGCTCGGCGAAGAACGCAGCGACTTTCATCAGACCGGCGGGGACGGGAATCATCGGCTTGCGGCGGTCGATCTCGCGCAGCGTCAGGGCCACGATCTCGCGGTAGCTGTAGACATTGGGGCCACCCAGCTCGAACACGCTGCGCGCCGTGTCGGGCTGCTCGAGGGCGGCGACGGCGGCGCGCGCGACGTCGCCGATATAGACCGGCTGTAGTCTGGCCGATCCGTTGCCGATCAGCGGCACGAACGGCGCCAGGGCCGCGATGCCTGCGATCTTGTTGAAGAAGGCGTCCTCGGGCCCAAACACGACGCTCGGCCGAAGGATGGTGGCGCTGGGAAAGCCCGCCACAATGGCGCTTTCGCCGTCGATCTTGGAGCGCACGAAGCGGTTCTTCGAACTGCGCTCGTCCGCGCCGATGCCGGAGACATGGATCAGACGCTTCACACCGGCCGCGGTCGCTGCGCCGGCGATCGCCCTGGCGCCGTCGACATGGACCGACTGGTAGCGCTGGCGGCCGCGCTCGAAGGAGATGCCCGAGGCGTTGATCAGGGCCTGGCTGCCGGCGATCGCCGCGGCGACCGAGGCCGGGTTGCGCAGGTTGGCGCGTACCAGCACGACCTGGCCGACATCGCCCGCTGTCCTGACCGCCTCGGCCAGTTCCGGCCGACGCGCCGCCACCCGGACCCGCAGCCCTGCATGCGCGAGCGCGCGACCGATGGCGCGGCCGATAAAGCCGCTGCCGCCAAACACTGTGACTTGCTCTATGTGCCTCATGGCGCTGCCTATAACCCATTGCAAAAAGACCGGAAAGCCGCTCGGTTGACATCGGCCGGTTGACATCAAATCGCCCTGGCCCTAATTCACCGGCCGCACTAGCCCCGCATGCCGTGCCCAGGTGGCGGAATTGGTAGACGCACTAGTTTCAGGTACTAGCGCTGCAAGGCGTGGAAGTTCGAGTCTTCTCCTGGGCACCATGCGGGGCGAGTGAGATCCCAAGAAATGACCATCAAGCTCTACAAAGACGATTTGCCCCCAGGCCTCGATCTCGGGCCGGTGGTGGCCATCGACACCGAGACCATGGGGCTGAACCCGCACCGCGACCGGCTTTGCCTGGTGCAGATGTCGGGCGGCGACGGCGATGCCCATCTCGTCCAGTTCCCGCGCGGGCCCTACCGCGCGCCGCGCCTGGCCGCGATGCTGGCCAATCCCAAGGTGCTGAAGCTCTTTCATTTCGGGCGTTTCGACATCGCCATGCTCGAGCACTATCTCGGCGGGCGCTGCCAGCCGGTCTATTGCACCAAGATCGCGGCGCGGCTCACGCGCACCTTCACCGACCGGTTCGGCCTGAAGGACCTCTGCAAGGAATTGCTGGGCGTCGATCTCTCCAAGCAGCAGCAGACCTCCGACTGGGGCGCCGAAACGCTCACGGAAGAGCAACTCGCCTACGCCGCCTCCGACGTGCTGCATCTGCACGCCCTCAAAGCCAAGCTCGACGCCCTGCTGGCACGCGAGGGCCGCACCGAGCTGGCCGAAGCAGCCTTCCGCTTCCTGCCCGACCGCGCCCGCCTCGATCTCGCCGGCTGGCCCGAGGTCGATATTTTCGCACACTGAAATTGCCATCCGGCTGAAGTTGGCACAGTAATTGCTTGAACCCGGTTATCGGAGGTGAGAGCCTCCGGGGGGCGGGGGTTTCTATGCGTATTGGCCCGAGCCTCATTCTCGCGTCACGCCAGACGTTGGCGATGACGCCACAGCTTCAGCAGGCGATCAAACTGCTGCAGTTCTCGCATCTCGAGCTCGCGGCCTATATCCAGCAGGAACTCGAAAAGAACCCGCTTCTCGCCGAAACCTCGGGCGATGAGGGCCCGATCGGTGAGCCCGACGCGCCGGTTGCCGAGGCTCCGGCCGACACCGCCGAGGCGCTGGCCGCCGCCGCACCCGCCCTGGCCGAGGCCGACGAGCGCTGGACCCGCGACCATGCCGACCGCGGCGGTGACGGTACCGCCAGCCGCGTTGCGCCGCGCGACGATCTTCCCGATGCGCTGGATTTCGTGGCCGAGCGGCCGCGCTCGCTCGCCGTCCATGTCCTCGAACAGATCGATTTGATTTTCTCCGATGCCGGCGATCGCCGCGTCGCGCTCAAGCTGGCCGAGGGCCTCGATGAGGCGGGCTACTGCCGTCTCGAAGCGGAGGCGCTGGCGCAAGCCGTCGGACAGAGCGTCAAAATGGTGGAGCGGATCTGGGCGCGGCTGCGCCAGGTCGAGCCGGCCGGCCTGTTCGCGCGCACGCTCGCCGAATGCCTGGGCGCCCAGCTCGCCGAGCGCAATCGCCTCGATCCGGCGATGAAGGCGCTGTTGGACAATCTCGATCTCGTCGCCGCCGGTGAGGTCGGCCAGCTGTGCCGGCGCTGTGGCGTCGACGAAGAGGACATGCGCGAGATGCTGGCGGAGCTGCGCACGCTCGATCCGCGGCCCGGCCAGGCTTTCGACTTCGAACCGGTGCAGCCGGTGGTGCCGGACATCTTCCTGACGCCGGCGCGCGATCCCGACACCGGCGAAGAGGGCTGGCACATCGAGCTCAATGCCGAGGCGCTGCCCAAGGTTCTGGTCGACCGCAACTATCACGCCACGCTGATGAAGGGCACGCGCGCCAAGACCGATCGCGATTTCGTCGCCGAGCGTTTCCAGTCGGCCAACTGGCTGGTCAAGACGCTGGAGCAGCGCGCCACGACGATCCTGAAAGTCGCGCGCGAGATCGTGCGCCAGCAGGATGGCTTCTTCCGCAAGGGCGTGAGCGCGCTGCGGCCGCTGGTGCTGCGCGACATCGCCATCGCCACCGAGCTGCACGAGAGCACGGTGAGCCGCGTGACCTCCAACAAGTACATCGCCACGCCGCGCGGCATCTTCGAGCTCAAGTATTTCTTCACCTCGGCGCTGCCCTCGCGCACGCCCGGCACGATGGTCTCATCCGAGTCTGTGCGCTCGCGTATCCGCCTGCTGGTCGGCGGCGAGAGCTCGCACCAGCCGCTCAGCGACGATCGCGTCGTCGACCTGCTGAAGGACGAAGGCGTCGAGATCGCCCGCCGCACCGTCGCCAAGTATCGCGAAGCCATGCGCATTCCCTCGTCGGCCGAGCGCCGGCGTCTGGGGCGGCTCGGCATGGGACGCGCTCCTTTGCCGACGGCCCCTCTGCCAAGGGACCTGTCGTCGACCGTGATCGCCGCCTAGGCCTTGGCTGGGCCCGCGGACTGATCCCTTGACCGGCCGGGGGACCGCGCCTATAGGGACGCGCCCCTCGCGGGGCGGCCTCTTGGCCTATTAGCTAACTCGTTGGTGACATTGTGGAAATTGCCGATTTGTTGCCGGGGCCAGACGCCGTTCTGGCCTTCGTAAAGGCGCCCGGCAAGAAAGCCCTGCTGGCGGGGCTGGCGCATCGCGCCGCCATCCTGCACGGCGTCGACGAGCGCCGCGTGTTCGATCTCCTGCTCGAGCGTGAGCGCCTAGGTTCGACCGGCATCGGCGGCGGCATCGCCATCCCGCACGGCCGCTTGGCGTCGCTGGCACAGCCGCGCGGCCTGTTCGCGCGGCTGGCCAACCCGATCGATTTCGACGCCATCGACGAGCGGCCGGTCGACATCGTCTTCCTGCTGCTGGCGCCCGAGGGCGCCGGCGCCGATCACCTCAAGGCGCTGGCCCGCGTCTCGCGCCTGCTGCGCGACCGCACGCTGGTCGACAAGCTGCGCGCGACCGAGACGGCCGACGCGCTCTATGCCCTGCTGATCGAACCGTCAGTCCAGGCCCAATCAGCAGCCTCTACGGCAGCGGCTTAACCGTCCCTTAGTGCACCGAGACCGGCTCGAGCTCGTGCTGGCGGATCAACGCCTGCGCGATCTCGAACGAGGGCGCGGCGGCAATCGGCTTGCCGTCGGCAGAGAAGATGCCGAATGCATGCGCACCGTCGGGTAGGTTTATCGCCTTCACATAGGCAATCTGCTGGGCGCCGAGTCCGCGAAACGCCTCGTCGGCGAGCGGGGTGAAAAGAGTAGTCGTCTGGCTTTCCATAACAGCCTCCTTCTGCGCGGCCCCTTCAGCGTCCGTGGGTACGCCGCGCGGTAATATCGATCGTGTTGCCGGCCGGCTCGTTCTCGCCGGCGTCGATTCGAATGGTCCGCATCCGCGGCTCGGCGACGGGGCGCACCAGGTCGATCGACAACAGGCCGTTGTCGAGACGGGCGCCCATCACCTCGATGCCGTCGGCCAGCATGAAGGCGCGCTGGAACTGGCGGGCGGCGATGCCGCGGTGAAGATAGACGCGGCCGGGTTCGTCGCTCTGCTTGCCACGCACCGTGATCTGGTTCTCGACCAGCTCGATGGCGAGGTCGTCGGTGCCGAAGCCGGCCACGGCCAGCGTAATGCGCAGACCGTTTTCACCGATCCGTTCGATATTGTAGGGAGGATAGCCCTCGGCATTCTTCGCCAACCGGTCGAGCGTGCGCTCGAGTTGGTCGAAGCCCAGCAGCAAGGGCGAATTGAACATCGATACGCGACTCATGAAACCCTCCTCCGTGTCGCGCGGAGTAATCTCCGCGCTGAAGCGAGCGTCCGGGGACCCTTTTAGGCATCCCTTGGGGTGAATCTGGGTATCCTGAACGCCCGTTCAAGGGCCCGAAGGTCCTCGTTTAGGACCATCGCCAGAGGCTTCCGGCTCGGGTAAAATAGACAAAGCCCCTCAACCGCTCGTGGAAATGCTGCTCCCGGGCCAAACAACAGAAAAATATGACCTTCGTCGCCTCAGGGCCTCGACGTCACGGTGATGTATTGGTGGCCGATGCGCGCCCGACCCGCCTGGCGCTGCCGCGTCCGGCCCCCGATGCCGAGGCTCCCCGGCCGCTCGTCCGCTGGCTGCTGCGGTCCTCCCTCTATTCGCTGACCCTCGGCCGCCGGCCGCCGCGCAGCTTCTTTGCCGTTGCTCCCGATCCGTGGCCGGGTGACCCCGCCCTCGGCCAGCGCCTGCTGGGGGCTGAGTTCGCCGCCCACGGCAAGCTCGGCGCCGTCTCGTCCGACGGCATCGATCCACCATGGCGGCGCGAGCGTGCCGACCCGCTGTGGCTGGCCGCGCTGAACGGCTTCGACTGGCTGCGCGATCTGCGCGATTCGGGCGATCCGGCCGGCGCCGGTGTCGCCGTCCACCTGATCGACGACTGGATGGCGCGCGAACGCCGCTGGTCGCCGCTGGTATGGCGGCGCGATGTCCTGTCGGCCCGCATCGTCTCGTGGATCCGCCATTACGACTGGCTGGCCAGCGCCGCCGAGCCGGGCTTCGCCGGCCGTTTCGTGACGGCGCTTTCCCGTCAGCGCGTGCATCTCCGGCGCGCCAGCCGTACCGGGATGATCGGCCACGAGGCCGTCGCCGCACTGAAGGCATCGATCTACGCCGACCTCGCCTTCCTGCGCGACGGCAAGAAATTCGAAAAGAGCCTCGAGCAGACGCTGGGCCGGCTGGCCAAGTTCGTGAAGCGCTACGTCATGCACGATGGCGTCGTGGCCGAACGCGCGCCGCACCTGCAGCTCGCCGTCCTGCGCCACCTGCTCGACGTGCGCGCGGCCCTCTCGTCGGCCGAACGCCGCGCCCCGGCCGAGCTCATCGCCGCCATCGATCGCATGGTGCCGATGCTGCGCTTCTTCCGTCACGGCGACGGCGGCCTCGCGCTGTTCAATGGCTCATGGGAAGGCGATCGCGGGCTGATCGATCTCGTGCTGGCACGCTCCGGCTCGGCCGAGCTGGCGCCGATGGCGGCACCGGCGTCCGGCTTCCAGCGGCTGACCGCCGGGACCTCGATGGTGATCGTCGACGCCGGCAGCCCGCCCGGCCGTGGCATGGATGCCTCCGCCTATGCCGGCACTTTGTCGTTCGAGATGAGTGCGGCGCATGAGCGCCTGATCGTGAACTGCGGCAGCTTCCCCGGCGCCGCCCAGGACTGGCGCTACTTCATGCGCTATACGGCGGCGCACTCCACCGCCGTGGTCGACGACACCAATTCGAGCGAGATCACCACCCACGGCGCGCTGGAATACCGCGCCGGCAACGTCATGGTCGATCGCGCCGAGAATGATGGCGCGCTGTGGCTCGACATGAGCCACGACGGCTATCGCTCGCTCTACGGCATCGTGCACCGCCGGCGCATCTGGCTATCGCCGGACGGCGGCGACCTGCGCGGCGAGGACACGTTCACGGGTTACGAAGGCAAACCGGTGACGGTACCCGACCGGCGCTTCATCGTTCGCTTCCACCTGCATCCGACGGTCAAGGCGACGCTGGCGCAGAGCGGCCAGGCGGCGATGATGCGCCTGCCCAGCGGCCGCGGCTGGCGCCTGCGCGCCTCGGGCGCCGGCATCGGTCTCGCCGAAAGCATCTATCTCGGCGAGGAGGGACGTCTGCGCCGCACCGAGCAGATCGTTCTGGTCGGCCAGGTCCCCGCCGAGGGTGCCACGGTGAAGTGGGCGCTCACCCGGATGGAAGGCTAAGGCTGGGGGCGCGCGACTCCAGTCGCGCGTCTTTGCTCAGGCCAACGAAGATCGCGCCACTGGAGTGGCGCGCCCCCAGCGCTAAGGTTTGAGAAAGCCCACCGTCCGGTAAACCTCGTCGAGGATCGGAGCGGCAATCGCCCGTGCCCGCTGGGCGCCGTCGCGCAGGATGGCATCGACATGGCCCGGATCCTTCATCAGCCGCTGCATCTCCGCGCCGATCGGCCCGAGCTTGGCCACCGCCAGCTCGGTCAGCGCCGTCTTGAACTCCGAGAACTGCTTGCCGACGAACTCCGCCACGACGGCGTCCTTCTCCTCGTCGGCCAACGCGGCATAGATGCCCAAAAGATTATCGGCATCGGGCCGCTTCTCGGCATCGGCCAGGGTGTCGGGCATGGGATGCGGATCGGTCTTGGCGCGGCGAACCTTCTGGGCGATGGCGTCGGCATCGTCGGTGAGGTTGATGCGCGAGTAGTCCGAGGCATCCGACTTGCTCATCTTCTTCGTGCCGTCGCGCAGGCTCATGACGCGCGTCGCCGCACCGAAGATCAACGGCTCGGTGATCGGGAAGAAATCGGGCACGTTGAAGTCGTTGTTGAACTTGATGGCGATGTCGCGTGTGAGTTCAAGGTGCTGCTTCTGGTCCTCGCCGACCGGCACGTGCGTCGCCTTGTAGATCAGGATGTCGGCGGCCATCAGCACGGGATAGGCGTAGAGGCCGAGCGAGGCGTTCTCGCGGTCCTTGCCGGCCTTCTCCTTGAACTGCGTCATGCGGTTCATCCAGCCGACCCGGGCCGCGCAGTTGAACACCCAGGCGAGCTGCGCGTGTTCGGGCACCGAGGCCTGGTTGAACAGGATGTTCTTCTTGCCGTCGACGCCGGCCGCCAGGAAGGCCGAGGCGATCTCGCGCGTCTGGCTCGCCAGAAGCTTGGGGTCCTGCGGCTGGGTGATGGCGTGCAGGTCGACGACGCAATAGAGGCATTCGTAGTCGACCTGCAGGCGTGCGAAATTGCGGATGGCGCCGAGATAGTTGCCGAGGTGGAGGTTGCCGGTCGGCTGGACGCCGGAAAGGATGCGGCCCTTGAGGCCCTTGGCGGCGTATTGCGCGAGATGCGGATTGGGCGCGGCAGCGCCGGTGCTGGCGTCAGGCATGGGTGTGGACTCCCGAAATGGTGGAAGAGCACGGGGTTTGGACCTCCGCGCACCCCGCCGGTGGAGGGCAAGGGCGGTGCGGTATCGCGCAGGTCGCGGGCGGAATCAAGGCGGGCTATACAGGCGCTGTCCTGGAGGTGTGTGTTTCATGGCCGAGAATCCCCCGATCGAATACGAGTTTCCCGAGCTGCGGCGCTGGGAGAAGGGCGAAGCCCCCTACATCCACGTTCTGGCCAGCGGCAAGCCGGGTCCGACGGTGATGGTGGCAGCACTCACCCATGGCAACGAGGTCTCCGGCGCCATCGTGGTCGATGCGCTGCTCGCAGCGGGGCTGAAGCCGCGCAACGGCACGCTGATCTTCTCTTTCAACAACATCGAGGCCTATCACAGCTTCGACCCCAAGAATCCCTTCAAGTCGCGCATGGTCGAGGAGGACTTCAACCGCACCTGGGGCCGCCTCGATCAGCCGGCCGGCACGGTCGAGACCCGGCGGGCGCAGGTCGTGAAGCCCTTCGTCGAGCGCGCCGACTTCCTGCTCGACCTGCATTCGATGCATGACGACGGCGTGCCGCTGATGCTGTGCGGGCCGCTCGAGCGGGGCGTGGAACTGGCCAAGAAAGTCGGCACACCGGTCGATGTCGTGCGCGACCGGGGCCATGCCGCCGGCATGCGCATGCGCGACTACGGCGCGTTCGGCGATGCCAAGGGCGACAAGACTGCCCTGCTGATCGAGACCGGCCAGCATTGGCGCGCCTCCTCGGTCATCGTCGCCAAGGACGTGACGGCGCGATTCCTCGCGGCGACCGGCATCGTCGAGGCCGCCGACCTGCCGGCCGGCTGGAAGCAGCCGGCGTCCGGCCCGCAGCGTGTCGTCCAGGTGAGCCATGCCATTGCCACCAAGACCGGCAACTTCAAGTCGGTGCGGCGCTTCGAGGGCCAGGAAGTGATCGCCAAGGCCGGCACCGTGCTCGGCCACGACGAGGGCGAGCCGGTGACGACGCCCTACGACAATTGCGTGCTGGTGATGCCCTCGATCAACCGGCCGCTGCGGCCCGGCGTCACGGTCGTTCGCCTCGGCCGCCTGCAGTAGCGGCTACTCGGCTTCGTTCGCCTCGGTCGTGGTATCGGCGGGGCGGCGGAAGGCGGCCTTGAGCTCGTCGAGCCGCAGAATGCCCAGAAGCATGCCGAGGATGCCGTAGGCAGTGACGCCCGCGATGCAAAGCGCGATCACGGCGATGCCCGACGCGTCGTGCCGCGTGATCGCCCATAGCCCTATGCCCATGCCCGCCGAGGCCAGCACGATGCGGACCAGGCGCGCTCCCAATCGTGCGTCCGGTTGCCAATGCTGGCGGCGCAGCAGGATCGCCGCCAGCAGGCCAGCATTCAGCCAGCCCGACAGCGAACTCGCAAGCGCAATGCCGACGTGATGGAGTTGGGTGGCGAACAGGAACACCACATTGAAGACGATATTGGCGGTGATCGCGGCGATCGCGACATAGAGTGGCGTCCTGGTGTCCTCGCGGGCGAAGAAGCCCGGCGCCAGCGCCTTGACCAGCACAAAGGCTGGCAGACCGATCGAGAAGGCCGCGAGTGCACCGGCGGCGCGCAACGTTTCCTCCGGCCCGAAGCGGCCGCGCTCGAACAGCAGGCGGATCACCGGCTCGGCCAGGATCCACAGCGCCACGGCGGCAGGCAGGGCGAACAACAGGCCGAATTCGACGGCGCGATTCTGGTTGGCCATCGCGGCGGCGGTGGCGCCTGCGCGCAACTGGCGTGCCAGCAGCGGCAGCAGCGCCGTGCCGACGGCGATGCCGGCGACGCTGAGCGGCAGCTGCACCAGGCGGTCGGCGTAATAGAGGGCAGAAATGGCGCCGGCCGGCAGCATCGAGGCCCACACCACGTCAAGCATCAGGCTGATCTGCTGCACGCCGCCGCCGATCGCCGTTGGCGTAGCGAGTAGCACCAGCCGGCGCACGCGCGGTGTCCAGTGCGGTCGGATGAAGCCCACCAGCACCTTTTCCTTGGCGCAGGCGCGGACCAGCCACAGCCACTGCACCATGCCGGCGAGCGTCACGCCGACCGCCGCGGCGTAGCCGCCGTTCGGCAGGTAGGGCGTGAGGCCGAGCACGGCGGCCATCATGGTGAGGTTGAGCAGGATCGGCGTTGCCGCGACATGGGCAAAGCGCTCGATGCCGTTCAGCACGCCGCCGTAGAGCGAAACCAGCGAGATGAACAGCAGATAGGGAAAAGCCAGCCGGCCGAGATCGACCGCCAGCGCGAAGGTCGCCGCGTCGGTGATGCCCGGCGCCAGCAAGGTCATGACCCATGGCATGCCGAGGATCAGCAGCAGCACGAACGGCACCAAAACCACCAGCAAGGCGGCTTGCGCCTGTCGCGCGAACAGCATTGCTGAGTCGCGGCCGCCCTCGTGCAGCTCGCGGGCGAACAGCGGCACGAAGGCTGCCGAGAAGGCGCCCTCGGCGAACAGCCGGCGGAAGAAGTTGGGAAGCTTGAAGGCGATGAAGAAGGCGTCGGCGATGGCGCCGCCACCCAGCACCGCCGACAGCACCATGTCGCGCAGGAAGCCGGCGACGCGGCTCAGGAGCGTGAAGCCGCCGACGGTGGCGATGGCGCGTCCGAGAGTCATATTTGCGGTTGCTTCAACAATTGGCGGCTGGGACGCACGATCATACTACAGCTAGGCGAAACAACGCATTTAACACGCGCCAAGAGCCTTAATTCTGTCATCGCCCTCTGGCATAGTCTGTCTCGTGGCGGCCGGCGATGTAATGGCCGGTTTAAACCGCCGCTGTAACCGGTCCCATTGGGGCCGGTTTTTCATTTTGCGGCAAGCTTGAGCAGCGTCTCGCGGTCCTGCGCCACCAGCTTCTTGTAGTCGGCCACGATCTTGTCGAGTTCGGCAGCCGGCAGCACGTCTTCCAGATTCGAAAATCCCTGCGGCGCGCGCTGCTCGACGATGTCGAGCATGACGTCGATGCCCTTGCGGCGATTGCTCTCGACGATGCGCGCCATCGGCGGCAGGCGGCGCTGCTCGTAGCGCTGCAGCGCGGCTTCGGGATCGCCGCCGGCGATCAGCTCCTGGGTGATCGCTTCCCCGTCGATGATGGCCTGCGAGGCGCCGTTCGAGCCGATAGGATACATCGGGTGCGCAGCGTCACCCAAAAGCGTGACGCGGCCGTGGCTCCAGCGCGGCAGCGGATCGCGGTCGACCATGGGAAACTCGAAGATCGCGTGCGCCGCCTCGATGACGCCCGGCACGTCGAGCCAGCCGAAGTTCCAGTCCTGGAATTTCGGCAGGAAGTCGGCGAGCTTGCCTAGCCGATTCCAGTCCCCGCGCGGCAGCATGGCGCCGTCGTCCATGTGCAGGTCGCAGATCCAGTTGATCACCGCCTCGCCGCGCTCGGCATGGCGGTGGCTTACCGGATAGCAGACGAATTTCTGGTTGTGATGTCCCGCCTGCACCATGGTGGCACCGCCGAGGAACGGCTTGCCGACGGTGATGCCGCGCCACATCAGGATGCCCTGCCACTTGGGCGGACCTTCGTCGGGATAAAATTGCGCGCGCACCGCGGAGTGGATGCCGTCGGCACCGATCAGGATGTCAGCCTCGGTTCGCTCGACTTCCGTACCGTCTCGATCGACGAAGCGCGGGGTAACCTTGCTGGCCTTCTGCTCGAAGCCCGCGATGCGCCGGCCGAACTTGATGTTCTCTGCGCCCAGCATCGCCACGGCGGAGCGGTGCAGGATCATCTGCAGCTCGCCGCGATGGATCGAGAATTGCGGCCACGGCAGGCCGGCGTGTCGGCCGCGCGGATCGGCCCATATGGTCTGGCCGTGGCGGTTGGCGTAGCGCAGTTCGCGGGTCTCGATGCCCGTGGCGGCGAGTGCGGGCTCGAGGCCGAGCCCGGAGAGAATGCGCACCGCGCCAGCCTGGATGTTGATGCCGACGCCCAGGGGCCGCAGCTCGCTCACCGCCTCATAGACCGCGACGTCGAAGCCGGCGCGCTTGAGGCACATGGCGGCGGTGAGGCCGCCGATGCCGGCGCCGGCGATGACGATCTTCATGTCGGCTCAGGGATCGCGGCTTAGCCCGCGAAACAGCAACGCAGCCTGATAGGCGGCCCAGCGCTCGGTGTAGGTGTCGCCGAGCTCGCGCAGGTACGACCAGCTGTAGATGCCGGTGTCGTGCCTGTCGTCGAAGGCGATGCGGATGGCGTAGTGGCCGACCGGCTCGACTTGGGCGATCTTCACGTGGCGGCGGCCGGAAATGATCTTGCGGCGGTTGAGGCCGTGGCCCAGCACGTCGGCCGACGGGCTCTCGACGCGCAGATACTCGGCGGGCAGCGAGTAGGAGCTGCCGTCGGCGAAATCGATTTCCAGCCGGCCCTCTTCCTTGAACAGGCGCAGCTCGGCCGGCCACGGCGCATCGGCCGATTCGTAGTGGCCGATGTCGGGCGCCGACTTGGGAAAGCTCTCGATGGCGGTCATGAGGGTGCAGTCACGGCATGTCCCGGATCTGGCGCGCTTCGCTCACCAGCATGATGGGGATGCCGTCGCGGATCGGATAGGCCAAACCGGCCTTGCGGCTGATGAGCTCGTTGGCCTGGGAATCGTACTCGAGCGGCCCGTGCGTGGCGGGACACACCAGGATCTCCAGCAGCTTGGGATCGACGCCGGCACGTCGCGGAGGGCTTGCGGTGGCATCCGACGGGGGGGTCATCGTGCGCCTGAACTCCTTGCTTTGATTGCCCGTCTTATATCACACGGGCGATCTCACCGCGAAGGGTACGCGCTGCGGCTCAATGCGCCTTCGGCGTGGTCGTCTCGGTCGGCTGGGCGAAGCCGCCCATCTCGAGAAAGGCGATCAACAGCTTGGCCCGCGCATCGCTGTCGGCGGCCTCGAGCAGGGCCTGCTTCTCGGCCGGGCCGAACGGCAGGACCATGGAGAGCGAGGCTACCAGATTGTGGTCGGCGGCCTGTTTCACGGCATCCCAGTCGGTCGAGAGGTTGCGGGCCTTGAAGAAGGCGGCCAGCACCGACATCAGCCGCTCGCGGTCGAGGCTGACCAGCTCGTCGGCGACATCGAGGTCGCGGCGGTACGGACTGAACAGCGCCGAAACACGGCGATAGCCCCCCTGCGCCGGCTCCAATTCGCGCGAGATCTCGAAGCGGCAGACCCCGGCCAGCGCTAGCAGCAGGCGGCCATCCTCGGTCTCGCTGAAGCTGACGATGCGGCCGGCGCAGCCGATGTGATGGACCTTCGGCGGCCCATCCTGGGTTGGCAGGCCGTCGCCGGCGTAGCCGCCGGGCTGCACCGGCTGGACCATGCCGATCATGCGATGGCCGGCCATGGCGTCGAACACCATGGCGAGATAGCGCGGCTCAAAGACATTGAGCGGCAGTCGGCCACCGGGCAGCAGCAACACGCCGGACAGCGGAAAGATCGGCAGCGTATCGGGAAGCTGCTCGAAGCTCGGCTCGAACGGGTTACGGGCAGGCGTGCGGTCGGACATCGGCCAACCGCCCTGATTCAGGAAAACAGGATGGTCGACAGGCGCTTGCGGCCGTCGACGGCGAGCGGATCGGTGAAGCCCAGTGCCTCGAAGAATTTCAGGAGCTGCTGGCGCGCCGCCGCCTCATTCCAGTTGCGGTCGGCTTTGATCATGGCGAGCAGCTCATCGATCGCCTCCTGCTTCTGGCTGCCCGCCCACAGGGCGAGCGCGAGGTCGAGGCGGGCCTGGAAATCCTTGGGATTGGCGGCGGCCTTGGCCTTGAGGTCGTCGACCGGACCGGCCGCCTTGGCCTGCTCGGCAAGATCGATCGCGGCCTGGGCTGCGACCACGTCGGCGTGGGTCTTTTCCTTGGCCGGGATCTGGGCCAGCAACTCCTTGGCCTGCTCCATGTCGCCCAGTCCGACGTTGTAGCGTGCGAGGCCGGCGAGCGCGGTGACGTTGGTCGGCTCGACGCCCAGGATCTCGCTGTAGATCTTGGCCGCAAGATCCATGTCGTTCTGCGCCACCGCGGCCTTGGCATGCTCGAGCAACTCGGCCAGCTCGTTGCCTTCGCCGGCGACACCGCCGCTCGCTGCAATCAGCTTGTCGACGAAGGCCTTCACTTGGCTCTCGGGTACTGCGCCCATGAAGCCGTCGACCGGTTTGCCGCCGAAGAAAGCGTAGACCGCCGGGATCGACTGGATGCGCAGCTGCTGGGCCAGCATCTGGTTCTTGTCGATGTCGATCTTGACCAGCTTCACCTTGCCGTTGGCCGCCCGCACGACCTTCTCGATGATCGGCTGCAGCGTCTTACAGGGGCCGCACCACGGCGCCCAGAAATCGACGATCACCGGCACCGTGCGCGAGGCTTCGAGCACGTCCTTGGCAAACTTGTTCTGGTCGCTGTCCTTGACGAGATCGGCGGGGGCGGCCTGAGGCGCGGCGCCCTTCAACATCGGTTCCATTGGTCCTCTGGCGGGAAATTTCGAGTCCCTGCCAATGTGGCCTTCGCCCCCCATGGACGCAAGGGGACCCGGGTCAGCCGCGGATTTGGTATTTCGTCAATTCGCTGCCGAGCCGGCCGACGAGGAACAGGCCGCACATGCGATAATCGCTGATCAGCGACCATAACGGCGCCTCGAAGGTCGCGGGCTTGTTCTTCTCGATGAAGAAATGTCCGAACCAGGCCGGGCCGTAGCCGAAGAACGGCACGGCCAGGAGCCACCACCAGTGTTGGGTCGCCAGTGCCCACACCAGGAACAGAGCCGAGGCGATGGTGCCGAGGTAATGCACGGCGCGCGTCGAGGGCTTGGCGTGTTCGCGCAGGTAGAAGGGCCAGAAGTCGGTGTAGGTCTGGAAGCGGTCGGCCATGCCCCAGTTTAACCCAAAGCGCCGGACTTTTTGAGGGCGGCGATCTCGGCCTCGCCATGGCCGAGCTCGCGCAAAATCTCCTCGGAATGCTGACCCACGGAAGCGGGTATACCCGAGACGCGCGGCTTCGCAAAACCCAAGCGAATCGGATTGTTTACCGTGCGCGGCACCTCGGGATTGGTCGTGTCGGCAAAGATACCGGCGTGGTTCGCCTGCTCGTCCTGGACCACGTCGGCCACGCGCTCGATCACGCCGAAGGGGATGCCGGTGGTGGCAAGCGTCTTCTCCCAGTCGGCATAGGTCTTGGCCGCGAAGATCGGCGCCAGCTCGGCATGAAGCTCAAGGGCGCGGCGTTTGCGCTCCTCGCGGTCGGTGAAGCGCGGATCGGTCTCGAGGTCCTTGCGGTCGATCGCGGCGCAGAGCGTTGGCCACAGCCGATCGTCGCGCACCACCAGCAGCTGCAGCCAGCGGTCATCCCTGGTGCGATAGAGATTGGTGAGCGCATTACGCGGCTTGTCGGGCGGCTCGCGCGTGACGACCTTGGCGCCGATGGCGACGCCAGCCAGCGTGGTGCCATTGGCCCACGCGCCGTTGGCATAGAGCGAGGTGCCGACCCAACCGCCTTTGCCGGTCTGGTCGCGGCGGCGCAGGCCGAGCAGGATCGCTGCCACCAGGGTCATTGCCGTGGCGCGATCGCCTTGCGCGGGGAGGGAAAGTCCGGGTGGGCCGCCCTCGTAGCGCGCCGTGTCGAGAATGCCCGAACGGCCGAAATAGGCGGTAACGTCGAAGCCCGGTCGGTCGCGGTCCGGCCCGCTTTCGCCGTATCCGGTGAGCGAGCAGTAGACCAGGCGCGGATTGAGCGGCTCGATATCCTCCCAGCGCAGCCGCAGCCGCTCGCGCGCCGGTGGCGGGAAATTCACGATCATGACGTCGGCGCGCCGGATCAGCTCTTCCAGGATGGGCCGCGCCTTCTCGTTCTTGAGATCGAGCGCCAGCGAACGCTTGAGGCGGCCGTCGAGCTGCAGCGGGAAGTTGCTGTCGCTCCGTGGATAGGTCGCGGCGCGCTTGTAGTTGTAGCGATGCGGATCGCCTTCACCCGGCGCCTCGATCTTGATCACGTCGGCGCCGTAGTCGGCCAATGTCACGGCGGCCGCAGGCGCGGCGATGAAGGTGCTGATGTCGAGGACCAGAAGTCCTTCGAGCGGCAGCGGTTCGGTCACTTCAGCGCCCCGCTGGCGCGCAGGCTCGCGACCTCCGTCGCCGTCAGTCCCGCCTCGCGCAAAACTTCGTCGCCGTGCTGGCCGAGCGTCGGCGCCGGCCCGGCGACGCGCTGCTCGGCGAAGCTCAGCCGAATCGGATTGGCCAGCGTGCGCGCCATCTCAGGCATCGCGGTCTCGACCACGGCGCCGCAATGGACGGCCTGCTCGTCGTCAGGAATGTCGCTCGGCCGGCTGATGACGCCGAACGTCACTTCCTGTGCCGACAGCGCCTTGCGCCAATGCTCGTAGTCGCGGCCGGCGAAAGCCTCGCCCAAGATGGCCGCAAGTTCGGCCGAGCGCTTGCGCCGTTCGGGCTGGCTGATGAAGCGCGGATCGTCGATCAACTCGGTCTTACCCAGGGCCGTGCACAGCGGCGCCCACAATTTGTCCTCGCGCACGATGGTGAGCTGCAGCCAGCGGTCGTCGGAGGTGCGGTAGATATTGCCCAGTGCCGAGCGCGGCCGCTCCGGTGGTGGGCGCGGGGCGAGGAACGCGCCGACCAGTGCGGCTTGCGCGATGACGCCGCACGACCACAGGCCGTTGCCCAAAAGCGATGTGCCAACCCACGAGCCTTCGCCTGTCTTGGTGCGATGGATCAGCGCCATCAGGATCGACGAGACGAGCGCCATTGCTGTCGCGCGGTCGCCCTGCGCCGGTCCCGGCACGCCCGGCGGTCCACTTTCGTAGCGCTGCGCATCCAAAAGGCCGGAGCGGGCGAAATAGGCGGTGGCGTCGAAGCCTGGCCGGTCGCGATCGGGGCCACTCTCGCCATAGCCGGTGAGCGAGGCGTAGATCAGCTTCGGGTTCGCCTTCTTTACGTCGTCATAGGTGAGGCGCAGGCGCTCGCGCACCAGCGGCGGAAAATTGCAGATCAGGATGTCGGAGACGGCGATCAGGCGGTCGAGCGCGGCGCGCGCCGCGGGCTTTTTTAGGTCGAGCGAGACGCCGCGCTTGTTGCGCGAATCCATCAGCCACGGGTAGTTGACCTCGCTCTTCGGGTAATTCGACGAGTCGTGCATGATTGTACGGTTGGGATCGCCCTCGGGTCCCTCGACCTTGATCACGTCGGCGCCCCAATCGCCCAGTACGGTGGCCGCGGCGGGGGCTGCGATGAACGAACTGATGTCCAGCACGCGCAATCCTGCCAGCGGCAGGGCAGATTCGGTCATAAGCGATCCTCTTTGTCTCGATTGGGCGCGAGCCTCTGGTGTCCGTCAAGACCGGCGGCTAGCGTGCGTTCCGGCACGCGGCGTGCATCGGGGGAATCATGGCGGCAAAGAAGAAGAAACCCAATTTCCTGATCGTCCTGATCGACGATCTGCGGTTCGACGAGCTCGGCATCTGCGGCCATCCCTACATGAAGACACCGCACATCGACCGCATCGGCCACGAGGGCGCGATGTTTACCGCGGCCTTTCATCCGACGCCGCTCTGCTCGCCCAACCGCGCCTCGATCGTCACCGGCCAGTACGCCAGCCGCCACGGCATCATCGACAACGCGGCGCGCGACGCCCACAGCCACCGCCTGCCCAACTATCACGTCATCCTGCAGCGTCTGGGCTACGAAACCGCCCATGTCGGCAAATGGCACATGGGCAACTCGGGTGGGCCGCGTCGGGGCTACGACAAATGGGTGAGCTTCCCCGGCCACGGCTCGATCATCGACCCGATCCTCAACATCGACGGCGATGAGCGGAAGTACACGGGCTACATCACCGATCTCCTGAACGGTCACGCCGTCGACTTCCTGCGCAAGAAACGCGACAAGCCCTTCGCGCTGTTCTTCGCGCACAAGGCCGTGCATCCCGACGCCTACCAGGCGGCCGACGGCACCATCGACTTCACCGATGGCGGCTATCGTCCCGCGCCGCGCCACGCCGATCTCTACAAAGGTGAACATTTCCAGCGCCGACCCAATGCGCTGCCGGCAGCCGAGGTGGTGAAGGACAAACCGGCCTGGAAGGAAGCGCACGAACTGCGCGTCAACGCCGCCTCGCGCAAATTGCTCGATGGCATTTTGGCCGGTACCGACGAGGAGATTCGTTTGCGCGCCGCCATGATGGCCTCGGTCGACGAGGGCATGGGCGATGTCTTCAAGGCGCTCGAGGACACCGGCCAGCTCAATAACACCTTCATCCTGTTCCTGGGCGACAATGGCTATTTCTTTGGCGAGCACGGACTGGGGCCGGAGCGCCGCTTCGCTTACGAGGAAGGCATCAAGTCGCCGTTCCTGATCCGCTATCCCGCTTGGTTCAAGCCGGGCGCGCACGTCGACGACCTCGTGGCGACCATCGACATCGCACCGACTCTCGTTGATCTCGCCGGCGGCAAGGCCAAGGACTTCGAGACCATGCAGGGGCTGTCGCTGCGCGCGCTTGCGAGAGGGGCGAAGCCCAAGGGCTGGCGCAAATCCTTCTTGTGCGAATACTTCAGCGAGAACGCCATGCCGTGGCTGATCGGCATGAGCTACAAGGCAATCCGCACCGCGCGCCACAAGTACATCCACTGGACGCAAAAATCGCTCGACGGCGTGGAGTGCGACGAGCTCTACGATCTCAAGAGCGATCCCTACGAAATGCACAATCTCGTCGGCAAGAAGAGCGAGCGTCCGACGGTGAAGCGCCTGCGCAAGCAGCTCGCCAAGCTCGTATCAGAGTCGGTCGGGCTTTAGGTGGTCACATGAAACGATTCATTCTCGCGGCGGCGCTGATCCTGGGTTCGACCGCCGCGATGGCCCAGGCGTGGCCGACCAAATCGATCCGCATGATCGTGCCGCTGGCGCCTGGCGCCACGGCCGACATCATCGCCCGCATCTACGCCGACGAGTTGGGCAAGGCGCTGGGCCAGACCGTCGTCGTCGACAACAAGACCGGCGCCGGTGGCACCATCGCCACGGCCGAGGCCTCGCGCGCGGCGCCCGACGGCTACACCATGCTGCTGATCTCGCAGGGCACCATGGCCTTCAACATCGGGCTCTACGCCAAGCCCGGCTACGATCCGGTGAAGGATTTTGACTCGGTGGCGGTGGCCGGCGCCGTCTCCAACGTCCTGGTCGTGCACCCGAGCAACCCGGCCAAGACCGTCGCCGACGTGATCGCCCAGGCCAAGGCCAAGCCCGGTGAGATGACCTATTCGTCCGGCGGCACGGGGACCAGCCACCACATGTCGGCCGTGCTGTTCGAGCGCGACGCCGGGGTGAAGATGCAGCACGTGCCCTATCGCACGACGCCCGCCGGCATCCTCGGCGTGGTCAACGGCGAGGTGGCGATGGGCTTCTTCAACACGCCGACCGTCATCGGCCAGATCAAGGGCGGCAAGCTCAAGGCCATCGCCATCACCAGCGAGCAGCGCTCCGAACTGCTGTCCGAGGTGCCGACCATGGTCGGAGCAGGGCGTGAAGGGTTACGTCTTCAACACCTGGATGGGTTTTGCAGTCCCGAAGGGCGTGTCGACCCCGGTGGTGGCCCGGCTGAACAGCGAACTGATCCGCATCGCCCGGTTGCCTGCCGTGGTTGAAAAGACCAGGGCCCAGGGCATCGACATGATGCCGCCGCAGCCCCCCGCCGCGGTCGACAAGCTGGTGCGGGACGAACTGGCGCTCTGGGTGCCCATTATCAAAGCCTCGGGGGCCTCGGCGGAGTAAAAACCCCCGCTTTCCTTGCAAAATCACCGCGTTACGCGTATCTCCTGCGGCCATGGGCTACAGAGTTGCCGTTGTCGGCGCGACCGGGAATGTCGGTCGCGAATTGCTGTCGATCCTGGCCGAACGGAATTTCCCGGCTGACGATGTCGTTGCCCTGGCCTCCTCGCGGTCGGTCGGCAAGCAGACCTCGTTCGGCGACAAATCGGTCCTGAAGGTCCAGGACCTCGCCAAGTTCGACTTCAAGGGCATCGATATCGTGCTGAGCTCGCCGGGCGCCAAGGTGTCGGCCGAACACAGCCCGCGCGCCGCCAAGGCCGGCGCCATCGTCGTCGACAACACCTCGTACTGGCGCATGGATCCGGACGTTCCGCTGATCGTGCCCGAGGTCAACCGCACGGCGATCGCCGGCTATACCGGCCGCGGCATCATCGCCAATCCGAACTGCTCGACCATCCAGATGGTGACGGCGCTGAAGCCGATCCACGAAGCGGCCGGCATCAAGCGTGTCGTGGTCTCGACCTATCAGTCGACCTCGGGCGCCGGCAAGGAAGCCATGGACGAGCTTCTGAGCCAGACCAAGAGCTTCTTCGTGAACCAGTCGCTCGATCCCCGGAAGTTCCCCAAGACCATCGCCTTCAATGTCATTCCCCAGATCGACGTCTTCATGGACGACGGTGCGACCAAGGAAGAATGGAAGATGGTGGTCGAGACCAAGAAGATCCTCGATCCGAAAATCAAGGTGCATGCGACTTGCGTGCGCGTGCCGACCTTCATCGGTCATGCCGAGGCGATCAACCTCGAGCTCGAGCGGCCGCTCGACGAGCACGAGGCGCGCCGCATCCTGGCAGCCGCTCCCGGCATCCTCGTCGTCGACCGGCGCGAGCCCGGCGGCTACATCACGCCGCAGGAAGTCACAGGTCAGGACGCGGTGTTCGTGAGCCGCGTGCGCACCGATCCGACGGTCGAGAACGGGCTTTCAATGTGGGTCGTCAGCGACAATCTGCGAAAGGGCGCGGCACTCAACGCCGTCCAGATCGCCGAAGAGCTGATCAAGGTTTACATCTAAGGGCATGGCTGCAGACGAAATGGAATGGGTACCGCGGGGTATTACCCCGGCGTCCCTGCGTGACGGACCGTCGGCGATAGTCAGCGCCCCGACAGCCGTTCCGCCCGCTCGCTCGACTATGTCGATCGCGTCGTGGCCGAAGGTGAGCAGCTTCCCGACTTCGATCTCCACGCCTCGATGGTGTCGCTGCCGCATCTCTGCAAGATCGACCTCACCGCCGTGGCCGCCGACAAGGGCTACATCCAGCCGCCGAGCGACAACCGCATCAAGCTCGGCCGTCTCGACAAGGCCAAGCTGCGCATCGGCATCTACTGGGCAGCGATGTCTGGCCAGCCGCTCGACCGCCAGCGCTCCGTGCCGTTCCACCATTTCCTCGCGCTGACCGGCGACCCCGAGCTGCTGGTGTTCAGCCTCCAGGGCGGCGTGCACCAGAAGGACATCCAGCAGTTCGGCGCCGGCGGCCTCGTGCACGATGTCGGCCGCGGCGTCTTCGATTTTGCCGAAGCAGCGACAGCGCTGTCGCAGCTCGACCTGCTTGTCTCGATCGACGCGCCCATCGCCCATCTCGGCGCCGCCATGGGCATGCCGACCTGGGTGTTGCTGCCCAGCGCCGCCGACTGGCGCTGGTCGCTCGGCGGCTATGCCGCGCCGTGGTACCCGACGGCGCGGCTGTTCCGCCAGCCAGCGCCCGGCGACTGGGCCGGCGTCTTCACGTCAGTCCGCAGCGAGCTCGACGCGCTCAAGCAGCAGGTTGCGGCGGCGTAACTCACTCACCACGCCGTCGGCTCGACCCGGCGCTCCGGCTCCGATACGGTTTCCGCCTGTCACTTTGGGGGACCCGGAATGTTGGACGACAAAGCGCTCGACGCCATCTTTCGCGAGGCACGGACGCACAATGGCTGGCAGCAGAAGCCCGTCAGCGATGCGCAGTTGCGCGCCATCCACCAGCTGATGAAGTGGGGGCCGACCTCGGCCAATTCGCAACCGGCGCGGATCGTGTTCGTGCGCACCAAGGAGGGCAAGGAGCGGCTGCGTCCGGCGTTGAGTGCGGGCAATACCGAGAAAACCATGTCGGCGCCGGTGACGGCGATCATGGCCTACGACACGCAGTTCTACGAACATCTGCCGCAGCAGTTCCCGCACGATCAGACAGCGATCTACTGGTTCAAGGGCGAGGGCAAGGAAGCCGCGGCCCACGCCACCGCTTTCCGCAACGCCACGCTGCAGGGCGCCTACCTGATCGTTGCCGCCCGCTCGCTCGGTCTCGACATCGGCGCCATGAGCGGCATCGACAACGCCAAGGTCGACGCGGCGTTCTTTCCCGGCGGTCGCTTCAAGTCGAACTTCCTGTGCAACATCGGCTACGGCGACCCGTCGAAGCTGTTTGGCAGGAGCCCGCGCTTTTCCTTCGAAGAGGCGTGCACGCTGGCCTAAATGCCCAGCGCCGCACCCATCGCCTTCCACGGCAGCGGCGCCAGCGAGATCAGCGCCGCCGCGCCGAAGGCCAGGATCACCGCGCCTGAGATGCGGTTGAGCCAGAGCAGGCCGGCGCCGGAGAAGCGCGCACGCAGCGACGCCGCGGTCACGCAGAGAATGAACCACCAGGCGATGGCGCCCACGAACACCGAGGCAACCAGCAGCCCGGCGTCGGGAAGGCTGGCGCCGACACCCGCGAGATTGCGCCCAGCAAAGGCCGCGCCAAAGGCCATCACCGTCAGGGGATTGAACACGGTGATGAAGAAGCTCGAGCTGGCGTAATGGAAATGCGTGACGACCCGGTGCTCGCGGTCGTCGGCCACCGGATCGCCGACGGTGCGCGGGCGATGGCGCATGGTGATCCAGCCCATGACGACCAGGATCGCGCCGCCGAACCCGCGCAACAGACCCTCGTGGCGGATCACGAACTGCTCGACGAAGGAAAGCCCGAAGGCCGCGACCGCACCGAACACCGCGTCGCCCAGCGCCGCGCCGATGCCCGTCATGTAGCCGGCCATGGCGCCCACGGTGATCGAGCGGCGGATGCACAGTGCCGCCGCCGGCCCGACCGGCGCGGCGATCATGAAGCCGATCACCGCGCCCTCGATGGCGATGGCGATGGGATTGAAGAGGAAGCCCGGCACATGCATGTGGCGGCCTAGATCCTCTCGGCGGTGAAGCGCTGCGGCGGGTTCACCAGCCGGTCCTGTGCCGCCACCAGCTGCAGCTCGCGCTCGGCCATCTGCTGCGTGGCTTCGAGCACGGCGTAGATCGCCGATGTGGCATCACTCAGTGCCTGCGCGACGTCGCCGCTTTCCAGCCAATGCGCGGCAAACAGGGCGGCGACGGCATCGCCGGTGCCGTTAGGCGCGATCGGGAAGGCAAGCAGCGGCGTCGTGACCCGCCACGCCGAGTCGCGCGCAACCGCCAGCATCTCTATGCGGTCGGCCGGACTGTCGCTGCGGCGCAGGCTGGTTAGTAGCACCAGGCGCGGGCCACTTTTGCCCAGCAGCACGCGCACGGCGCTGAGCGCGTCTTCCAGTGTCGCAATCTTGCGTCCGGTGAGCAGCTCGAGCTCGAAATGATTTGGTGTGATGATATCTGATGCGGGAATGGCGCGATCGCGGAAGAAGGCGTCGATACCAGGCTTCACGTAGATCCCGGTGTCGGTATCGCCCAGAACGGGATCGCAGACCCAGATCGCCTTGGGATTGGCGGCGCGCACCCGCCGGGCGGTGTCGAGCACCACGTCGGCCAGGGCCGCGTCACCGACATAGCCGGTCAGCAGCGCATCGCAGCGCTTGAACTCGCCCAGGGCCTCGATGCCCTGCACGACGTCGGCGACCTGGTCGGCCGCCGCGACGCGTCCGCGCCAGGCGCCGTAGCCGGTGTGATTGGAGAATTCGACGGTGTTCACCGCCCACACTTCGTGGCCCAAACGTTGCAGGGGAAAGGTTGCCGCCCGGTTGCCCACGTAACCGTAGGCGACGTGGCTTTGGAGCGAGAGGAAGCGCATGGCCGCCGCCAGCTTGCCACAAGGGGCCCCGTCATTATAGTCCGCCGCGATTTCCGGGAGCCCGAGATGCCGACCAAGGTCCGTCCGCGCCGTAGCGTGCTCTATATGCCGGGCGCCAATACGCGCGCACTTGAAAAAGCACGTACCCTGCCGGCAGATGCGCTGATCTTCGACCTTGAGGACGCCGTCGCGCCCGACGCCAAGGTGACGGCGCGCGCCAATGTCGTTGCTGCAGCGCAAAGCCGGGGCTACGGCCGGCGCGAGATCGTCATCCGCTGCAACGGGCTCGGTACGCCGTGGGGCGAGAACGACGTTGCGGCCATCGCCAAGTCTGGTGCCGACGCCGTCCTGGTGCCCAAGGTCGAGAGCGCCAGCGATGTCGCGCGCAT
>CAMDQJ010000047.1 GCA_945905835.1 Asaia bogorensis
AGAGTCGCCTCATAGGTCCGCAGCGCGAGCGCGCCGGTAAGGGCAAGGACGATGCCGTCCTGCCATGTCAGGCGTTGGGCAGTGACCAGGCGGACCGCGACCATGATGGCGATGCCGTAGATCGTATTGTATTCGCCGACGATGAAGAATGATGTCGTCAGGAACACGACGGCGATGGCAGCAATCACCGCGCCGAGCAGGACGGCGTCACG
The DNA here is from genome assembly GCA_945905835.1 of Asaia bogorensis. GTDB lineage: Bacteria > Pseudomonadota > Alphaproteobacteria > Reyranellales > Reyranellaceae > Reyranella. The sequence goes on from CAMDQJ010000047.1 coordinate 213, forward strand.
CCGGGCCCGGGAGAGGGCTGCATGATAGAAGATCGTCGGCAGGCCGAACAAGCCAAGCGACAGCAGGCGCGCCAGCCAGTGCAGGTCGGTGATGCCGACCTTGACGCCGATCATGACCAGGATCTGGCCGAAGATCATCGCGTAGAGCCGAGGGTCGTAGAAGTCGAAGAACCATTCGCGCCGGGCGATCTCGGCCAGGAAAGTCGAGCCGTCGACGAACAGGCCCCGGCACGTCCAGGCGTGCCAGAGTGCCGATGCCCAGAGCAGGCCCGCTGCGAGCCGGTATATGACTGTCGTGGAGGGCATGGGCTGTGGCTACCGCGCTTACAGGAGCCACGCGCAGGACGCAAGTCTGCGCGCCTTGCCGCCGCGGTGCGCCGCTGTTAGCAAGGCGCCGCACGAGAGGATCGATGACGCTCAGTTGGGAAAAGATCGACGCCATTCCGGGCTGGTTCCCGTTCCAGTCGTATTGCTTCTGGCGCGCCCTGCTCGACCTGCAGGCCGGGACGACGGGCGACCTGTTCGAGATCGGCGTCTGGCGCGGCCGTTCGGCCTCGGTCCTGGCGTCCTACCGCAAGCCCGATGAGAAATTATACCTCTGCGACCTTCGGCTGGACGAGCCGGCGGTGCGGGCGGCGATCAAGTCTATCGGCGTGGAGCCGGCGAACATCATCGCCCTTTCGGGGCCCTCGGCCGACTTGCCGGCCAAGCTCGATCTCAAGTCCATGTACAAGTCGGTGCGCTGGTTTCACATCGATGGCGAGCACACCGGATCCTCGGTCTATCGCGAGCTCGAGCTGGCGCACGCCATCGTAAACGACGGCGGCATCGTGGTGATCGACGACTTCTTCTCGCCGCGTTATCCCGCCAACACCACCGAGGCGGTGCGCTACATCGAGAAGAACCCCTTCCATTTCCGCCTGCTCGCAGTGGCCTGCAACAAGGGCTACCTCTGCCGTCCCGAGAGCCTGCCCCGCTACATGGATTTCCTCGCCGGCGATCTCAGCATCGCGCTTAGGCGCTACGGCCACCGGGCCACGGTGTTCAAGACCACCGGCCCGTGGGATGCCGATGCCGTCGGCGTCGTCGACTATGTCGAGGAAGCGGGCCCGGTCGCCGGCCCCGACAACGAGCCGCAATTCTGGCACATGATCCGCACGCGCCCGGTGTGGTCGCCGCTGTGGCACCTGCGCAACGGCCTGCGCATGATCAAGTCCTGGCTGGGTAAATAGGAGTCGACGCGCCATGGAACGACAGACGTTGGGCGCGCGCATCGCCGCCCTGGTGTTTGGCCAACGTCCGCCGCCCGCGCCGGATCCGTTCGTGGTCTTCCATGAGTACAATGCGAAGGCGATCAACCACGCCCGCCAGTCGCATCTCGCCAGCCTCGGTCTCGACCTCAAAGGCAAGAAGGTGCTCGAGGTCGGCGCCGGCATCGGGCTGCACACGCCGTTGTTCCTCGAGCGGGGTTGCGACGTCACCGTGACCGATGGACGCCCAAGAACGTCGCCGAAATCAAGCGCCGCCTGCCCGGCGTGAAGACGGCCCTGGTCGATCTCGAGCGTGACGAGTCGCTGACGCTCGGTCGCTTCGATCTCGTGTACTGCTTTGGCCTGCTCTATCACCTCGCCAATCCGGCGCAGGCGCTGGGCCACATCACGGCGGTTTGCGACGGCCAGCTGCTGCTCGAAACCGCCGTGTCGCCTGGCAACTTCGACGAGCTCCTGCTGGTGCGCGATTTCGACTCGTTCAACCAAGCTGTCTCCGGCATCGGCTGCCGCCCGACCTGGCTATGGGTCCTCAACCGGCTGAAAGCGCTGTTCGGCCACGGCTACATCCCGCGAACCCAGCCCGATCACGTCGATTTTCCCGCCGACTGAATCCATCCGCCGATCCAGACAATGCACCGCTCGATCTTCATCGGGTCGAAGGTACCGCTCGCCCTGGCGACTCTCGACGACATCGTGCCGTCGCACCAGGAAACGTATCGCGAAGCTAGGCCGGCTTCACGATCTTGAGCTGTTCGTTGAGGTCGTCGGCGATGAAGTGGCGCACGACCTCGTCGAGATCCTTGTCCATCTCGAAGCCTAATGCCTGAGAGCGCTTGGAATCGATGCCCTGGGGCCAGCCGTTGCAGATGGCCTGGATGGCAGGATCGTGCTGCCACACAATCTTGCCGACCTTGCGATTGCCAGCGTGGCGGCCGACCGCCGCTTCGAGTTCCTTGGCCGTGACGTTGATGCCGTTCAGCAGCAGCGTCCGCCCCGGCCCGAAGGCCTCGGGCGGCAGATCGTGAAGCTTCACGAAGGCATCGACCGTCTTGCGCGGGCTCAGCACCACCATGATCGTCTCGGGCGTCACCGGGCAAACCACATCGACGCCAGTCAGCGGCTCGCGCACCACCGAGCTCGCCCAGGTCGAGGCGGCCTTGTTGGGTAGACCCGTGCGCACGCAGATGGTCGGCAGCCTTACCGAGGTGCCGCGCAAAAATCCCTTGCGGGTGTAATCGCGCACCAAGAACTCGCCGATCGACTTCTGGGCGCCGTACGACGTCTGCGGCGTGAGCGGCGTGTCGTCGGTGACGGCCTTGGGCAGGTCGCCGCCATAGGCCGCCAGCGATGAGGTGAAGATGACGCGCGGGTTGGTGCCGAGCGCGCGGCAGGCTTCCAGGACGTTGCGCCCGCCGTCGAGATTGACGCGGTAGCCAAGGTCGAAATCGGCCTCGGCGCCAGCCGAGACGATGGCGGCGAAATGGAACACCGTCGAGGCGCCCTGGACGATCGATTGCACGGTGGCGAAGTTGGCGATGTCGCCGGCCAGCGTCTTGACGCGCGAATCGTCCAACCCCGGACCGCTCGCCTTGGCGACGTCGAACAGCAGCAGCTCGTTCACCTTCTGCTGCTTGCCGTCGGCGTTCGCGAGCGTGCCCTGCTGGAGAATGCGCCGCGCCAGCTTCTTGCCGAGAAAGCCGCCGCCGCCGGTGATCACCACTTTCATGTTCAAACCCGTCCGATGTTTCCGCCCTGATCGCGAGTGTGCACAGATCGCCTCGCGTGGTCTATGGTGCGTCGCATGGCGAGTGCAACCGACATTGGAGCCTACAAGGACGCGCTGATCGTGCTCGGTACGGCGGCCATCGTTGTGCCCGCCATGCATCGCCTGAAGGTCGGGCCGATCCTGGGATTCCTGTTCGTCGGCGCGGCGCTGGGGCCGTATGGGCTGGGCCAGTTCGTCGACGCCTTTCCCCTGTTCGGCTGGTTCACCGTCACCGGCGAAAAACAGATCAACTTCATCGCCGAATTGGGCGTCGTCTTTCTCCTCTTCGTCATCGGCCTCGAACTGTCGCTGCGCCGCATGATCACCATGCGCAAGCTGGTGTTCGGGCTGGGCGGGTTGCAGGCCGTCCTGACCGCGCTGCCGATCGGCCTCGTCTGCTACTGGGCCGGCGTGCCGGCGGCGGGCGCGCTGGTCATCGGCGCCTGCCTTGCCCTTTCCTCGACCGCCGTCGTCGTCGAGCTGCTGTCCAAGCAGCGCCGGCTCACCAGCACGACGGGCCGCACCACCTTCGCCATCCTTCTCGCCCAGGATCTCGCGGTAGTGCCGCTCCTGTTCGTCATCGGCGTGCTGGGCGGCCGCGACGACGGCTCGGTGTTGACGGGCGTTCTCTACGCGCTGGCCCAGGCGGCCGTGGCCATCGCCATCATCGCCCTGGTCGGCCGGCGCCTCCTGAAGCCGCTGTTCCGCCAGGTCGCGACGACCGACAGCCCCGAGCTTTTCATGGCGGCGGCGCTGCTGGTCGCCGTCGGCGCCGGTGTCGTAGCGGCAATCGCCGGCCTGTCGATGACGCTGGGCGCCTTCATCGCGGGCCTCCTGCTCGCCGAGACCGAATACCGCCGCGCCATCGAGGCCATGATCGAGCCCTTCAAGGGCCTGCTGCTGGGCGTGTTCTTCTTCTCCGTCGGCATGCACATCGACCTGCAGTTCATCTGGCGCGAGCCGCTGCTGGTGCTGGCCGGCGTCGTGGCGATGCTGGTGCTGAAGACGACGATCTTCGTGCCGATCGCGCGCGGCTGGGGCCTGTCCTGGGGACAGGCCGCCGAGACCAGCCTGCTGCTGGCGCCGGGCGGCGAGTTCGCCTTCATCGGCATCGGCATGGCGTTCGGAGTCGGGCTGATGGACCAGCGCGTCGAATCGGGCGTGCTGGCCATCGTGTCGCTCACCATGGCGCTGCTGCCGATCCTGGCGGCCCTTGGCCGCCGCGTCGCGCAGCGCCTCAACGAAGCCGTGCCCGGCGATCCGATTGTCACCGTGCTGCCGCCCGACGATCACGCACCGCGCGTCATCGTGGTCGGTCATGGCCGCGTCGGACAGCTCGTATGCGACATGCTGGAGGAGCACAAGGTTCCCTACCTCGTGACCGAACGCGACGCCGCGCTGGTGGCACGCTGGCGCAAGCTCGACCGGCCGGTGTTTTACGGCGACGTCGCCAACCGGCTGTTCCTCGAACGCTGCGGCATCGGCGAGGCGCCGGCGATCATCGTCACCATCGATGGTGCCGCCGCCGTCGACGAGATCGTGCGCACCGCCCGCGCCCGCCGCCCCGACGTGCTGATCGTGGCCCGCGCCCACGATGCACGCCACGCCCGCCATCTCTATTCGCTGGGCGTCACCGACACCGTGCCGGAAACCATCGAGGCGAGCCTTCAGCTCGCCGAATCGGCGCTCGTCGGATTGGGCGTGCCGATGGGCAGCGTCATCGCCTCGATCCACGAGCGCCGCGAGAATGTCCGCCGCGAACTGCAGGCGGCGGCGGGCGGCTCGACCGCGCTGGCCGCGACCGTGCGGCGCGCCCGGCGGGCACGACGCGCGGCGGAGCCGGAGGAGACGGGTTAGGCCGTCGCCTTGATGGTCTTGCCGACGAGGTCGATGATCTCGTCGATCTGAATCTTCTCGATGACCAGCGGCGGCGACATGGCGATGGCGTCGCCCGACTGGCGGACCATCAGGCCGAGCTCGAAGGCCTTCACGAAGGCATTGTAGCCGCGCGTGCCGACCGGACCGGTCGCGGCGAGGTCGATGCCGGCGGCGAGGCCGAGGTTGCGGATATCCAGCACGCCCGGCAGGCCCTTCAGCGAATGCACGCCATCTTCCCAGTAGGGCGACAGCTCGGCCGAGCGCTCGAACAGGTTCTCGTCCTTATAGATGTCGAGCACGGCGGAGGCCGCGGCGCAGGCCAGCGGATGGGCCGAGTAGGTGTAGCCGTGGAACAGGTCGACGGCGCCCTCGGGGCCCTGCATCAACCCGTCATAGATGTGCTTGCGCACAAACACGCCGCCCATCGGCACGGTGGCGTTGGAGATGCCCTTGGCGACCGTCATCAAATCGGGAATGACGCCGAACTTGTCCGCCGCGAAGGCGGCACCCAAACGACCGAAGCCGGTGATGACCTCGTCGAAGATCAGCAGGATGCCGTGCTTGTCGCAGATCTCGCGCAGACGCTTGAGGTAGCCCTTGGGCGGCGGCAGGTAGCCGGTCGAACCGGCGCAGGGCTCGACGATGACGGCGGCGATGTTGGAGGCGTCGTGCAGGTTGACGATCCCCTCCAGCGCATCGGCAAGCTCGACGCCGTGCTCGGGCTCGCCGCGCGAGAAAGCGTTCTTGGCGAGATGGGTGTGCGGCAGGTGGTCGACGCCGTTCAGCAGCGCGCCGAACCATTTGCGATTGTTGACCATGCCGCCGACCGAGATGCCGCCGAAGCCGACGCCGTGATAGCCGCGCTCGCGGCCGATGAAGCGCGTGCGCGTGCCCTGGCCGTTGGCGCGATGGAAGGCGAGCGCGATCTTGAGCGCGCTGTCCACCGCCTCGGAACCTGAATTGCAATAGAAGGCGTGGTTGAGATCGCCCGGCAGGAGCGCGGCATGGCGCGCCGCCAGCTCGAAGGCCTTGGGATGGCCCATCTGGAACGACGGCGCGTAGTCCATCTCATCGAGCTGCTTGGCGATGGCGATCTTGATCTCTTCGCGGCCGTGGCCGGCATTGACGCACCACAGGCCCGCCGTGCCGTCGATGATCTTGCGACCCTCCGGCGTCCAGTAGTGCACACCCTTGGCCTTGGCCAGCATACGCGGGTTCTTCTTGAACTGCCGGTTCGCCGTGAACGGCATCAGGAAAGCTTCGAGATTGTTGGCAACGGGGGCTGGGCTGGACGACATGGATACCTCGGCGAAATTGTAAAATGGCTGCGGTCAGGTTATCACTTGTTCACGTCGACAACCACGCGACCCCGTACCTCTCCCTTGAGGATTTTTGGGGCGAGCGTCGCAAGATCGCCGAGGCCGGCGTCGCTCACGATGCTGTCGAGCTTATCGAGCGGCAGGTCGGTGGCCAGGCGCTTCCATGCCCCCTCGCGCGGGCCCTTGGGCATCATCACCGAATCGATGCCGTAGACGCTCACGGCACGCAAAATGAAGGGCAGAATCGAGCCCGGGAACGCCGCCCCGCCCGCCAGGCCGCAGGCAGCGGCCGCACCGCCATATTTGATCTGCGCCAGGGCCTTGGCAAACATCACGCCCGAGACGGTGTCGACCACGCCGGCGAAGCGCTCCGAGAGCAGCGGCCGGTCGGGTGCCTCGGTCAGTTCCTTGCGGTCCATGATCGTCGCGGCACCGAGCGACTTCAGGTAGTCACCTTCCTGCGGCCGGCCGGTGGCGGCCACGACCGCGTAGCCGAGCTTGGCCAGGATCGCGACCGCGACGCTGCCGACGCCGCCGGCGGCGCCAGTCACCAGGATCTCGCCCGCCGCCGGCTTGATGCCGTGCTTCTGCAGCGCCATGACGCAGAGCATCGAGGTGTAGCCCGCCGTGCCGATCGCCATGGCGCGCTTGGTCGAAATCGCCGGCGGCAGTTTCACAAGCCAGTCGCCCTTGACCCGCGCCTTGGTGGCGTAGCCGCCCCAATGCAGCTCGCCGACGCGCCAGCCGTTCAGCACGACCTTGTCGCCGGGTTTGAAATTCGAATTTTCCGATGTCTCGACCGTGCCGGCGAAGTCGATGCCGCCGACATGCGGCCAGGTCTTTACCAGACCGCCACCCGACGTCAGCACCAGCCCGTCCTTGTAGTTGAGCGTCGAGTATTCGACCGCGACCGTGACATCGCCCGCCGGCAGCCTGTCGTCGGGCAGCGTCTCGACGGCACCACTCACCTTGCGGTCGGGGCCCTGGCTCAGAACGAGCGCGCGAAATGACATGGATGCTCCTCCGAATTCGTTGGCGGCTTCTTATCAGGCCGGCAGGCTGCGGGCGATATCGCGCCTGCGCCGGCTCCACCACAGCCAGACGGACGCGATGATCAGCAGTCCAAAGGCGATCGGCCCTTGCGGGCTGGCGTGGCTGGTCTGCCGCTCCCAGCCGAAGCCGAGCAGCGGCACCATGTTCGCCCAGCCGGCCCGGCCCGAGAGCAGAAGGCTCGCCGCGACCAGCACCGCCGAGGCGAACGCCGCCCACGATCCGGTCTGGCTGACGAACGACCCGACGCCGCCGACCAGCGGATCGACCCACATGGTGTTGAGCATCAGGACGACGCCGTCGAATTGCTGCTGGCTGAGCTTGCCCTCGGCGAGCAGGCCCTGCACGACGAGGATGGTCCGGCCGAGGCCAATGCCGCCGATCGCGTCGAGCACCGTGAAGTAGATGAGGAAGACGAAGATCGCCAGCCGCGCCAGCCAGGCGCAGGCGATTGCCGCGCCGCCATCGGCGCCGCTCACGGGATCGACCATCAGCCAGAGGCCGACCGCGACCAGCCCGACCATCGGGGTCTGGATCATGTGCAGGACGAACCACCAGCGCGGCCCGAAATAGGCCAGCGCACTGAACTGCGGGTCGTGGTGCTCGGCGTGCGAGAGGAACTGGTACATCCCGGGGTTCGCCGTGAAGTGAGCCGGGTGAAACAGCTCGACGGCGATCAGCACGGCGGGCGCGACCACGAGACAGATCCACCACAAAAGCTTCTTCATCGCCCCGCCCCGTTCTGCCGCGCAAAAACGATGGCATTTCCCAAGGTGCTTGCCAATCGGTCAGGCAGCCCCCAAGTCTTGGGCATGCCTGCTCCCTCTTTTAGCCTGCTCGGCCATCGTGGCGTCATCGCCGTCGGCGGGCCGGACCGCGTCGAGTTCCTGCAGGGGCTGATCTCCAACGACACCACCAAGGTCTCGCCCGGCCAGGCGATCTGGGCGGCGCTGCTCACCGCGCAGGGGCGCTTCCTCAACGACATGTTCGTGGTCGATGGCGGCAACGACAGCCTGCTGCTCGAGACCGAGCGCGAGCGTGCCGCCGCACTCGCCAAGAAACTTTCGACGTACAAGCTGCGCTCGAAAGTGACGGTCGAGGATCGCAGCACCACCCTGGAAGTCGCGGTCGTCTTCGGTCCCGACGCGACGAAGGCGGCACCGATCGACGGCGCGATCGCTTTCATCGATCCGCGTCTCCCCGAACTCGGCGTGCGTGTGATCGCACCCGTCGGCACGGCCGCCGCGTTGCTCTCGGCGCGCGGGTTCGTCGAAGCGCCGATCGACTCCTACGAGTCGCTGCGCCTCTCGCTCGGCGTGCCCGACGGCAGCCGCGACCTGCCGGTCGAGAAAGCACTGCTGCTCGAAAGCGGCTTCGACGAGTTGAACGGCGTAGACTGGAAGAAGGGCTGCTACATGGGCCAGGAGCTGACGGCCCGCACCAAGTATCGCGGCCTGGTGAAGAAGCGGCTGTTCCCGGTGCGCGTCGAAGGTGCGCTGCCGGCGGCGGGATCGCCTGTCCATCTCGACGGCCAGGAAGTGGGCGAAGTGCGCTCGGGCTCGGGCAATCGCGCCATCGCCATGTTGCGCCTCGACGCGGTGCGCGGCGCGGGCGCGCTCGCCGCCAACGGCGTGCGCATCGTGCCCGATATTCCCGCATGGATGCGACTGCCCGACCCCGCCGGATAGATCGACCGCCAACCGAAAGCCGTCGCAGACACCCTGCATTTTTCTTTTGGATGACACAAAGCGCGCATATTATGCGTACCCATGTATCTTCAGGGAACTTTTATCGGTGCGGCCATTTTCCTGATCGTGGGTGCGGCCTCTGCCCAGACAGTGTCGCCGTCACCTGACACCCGGAGCGCCTTCAACGCCGCCTTCCAGGAGACGTTGCGCAAGCCGGCCGACCCACCCACCCTCCTTCGGTATGCCGAACTCGCGGTCCAGGTCGGCGATCTGGAAGCCGCCATCTCCGCCCTCGAACGCCTGCTGATGATCGATGGAGAACAGCCGAAGGTGAAGCTCGAGCTGGGCGTGCTCTACTATCGCCTGGGCTCCTACGAAGCCGCCCGTGGCTATCTCGAAAGCGCCCGCGTCTCGGCCCGCGCCACGCCCGAGACCAAGCAGCGCGCGGGCCAATACATCGCCGAGCTCGATGCTAAGTCGGGCAAGTCGCAGTTCTCCGGCGATCTTTTCACGGCGATGCGTCATTCGACCAACGCCAATAGCGGCCCTGTCGGTCCGACCAGTTCCTTCGGCGCCAGTACGGTGCCCAGTCCGACCGTCGCGCAGCGCAGCGACTTGAGCGTTCTGGGCGCCGCCACGCTGCGCCATCGCTACGACCTCGAACGCCAGGACAACGGCGCGCTCGAAAGCGACTTCTCCTTCTACACAACGCGGCAGTTCCAGGTGTCGGAGGCCAATCTCCTGCTGCTCGACTTCACGACCGGCCCGCGCACCGCGCCCTTCGACGGCTGGCTGAGCGATCTGGCGGTCAAGCCGTTCGTCGCCGGCCGTTACGTCTCGGGGCACGACCTGCCGATCTATTGGGCATGGGGCACCGGACTCGAGGCCGCGGCGCCGCTGGGCGACCAGATCCATGCAACGTTCAGCGTGTCGGGGCGCCGGCGCGACTTCATCAACAACGCCGATGCCCCCAACAACGACCGCAGTTCGGGCAACGAGGCGGCGGCGGTCGTCGATTTCCGTGTCGAACTCACGCAGTCGATGACGATGTCGCTCAACAGCAGTTTCACCCGTTATGTCGCCATGGTACCGTCCGAGAGCTACGTCGACTATGGCTTCGGTGGGTCGATGGCGGTGCGCTTAACCGATCCGCTCAGTCTCAACGGCCGGCTCTGGTCGGTGACGGCGAGCGGCGGCGTACAGCTTGCGACCTACGACCAGCCCGACGTTGCGGTCGATCCCATCCAGCGGCGCGGCCAGGCCGACCTCAATCTCAGCCTGATCCTGGCCATCCCGCTCGACGAGCAACTGACGCTGATCGCCCAGGGCGCCTTGTCCCAGCGCACGGCGCAGCTCAACAATTACGCGTACAATTCATTTACCAGCCTGATCGGCATCAGCTGGCGATTTTAACCCCGGAGGCCGCCATGCGTGGCATTGTTGCGCTTCTTTCCGCTGCCGTACTCACCGCAGCCTTCTGTACGGCTCCCGCCGCCGCCCGCGTCGGGGTGACCTCGGTCACCGCCGGCGAGCCGCGCGGCCAGCCGCCGGCGGAGACTGAGCGCGTCCTCAAAGTCGGCGTCGATGTGCAGGCCAACGAGCGTGTGACCACCCGAGCCGACGACCGCGCCCATCTGGTCTTCCTCGACGGCACGTCTCTGTCGGTCGGTCCCAACAGCGTGCTGGTGATCGACAAGTTCGTCTTCGATGCCGATCGCAAGACCGGCGAAATGGCCATCACCGCCACGCGCGGCGTCTTCCGCTTCGTCGGCGGCGCCATCAGCAAGACTTCGGAAGTTCAGATAAAGACGCCATCGTCGACCATCGGCATCCGCGGCAGCATCGCCACTTTTAGCGTCAGCGACGCCGGCGCGACCACCGCCAACTTCCTCCACGGCAAGTCTATGACGGTGACCGCCCAGGGCAAAACCCAGACCGCGACGCGCATCGGCTCGCAGATCAGCACCCTGCCGGGCCGCGGTCCGGCGCCGCCCGGGATCCTGCCGCGAGGTGCGCTGATGAACGATAATTCTTTCGAACAGCAACCCACCGTGAAACAAGCCACGCCGGCACAGCAGCAGCTGGTTAATCAGCCCATGGTTAATCAGCCCATGATCAATCAGACGATCATTCAGCCCGGCGAGGGAGCCGGACAGATTGCTCCGTCCGGACAGATTGCCGATCGCGCCGGAATGGTGGCTGGAGCGGGGGGGCCGGGAAATACCACCATCCAGGTCGTGCCGAAATTGACGCCGTTAATTGTCTCGATCGCCGATTCCCTGCAGAATTCCAAATTCTCGGACCTGAATTCCGGACCAGTCACTCGTACTGTCGCGGCCCCGCCGCAGGGGGTCAGTAACAAAATCAATAAGGCTGGTGCCGCCCCCGCCGGACCGCAACGCGGCCCGCTGCTACCTTCCATTCTGAAGCCACCGCCCGGAAGGCCGCCCATGGGCAGCCCGATCCCCAATCAAGGGGCCAAACAGGCGGTAACTATGGCACCAAAGAAAGTAGTTACCCCGCCATCTCCTGGGCCATGAAGGTCTCCAACAGCCGCGGCCAGCACTTCACCACGACCGCGACGCGCGCGTCATTTCACGCGCATCGGGTCGTTCTTGAGGTACTCCGGCTGGAGAGCCGTGCTCGAACCGGTCGTGGCCCGCTACCGCGAGGGCGACCTCCGCCGCTACTTCCGCGCCGATGCCGCTTTTGCACCCCGAGGTCTACGAGTTCCTGGAAGCCGAAGGCTACAAGTACACGATCCGGCTGCCGGCGAACCGCATTCTGCAGGAGCGCATCGGCTACCTGCTCAAGCGCCTCGTTGGTCGCCCGCCGCTCACGGTCCGGAGATACTACGCCAGCTTCAGCTATCAGGCGGCAGGCTGGACGATGCCACGCCGCGTCGTGGCCAAGGTCGTGCGCCACGCCCGCTACGCTGTCTTCCAGATGGCCGAGGTCGCGGCGCCGAGAGAACTGTTCGAGAAAATCCTGCTGCTGATTGACGGGCTGCGACGACGACCAGCTCCGGCATAGGACCGAACGGGGCGAATGCGTCATCACCACGGGAGGAGTGCGTCTGATTGACTAGGGAAAGGGCCAAATGGATGGATCAGGCGTCGTTTTGGACGGTGGACGCGGCGCGAACGCCGAAAAACTGTGTCGGCCGACCATGGCTTCCCTGCAACCCGGCGGAATGCTAGCGTTCGCAACGTTCCATGGGTTCATCCGGGGAATGTCGGATCCGTTTACGACTTGGGCACCAACTCAATTGCCACCATGAACGTGATCCGCCGCCCCTAGCCCGGCGGACCCCGGCGGCCTAAGGTTTTCTCCTGTTTTCGGGAGACCGTCCGTGAAGCTTATCAATCCCAATCCGTTTACCACTCGGCCGGAGATCGTCGGCACCTTCGGCGTCGTGACCTCGACCCACTGGATTGCCACGGCGGTCGGCATGGGCATCCTGGAGCGCGGCGGCAATGCCTTCGACGCCGCCGTCGCCACAGCCCTCACTTTGCAGGTCTGCGAGCCGCATCTCTGCGGTCCCGGCGGCGACGCGCCGCTGATCCTGAACAGCGTGAAGCGCGGCAAGACCGAAGTGATCTGCGGCCAGGGCCCCGCCCCCGAACTCGCCACCATCGCACATTACAAGGGTCTCGGCCTCGACCTGATCCCCGGCACCGGCATGCTGCCGGCCTGCGTGCCCGGCACCTTCGACGCCTATATGCTGCTGCTGCGCGACTATGGCACGATGAGCATCTCCGAGGTGATGACTCCGGCCATCGGCTACTTCATGAACGGCTACCCGATGGTCGAGCGCGCCGCCGCCACCATCGCCACCGTCGCCGACAATTTCCGCGACAACTGGCCGACATCGGCCGCCGTCTTCCTGCCCGGCAACAAGGTGCCGAAGCCGATGGAGACCTTCTACAACCCGACAGTCGGCAACACCTATGCCCGTATCGTCAAGGAAGCCGAAGCCGGCGGCGGCAACCGCGAGGCGGTCATCGAGCGCGCACGCAAGGTCTGGAGCCAGGGCTTCGTGGCCGAAGCGATCGACAGGTTCTTCTCGACTCAGGAGCTGATGGACGTCTCGGGCACGCGCCACAAGGGCGTGCTGCGCGGCGCCGACCTTGCCAAGTGGCAAGCCACCATCGAAGCGCCGCTCACCTACGACTACGGCCGCTACACCGTGTGCAAGTCGGGCCCCTGGGCCCAGGCGCCGGTGGTGCTGCAGCAGCTGGCGCTTCTCAAGGGCTACAATCTCGACGGCGCGGATCCGACGAGCGCCGACTTCATTCATACTTTGGTCGAGGCGAGCAAGCTGGCCTTTGCCGATCGCGAGGCCTTTTATGGCGATCCGAACTTCGTCGATGTGCCGATGCAGACCCTGCTGTCGGATGCCTACAACAGCGACCGTCGCAAGCTGATCGATCCGAGAAAGGCCTCGCTCAAACTGCGGCCCGGCAAGGTCGAGGGCTACGGCGGCGTGGTGAAGCTGCGTCTCGCCGATGGCGCGCGGGCCGCCGTCGCGGCAAGCGGCGCGGGCGAGCCCACGGTCGGGCGCATGGGCCAGATGAGCGGCGACACCGTGCATTTCGACATCGTCGATAAGGAAGGTAATATGATCTCCTCAACGCCGTCGGGCGGCTGGCTGCATGGCTCGCCCGTGGTGCCGGAGCTCGGCTTCCCGATCGGCACGCGCGGCCAAATGTTCTGGCTGGAAGAAGGCCTGCCGGGCTCGCTGGCGCCGGGCAAGCGCCCGCGCACGACGCTGACGCCCACTCTCGCCCATCGCGATGGCGAGCCGTACATGGTCTGGGGATCGCCCGGCGGCGACCAGCAGGACCAGTGGATCACCCAGATGTTCCTGCGCCATGTCCATTGCGGCATGAACCTGCAGGAATCGATCGACGCGCCGGCCTGGCACAGCGAGCACTTCCCCTCCTCGTTCTGGCCGCGCACGTCGCGTCCGGGCGTGCTCGTCCTCGAAGGCCGGGTGCCGGCGGAAGCCGCCGACGACCTCAAGAAGCGCGGCCACACCGTCGAGATGAACGACGACTGGTCGGAAGGCCGCCTCACCGCCGCCAGCCGCCAGGATCCCTGGCGCAAGGCCGCCGCCAATCCCCGCGGCATGCAGGGCTACGCGGCGGGGCGTTGATCCGTTGCAAGAGCATGAGCGCGGCTCCAGTGGCGCTCTTCCTCATCACTTTATCGGGCGCGCAGTGGAAACGGTACGGATCTTGCGAGGGCCTGCGCCGATGAATGAGTCTCTGCTCGATTTGCGCGCCCTCTCCGTGAGCTTCACCACGGATGACGGCACTGTGCGCGCCGTCGATGGCATCGACCTGTCGCTGCGGCGCGGCCGCACGCTGGGGCTGGTGGGCGAATCGGGTTGCGGCAAGAGCGTGACGTCGCTGGCCATCATGGGGTTGCTGCCGCCGGAGAACAGTCGGATCGAGGGCGAGGTCCATTTCGACGGCCGCGACCTCTTGAAGCTCGACGCCAACGAGCGCCGCAAAATGCGCGGCAGCCGCGTCGCCATGATCTTCCAGGAGCCGATGACCTCGCTCAATCCGTCCTACACGGTGGGCGACCAGATCGTCGAGGCGATCCAGCGCCACCAGGGGCTCAACGCCGCCGAGGCGCGGGCCAAGGCCATCGCCATGCTCAAGCTGGTGTGCATCCCGAGCCCCGAGAAGCGCGTCGACGATTATCCGCACAAGCTCTCGGGCGGCATGCGCCAGCGCGCCATGATCGCCATGGCGCTGGCCTGCGGGCCGAAGCTGCTGATCGCCGACGAGCCGACGACGGCGCTTGACGTCACCATCCAGGCGCAGATCCTCGACCTGATGCGCGGACTGCGACGCGACACGCAAACCTCGATCATCCTGATCACCCACGATCTCGGCGTGGTGGCCGAGATGGCCGATGACGTGGCGGTGATGTACGCTGGCCAGATCGTCGAGCGCGCATCCGTCGCCCAGTTGTTTGCCCGGCCCGAGCATCCCTACACGGTGGGCCTGCTGGGCTCGATCCCGCGGCTCGACGACAAGCGCGAGCACCTGCCCTCGATCGAGGGCCGTGTGCCCGACATGAGCAACCCGCCGGCCGGCTGCCGCTTCGCCGCGCGCTGCCCCTTCGTCGAGCCGGCGTGCCGTGAGCGCGATCCGACCCTGGTCGAGGTTTCGCTCGGCCATTTCAGCCGCTGCCGCCGCGCGCCGCTCTCCGGGATAGTCGCATGAACACGCCACTGCTCGAGGTGAAGGGCCTCGTAAAACACTTCCCGGTACGCGCCGGCGCCTTCGGGTTCGTCTCCGGCCATGTCCGTGCCGTCGACGGCATCGATTTCGAGGTCAAAGAGGGCGAGACGCTGGCAATCGTGGGCGAATCGGGCTGCGGCAAGTCGACGGTCGGTCGGCTGGTGCTGCGCCTGCTCGAACCGACGGCCGGGTCGGTGCGCTTCGAGGGTGACGATCTGCTGGCGCTCGACGAGCCGGCGATGCGTGCGCGGCGCCGGCGCATGCAGGTGATCTTCCAGGACCCCTACGCCTCGCTCAATCCGCGTATGACTGTGGGCGCCATGCTGGGCGAGCCGCTGATGCTGCACCGCCTCGCCGGCAACGACGCGGCGCGGCGCGAGCGCGTCGCCGAGCTGCTGGAACTGGTGGGCCTGCGGCCCGATCACATTCGCCGCTACCCACACGAGTTCTCCGGCGGCCAGCGCCAGCGGCTGGCGATCGCCCGCGCGCTCGCCGTCGAGCCTAGGCTGATCGTGGCCGACGAGCCGGTGTCGGCGCTCGACGTGTCGATCCAGGCGCAGATCATCAACCTGATGCAGTCGCTGCAAAAGTGCTTCGGCCTGTCCTACATCTTCATCAGCCACGATCTCGCGGTTGTGAGGCACATCGCCGACCGCATCGCCGTAATGTACCTCGGCAAGATCGTGGAGACCGCGACGACCGAGGAACTCTTTCGCTCCCCGCGCCATCCCTACACGCGCGCGCTGCTCTCGGCCGTGCCGGTGCCGGATCCCGGGCTGGCGCGCGAGCGCACGCTGCTGGAGGGCGACATTCCGAGCGCCACCGCCCCGCCGCCGGGCTGCCGCTTCAATACCCGCTGCCCGTTCGTGCGAGACTCCTGCCGCCGCGATGCGCCGGAGCTGGTAGACGATGGCATGGCCCATGCTACAGCCTGCCCGTGGTGGCTCGATCTGCCGACTGCACCACCCTTGCTCGGGCATAGCGGCACGGAACAGGATCGGGCGCGACTGGCGCGCCTGCAGGCGGCATTCGTTACGACCCACTCGGAGGCATCATGAAAAAGACAATCCGGCGCGCAGCACTCGTGCTTGCGCTCACCGTTGCTGCAGTAAGCGGCGCGGCCGCCCAGTCTCACTTGCGTATCGGCCTCGCCGAGGATCCCGATGTGCTCGATCCGTCGCTGGCGCGGACCTATGTCGGGCGCATCGTGTTCGCGTCAATCTGCGACAAGCTGTTCGACATCGACGAGAAGCTTGCCATCGTGCCGCAACTCGCGACCGGCCAGGAGACCTCGGGGGACGGCAAGACCGTCACCATCAAGCTACGGCCCGGCGTGAAGTTCCACGACGGCGAGGCTTTCGACGCCGCCGCCGCCAAGTACAGCCTCGAACGTCACCTCAACATGAAGGGCTCGTTCCGCAAGCCCGAGATCGCCGCCATCGACAGCATCGACGTTGTCGATCCGATGACCATCAAGCTCAGTCTCAAGGCCCCGTTCTCGCCGCTGCTCGCCCAGCTCACCGACCGCGCCGGCATGATGGTCTCGCCCAAGGCCGCCGAGGCGGCCGGAGACAAATTTGGCCTCAAGCCGGTGTGCGCCGGTCCCTACAAGTTCGTCGAACGTGTCCAGCAGGACCGCATCGTTGTCGAGAAATTCGCCGACTATTGGAACAAGGACAACGTCTTCATCGACAAGATCACCTATCTTCCGATCGTCGACGGCACGGTGCGGCTGGCCAACCTGCGTTCCGGCGGCCTCGACCTGATCGAGCGTGTGCTGGCGACTGACATCAAGACGGTGCGCGAGAACCCCAAGCTCAAGCTCATCAAGGCGGTGTCGCTGGGTTATGTCGGCATCACCATCAACCTCTCCAACAGCGCCAAAGCCGATACGCCACTCGGCAAGGATGCCCGCGTGCGCCGCGCCTTCGAGCTCAGCCTCGACCGCGACGCCATCAACCAGGTCGTGTTCAACGGTGAGTTCGTGCCGGGCAACCAGTGGATCAGTCCGCAGAACCCCTACTATCAGACGGCCTTCCCGGTGCCCAAGCGCGACGTCGCCAAGGCCAAGGCGCTGCTAAAGGAGGCTGGCGTCACGACACCACTGGCGCTCGACTTCATGGTGCCGAACGGATCTGAGAACCGCGCGGTCGCCGAGGTCGTGCAGTCGATGGCGGCCGAGGCCGGCTTCAACCTCAAGATCCGGGTTACCGAGTTCGCGACGTCGCTGAAGCAGGCCGAGGACGGCGAATACCAGCTCTTCCTGATCGGCTGGAGCGGCCGCAGCGATCCCGACGGCAACTCCTACTCCTTCCACACCTGCAAGGCGCCGCAGAACAACAGCGGTTATTGCGATCCGGCGGTCGACGCCGCGCACAACGAGGCGCGGATGAAAAGCGAGTCGGCCGAGCGCAAGAAAGCCTATGAGAAGATCGCGGCCAGGTACCTTGCCGAAGGTTCGATCCTCTACCTTTATCACGTGCAGGTTCTGGTCGCGCATTCCGACAAGATCGACGGCTACAAGCAGATGCCGGACGGCCTCGTGCGCGTGGTCGGCCTGAAGCTGAAATAAGCGTGCTCTCCTTCCTCACCCAGCGGCTGCTGCAGATCATCCCGACGCTGATTCTGGTGTCGATGCTGATCTTCGGTCTGCAGCAGCTGCTGCCGGGCGACCCGGCGCTGATCATGGCGGGCGAGGAGCGCGACCCCAAGGTGCTGGAGGAGATCCGCGAGCAGTACCGGCTGAACGAGCCTATCCCGGTCCAGTACTTCTACTGGATGAAGGGCGTGCTCTCGGGAAACCTGGGCGAATCGATGCGGCTCAAGAGCTCGGTGGCCTCGCTGGTCGCCGAGAAGCTGCCGGTGACCATCCAGCTCGCCGCCATGGCGCTCCTCGTGGCGCTGGGCATCGGCATTCCCGCCGGCATCGTCTCGGCGGTGAAGAAGGACACCGCCTGGGACTACGGCGCCAACCTCTTCGCGCTCTGGGGCCTCAGCACGCCCAACTTCTGGCTGGGCATCCTGATGATCTTCCTCTTTTCGGTGACGCTGGGCTGGCTGCCGGCCTCGGGCTACGTGCGCCTGGGCGAGAATTGGCAGGCAAGCCTCGCCACCACGATCATGCCGGCCTTCGTGCTGGGCAACGCGCTGGCCGCCGTCCTGATGCGTCATACGCGTAGCGCGATGATGCAGGCGATGAACTCCGACTATGTCCGCACCGCCCGCGCCAAGGGTCTCTACGAGCGCCGGGTCGTGCTGAAGCATGCCCTGCGCAACGCCATGACGCCGGTGATTACCCTGCTGGCGCTCGATTTCGGCACGCTGCTGTCGGGCGCGGTGCTGACCGAGCAGATCTTCACCATCCCGGGTTTCGGCAAGCTGATCGTCGATTCGGTCTTTAACCGCGACTATGCCGTGGTGCAGGGCGTCGTGCTGGTCACCGCTACGGTCTACATCACGCTCAACCTGCTGGCCGACATCGCCTACGTGCTGGTCAATCCCAGGCTGCGCGGATGAGCACGACAGCGCTCCCCTTGCCCGCGGTCGCTGCGCGCGAGGAAAGCCCGGGCGCCCGCGCCTGGCGGCGGCTGAAGCGACGCAAGGGCGCCATGGTCGGCCTCGCCGTCGTCGTGCTGTTCGTCCTGCTGGCAATCTTCGCGCCGCTGGTGGCGCCCTACGATCCCACACTCACGAGCTTCACCCAGGTGCGCAATGCACCGTCATGGGCGCACTGGCTGGGCACCGACGAGGTCGGCCGCGACGTGCTTGCCCGCATCATCTTCGGCGCCCGTGCCTCGCTCAGCGCCGGCCTCGTATCGGTCGGCATCGCCGTCAGCGTCGGCGTGCCACTCGGCCTCCTGGCCGGCTATGCCGGCGGCTGGATCGATTCAGTGCTGTCGCGCATCGTCGACGCCATGCTGGCCATCCCGTTCCTGATCCTGGCGATCACGCTGGCGGCCTTCCTTGGCCCCAGCCTCACCAACGCCATGATCGCCATCGGCGTCACCGCCACGCCGGTCTTCGTGCGCCTGACGCGCGGCCAGACGCTGGCCGCCAATGTCGAGGACTATGTCGAGGCCGCGCGCGCCGTCGGCAATCCGCATTGGCGCATTGCGTTGCGCCACATCCTACCCAACATCGTGTCGCCGCTCTTGGTGCAGGCCTCGCTCGCCATCGCCGGCGCGATCATCGCCGAGGCGGCGCTGTCGTTCCTCGGCCTCGGCCAGCAGCCTCCGGCGCCGTCGTGGGGCAGCATGCTCAACTCGGCACAGCGCTTCATTGCCCAGGCGCCGTGGATGGCGTTCTGGCCCGGCATGGCAATCTTCCTCGCTGTGCTGTCGTTCAATCTGCTGGGCGACGGCCTGCGCGACGCGCTGGACCCGCGGCATAAGTGATCATCGTCATGCTCCTCTTCCCCGAAGACGGGGGCGAGGAACATGATTTGAATTTCAGTTCGGCCTCGAGGTATCGACCGTGTCGAGCAGGGCCACGGTATTGACGAGGTTTGCGGCCTTTTCCTCGACCAGCAACTGCGCCACCGCGAGAAAATGCACCATCTCGCCGTCGCCCAGGCGCTCGGCCTCGGCGATCATTTCCCGCACCCCGTGCCAGATGCGAAACAACGCCGCCGCCCACTTCTTGCCCGATAGTGCCCCGCGCCGCCGCACCCGCGGTTCGACGACGATTTCCATTGTCTCTCCCATCCGACCTTCCTCCAAGGCCTAGGCCAGGGCCGCCTTCAGCTTCTTGTAGATCGCCTCCATCTCGGCCTTGTCGCCGGGCTTGTATTCCCAATTGAGTGCCACGCCGTCACCCGCGCGGCGCGGCATGATGTGGAAATGCAGATGCGGCACGCTCTGCCCGGCGCCCGGCCCGTTGGCCTGCAGCAGATTGACGCCGACCGGCTTCAACTCGCCCATCACCGCCTTGGCCACTCGCTGTGCCGTCCTGGCCACGGCGCCCAGCACCTCGGCCGGAATCGTGTCGACCATCGGCCAATGGCCTTTGGCGACGGCCAGCGCATGGCCGGGATTGACCGGGTTGATGTCCATGAAGGCGATGGTGTGCTCGTCCTCGAGAAGCTTGAAGCACGGGATCTGGCCCGCAACGATCTTGCAGAAGATGCAGGTGCCGTCGGTCGGATGAGTCATCGTCTTCCCTCCAGGGCGGCAGCAAGCTCGCGCAGCCGTTCGAATGGTTGCGCGCCGGCCGCCACGCTGAGATCGAAGCCAAGCCCGGCCAGCCGCGCAAGGCCCTGACGGCCGAAGCGGTCGCGCAGCGCCTCGGTGATCCAGCCTTCGGCCTGGCGATGGCGCACCACAGCCAGCCGCCCGTCCTGCGCCGGATGCGTCCGATGCGCCTCCAGGGCCGCTCCCAGCGCCTCCAGACCCGCGCCGCTGCGCGAGGACACGGCCAGCACGCGGGTCGTCCAGTCATCGCCGGTCGACGCCAGCGACAGCGCACCCGCTTCGCCGCGGCGCCGAGATCGGCCTTGGTGACGACCACGAGATGCGGGATCTCAACGATGCCGGCCCTCATGAACTGCAGCGAGTCGCCGGCGCCGGGCTGGATGCAAAACATCACCGTATCGGCAAAGCCCGCCACGTCGGTCTCGGACTGGCCGACGCCCACGGTCTCGATCAGCATGCGATCGAACAGGGCGCGCATCAGCACCATGGCGGGCAAGGTCTGGTCGGCGAGTCCGCCCAGCCGATCGCGCGCCGCCATCGAGCGCACGAAGACGCCGCCATCCGTGGCGTCGTGCACGATGCGCACGCGGTCGCCCAAAAGAGCACCGCCGCTGGCTTTGGACGAGGGGTCGACGGCAATCACGCCGACCCGCAGACCGTCCCGGCGCCAGGCCGCCAGCAGCGCGGCGCAAAGCGAGGATTTGCCGACGCCAGGTGGGCCGGTGACGCCCAATACAAGGGCCTTGGGGGAGCGCCAGGCCTCGCCCAGCAGGGCAAGTGGCGTATCGCTGTCGCTGTCGCGTTCGAGATCGACCAGCGCCGCCGCCAGCGCGCGCTTGCCGCCGTTACGCAGCGCCTGCAGCGTCATTCCGTCTTGAGCGGACCGCCGAGTGCCGCCTGTGCCGCCGACAGCCGCGCGATCGGCACGCGGTAGGGCGAACACGAGACGTAGTCGAGGCCGACCTTGTGGCAGAAGAACACCGAGGCCGGATCTCCGCCATGCTCACCGCAGATGCCGAGCTTCAGGCCTGGCCGCACCTTGCGGCCGCGCTCGGTGGCGATCTCGATCAGCTCGCCCACGCCCTCGATATCGAGCGAGGCAAACGGGTCGTGCTCGATGATCCCGCGCTGCTGGTATTTCTCGAGGAACGAAGCAGAGTCGTCGCGGCTCAAGCCGAACGTCGTCTGCGTCAGGTCGTTGGTGCCGAAGCTGAAGAACTCGGCCGTCTCGGCGATCTCGCCGGCGCGCAGGCACGCGCGCGGCAGCTCGATCATGGTGCCGACCAGGTATTCGAGCTTCTCGCCCGACATCTGGCTCACTTCCGACGCGACCTGGTCGACCACGGCCTTCATCAGGTCGAGCTCCTTCTTGGTCGCGATCAGCGGGATCATGATCTCGGGGATCACGGTCTTGCCCGCCTTCTTCTGCACCTCGGCCACGGCCTCGAAGATGGCGCGGGCCTGCATCTCGTAGATCTCGGGATAGGAGATGCCGAGCCGCACGCCACGATGGCCGAGCATGGGATTGAACTCGTGCAGCTTGTGGGCGCGCGCCTCGATCTCGGCGACGTCGACGCCGAGGTCCTTGGCCACGACTTCCATGTCGGCATGGGTCTTGGGCAGGAACTCGTGCAGCGGCGGATCGAGCAGGCGGATGGTGACCGGCAAGCCGACCATGATCTCGAACAGCCCGACGAAGTCCTGGCGCTGCATCGGCTGGATCTTGGCCAGCGCCAGCCGCCGGCTCTTCTCGTCGTCGGCCAGGATCATCTGGCGCACCGCGACGATACGGTCGCCCTCGAAGAACATGTGCTCGGTGCGGCAAAGGCCGATGCCCTCGGCGCCGAACTTGCGCGCCTGGGCCGCATCGGCCGGCGTCTCGGCATTGGCGCGGATGCCCAGCGTGCGCACTTCGTCGGCCCATGCCATCAGCTCGGCGAAGTCGCCGGACATTTCCGGCTGCACCGTCGGGACGATGCCTAAAATGATCTCGCCGGTGCTGCCGTCGAGGGTAATCTGTTCGCCCGTCTTCACGACGGTGCCGCGCACGCTCATCGTTCCGGCGCGGCTGTCGATGCGCACATCACCGGCACCGGCGATGCAGGGCTTGCCCATGCCGCGCGCGACGACGGCCGCATGGCTGGTCATGCCGCCGGTCGAGGTCAGGATGCCCTCGGCAGCATGCATGCCGTGAATGTCCTCGGGGCTGGTCTCGCGCCGCACCAGGATGACCTTCTCGCCTGCGCGTGCCTGCTTCTCGGCCGCGTCGGCGGTGAACACGATCTTGCCAGAAGCAGCGCCAGGCGAGGCCGGCAGACCCTTGGCAATCACCTTGCGCGGCGCCTTGGGATCGAGCGTCGGATGCAGGAGCTGGTCGAGTGACGCCGGCACGATACGCGCCACGGCCTCTTTCTTGTCGATCAGGCCATCACGCACCATGTCGACGGCGATCTTGAGCGCAGCCTTGGCAGTGCGTTTGCCGTTGCGCGTCTGCAGCATATAGAGCTTGCCGCGCTGCACGGTGAACTCGATGTCCTGCATGTCGCGATAGTGCGTCTCGAGCCTGTTGCGCACCGAGGCGAGCTGCTTGAACACCTCCGGCATGACCTCTTCCATGGCCGGCGCATCCGACTTCTGGGCGAGCTTGCCCTCGACGGTGAGATGCTGCGGCGTGCGGATGCCCGCCACCACGTCCTCGCCCTGGGCGTTCACCAGATACTCGCCGTAAAACAGGTTGGCGCCGGTCGAAGGATCGCGCGTGAAGGCGACTCCGGTCGCGCAATCGTCGCCCATGTTGCCGAATACCATGGCTTGCACATTGACCGCGGTGCCCCAGCTCTCGGGAATCGCATGCAGGCGGCGATAGATGATGGCGCGCTCGTTCATCCACGAGCCGAACACCGCGCCGACGGCACCCCACAGCTGCTCGTGCGGCTCCTGCGGAAACGGCTTGCCGGTGCGCTTCTCGACGATTTTCTTGTACTCGACGACGATGGCGCGCCAGTCATCGGACTTGAGGTCGGTGTCCATGTGGGCGCCGAGGTCCTCTTTCTTGAGCTCGAGCGCTTCCTCGAAATAGTGATGGCCGACGTCGAGCACGACGTTGGAGTACATCTGGATGAAGCGGCGGTAGCTGTCGTAGGCGAAGCGCTCGTCGCCCGACGACTTCGACAGGCCGAGCACGGTGCGGTCGTTGAGCCCGAGATTGAGCACGGTATCCATCATGCCCGGCATCGAGGCGCGCGCGCCGGAGCGCACGGAGACCAGCAGCGGGTTGCCCGGGTCGCCGAACTTGGCGCCGACCGTCTTCTCGATGCCGGCCAGCGCCGTCTCGACCTCGTCCTTGAGCTCGGGCGGGTAGGAATTGTTGTTGGCGTAGTACCAGGTGCAGAGTTCGGTGGTGATCGTGAGGCCCGGCGGCACCGGCAGGCCGAGGCTCGACATCTCCGCCAGGTTGGCGCCCTTGCCGCCCAGCAGATTGCGCATCTCGGCACGGCCCTCCGCCTTGCCGTCGCCGAAGCCGTAAACCCATTTGGCCATCGTCAGCCCTCGATCTTCGAAAAATCCGCGACAGAGTCCATGGTCGCGCGAATCTGGTTTAAAAGTTTCAGCCTGTTCAGGCGCAAATCCGGTTTGTCCGTGACGTTGACCGTCACCTTGTCGAAGAAAGCGTCGATCGGCGCGCGCAGTCCGGCGAAGGCCGCCATCGTGCCTGAGAAATCCTCAGCACTGATCGCTGGCCCCACCTTGCCCTCGACCTCAGCGAGCGCTGCGGCGACGGTCTTTTCCTCGACCTGCTCCAGCAGCGCCGCATCGGCCTTACCCGCGATCTTGGCGGCCAGTCCCTTGTCCTTCTTTTCCTCGGCGCGAACGATGTTGGCAGCGCGACCGTAGCCCGTCAGCAGGTTCTTTCCGGCTTCGCTGGCCAGGAAGGCCTGTAGCGCCTCAACGCGGGCCAATAGGCGCACGAGATCATCCTCGCCGCCCAGGGCGAATACGGCATCAACGACGTCGTGCCGCACACCCTTCTCGCGCATCTGCACTTTCAGGCGGTCGGCGAAGAAATCCATCAGATCGCCGGCCTTGAAGAACCGACCGAGCGGCAAGCGAAGCTTGTTCTCGACCACGATGCGGATGATGCCGAGTGCGGCGCGGCGCAAAGCGAAAGGATCGCGTGAGCCCGTGGGCTTCTCGCCGATCGACCAGAAACTGATAAGGGCATCGAGCTTGTCGGCGAGCGCGATAGTGATCGACACCGGGGCGCTCGGACAACGATCGTTCGGCCCGGCCGGTGCGTAATGATCGCCGATGGCATCCGCCACCGCGTCCGGAAGCTTCTCACCCTTGGCGTAGTAGCGCCCCATGACGCCTTGCAGCTCCGGGAACTCGCCGACCATGCCGGTGACGAGATCGGTCTTGCAGAGGCGCGCCGCCTGCTCGACCTGCCGGGCGTCGGCGCCCGGAACGAACGCCGCGATCTCGCCCGCGAGCTTCACGATACGCTCGACGCGTTCGGCCTGCGTGCCGAGCTCGGCGTGGAAGACGATGTCCTTTAACGCCGGCACGCGGCTTTCCAGTGTCGTCTTGCGATCCTGATCCCAGAAGAACTTGGCGTCCGAAAGCCGTGCGCGCAGCACGCGCTCGTTGCCGTCGACGATCACCTTACCGCCGTCGCGCGCCACATTGTTGGCCACGACGACGAAGCGGCTGGCGAGCGAACCGTCCTGCTTGGTGGTCGCGAAGTAGCGTTGATGCGTCTTCATCGAGACGATTAGCACTTCCGGCGGCACGTCCATAAACTGCGCGTCGATGGTGCCGAGCATGGGCGCCGGCCATTCGACGAGGCCCGCCACTTCGTCGAGCAATCCGTCATCGGCCTTCAGAGCGACCTGCGCGCCGGCACAGAGCTTTTCCGCGCCCTCGAGAATGATCTTCTTGCGATCCGCCGGATCGAGGACGACGTGCGCGGTTTTGAGCCTGGCCGTGTAGTCGGCGAAGCCCGTGACCTCGAGCTCTCCCTTGGACAGGAAGCGATGGCCTCGCGTGGTATCGCCGAACGCGATCGGCGCCATCTGCCCGCCCGGCGCGATCTCGCCCGCCAGCACCTTGCCGTCGAACAGCGCCACGACCGACTGCAGCGGGCGCACCCACATCATCGTGCTGCTGCCCCATTTCATCGACTTGGGCCACGGCAGCGCCTTCATCGCGGCCTCGATGATGCCGGGCAGCACGTCGGCGGTCGGACCACCCTTTTTATTGAGAACGGCGAACCAGAATTCGCCCTTGCCCGTGTCGCGCTTCTCCGCCTGGTCGAGCGAACTGAGCCCCGCGCCCTTCAAAAATCCCTGGATCGCCTGATCGGGCGCGCCGACGCGCGGGCCGCGCTTTTCCTCGCTGACATCGGCGCGCGCGACGGGCAGTCCGTCGACCACCAGCGCGAGCCGTCTCGGTGTCGCGAAAGCGCGCGCGTCGGTGAAGGTGAGGCCGGCCGCCTTCAGCCCGTCGCCCACCAGCCGCTTGAGATCGTCCGATCCGCGCGCCTGCATGCGCGCCGGGATCTCTTCCGACAGAAGCTCGAGAAGCAGCTCGGCCATCTCAGGCAGCCTTCTGCGTCACGAGCCACGCCTCGCAGCAGGCCTTGGCCAGATCGCGCACGCGCAGGATGTAGCTCTGCCGCTCGGTGACGCTGATCACGCCGCGCGCGTCCAGGAGGTTGAAGCTGTGGCTGGCCTTGATGCATTGCTCGTAGGCCGGCAGCGGCAGTTTCTTCTCGATCATGCGGCCGCATTCCTTCTCCGCATCGGCGAAGTGGCGGAACAGCATCTCGGTGTCGGCGTGCTCGAAATTGTAGGCCGACTGCTCTTGCTCGTTCTGCAGGAACACGTCGCCATAGAGCAGCGGGACTTCGGCGTCGGGCCGGTTAAACGGCAGCTCGTAGATCGTCTTCTTGTCGAACAAGTACATCGCCAGCCGTTCGAGCCCGTAGGTGATCTCGCCCGCGACGAGGTCGACCTCGATGCCGCCGACCTGCTGGAAATAGGTGAACTGGCTGATCTCCGAACCGTCGCACCAGACTTCCCAACCCAAGCCCCAGGCGCCGAGCGTCGGGCTCTCCCAGTCGTCCTCGACGAAGCGGATGTCGTGCAGGGATGTGTCGATACCGATGGCAACCAGCGAGCCGAGATAGCGCTCAAGGATGTCGGTGGGCGACGGCTTCAGGATCACCTGAAACTGGTAGTAGTGCTGCAGCCGCATGGGGTTCTCGCCATAGCGGCCGTCCTTGGGGCGCCGCGAAGGCTGCACGTAGGCGGCATGCCACGGCTTCGGTCCCAGCGCGCGCAGCGTGGTGGCCGTGTGGAAGGTGCCGGCGCCCATTTCCATGTCGTAGGGCTGCAGGATCGCGCAGCCCTGACGCGCCCAATAATCCTGCAGGGTGAGGATCAGTTCCTGGAAGCAGGTCGGCTTAGTGCGTGCCGTTGAGGGGTCGGACACGGAAGTTCCCCGAAGCTCGAAAGCCCTTGTGATTCCGCTACTTATCGCGGTTTTTGCGGTGCGGCAAAATAGGTGCGGTCCCCCTCCCGGTCAAGGACGCAAAGCTCGCTACAGGGGGCAGTTGGGCTGCCCGCATTTACCCGCACCGGGGGTGAAAAACGCCCCGCAGACCGGGCAGGCCTTGGTGTCCTCGACGACGCGGCGGGACGCCGGCGGCGGCGGTGCCGGCGGCGGTGGGGCGGGCTGGGCGCGCTGCGGCGGCTTGGCCTCCTCGCCGCCGAGCAGGCGATACCATTTGCGCGCCGTGACATAGATGCCCCAGGCCGCCAGGCCGAACAGCGCGATCTTGAGCAAAAGACCCATGCGGCCTTTTGCGGTCCCAGCACAAGCGGGTCAAGAGCGCTATACGTCTGACCATGAATGGAACCGACGCTCGGCCGCTCGACCTGTTCGTCGTCGGCGGCGGCATCAATGGTGCGGGTATTGCGTACGACGCGACGGGCCGGGGCCTCAAGGTCGGCCTGTGCGAAATGAACGACTTCGCCAGCGCCACCTCCTCGGCCTCGACCAAGCTGATCCATGGCGGCCTGCGCTATCTCGAGCACTACGAGTTCCGGCTGGTGCGCGAGGCGCTGCAGGAACGCGAAGTGCTGTTGGCCAAGGCGCCACACCTGTCCTTTCCCATGCGCTTCGTGCTGCCGCACGAGCCGCATCTGCGGCCACGCTGGATGCTGCGGCTTGGTCTCTTCCTCTACGACCATCTCGACTGGCACATGCAGCTGCCGAAGTCGGAATCGGTCGATTTCCGGACCTCCAAATACGCCGCCGGGCTGAAGCCGGAATTCGCCAAGGGCTTCGTCTATTCCGACGCCTGGGTCGACGATGCCCGCCTCGTGGTGACCAACATGAAATCGGCGCGCGAGATGGGGGCTGCGATCTACGCCCGTCACCGCTGCCTTTCGGCACGGCGTAGCGACGATGGCCCGCTGTGGAACATCGAACTCGCGGCCCCTGGCGGCGTGACGGTGAAGCTCACGGCGCGCGGGCTGGTCAACGCCACCGGCCCGTGGGTGAAGCGCTTCCTCGACGAGCAGACGCATGTCCGCACCGCCAAGCGCGTGCGCCTGATCAAGGGCAGCCATATCGTGGTGCCGCGCCTGCACGAGGGCGACCACGCCTTCATCCTGCAGAACAGCGATAACCGCATCGCCTTCGTCGTGCCCTATGAGCGCGAGTTCTCATTGATCGGCACCACCGACATCGCCGTCGAAGAGGGCGAAAAGCCGGTCTGTACGCCTGAAGAGGTCACCTACCTCTGCGAGCTGGTGAACCACTACATGGCCAAGCCGGTATCGCCATCGGACGTCGTGTGGACCTATTCGGGCGTCCGGCCGCTGTTCGACGACGGCGTCGACGATCCTTCGGCGGTGACGCGTGACTATCACCTCGAGATCGACGCGCCACCGGGCGGCGCGCCGCTGCTCTCGGTGTTCGGCGGCAAGATCACGACCTACCGCATGCTCGCCGAGCATGCGATGCGCGACCTGAACCCCTTCTATCCGGCGATGGCCGGCGACTGGACGGCGCACAAGGCGCTGATCGACGGCGAGCTTGCCGACGCCCCGACCTTCGGCGAGGCCTTCGACCGCTTCGTCGCCGCCGTCTGCTCGGTGCGGCCCGGCCTGCCGGCCGACCTGATGCGCGTGCTGGCGCGCCGCCACGGCACCGGCCTCGACGAGCTGCTCGACGGCGTGAAGGGCGTGGCCGATCTCGGCCGGCACTTCGGCGGCTGCCTTTACCAGCGCGAAGTGCAATATCTCGTCCGCGAAGAATGGGCGGTCGATGCAGACGATGTGCTGTGGCGGCGGACCAAGGAGGGGCTGCACATGAGCGCGGCCGAGCGAGCCGGCTTCGCCCAGTGGATGGCGGCGCAACGGCCGAACTTTACATAACTTAACCTGGCGGGCGGGCACGTTTGGCCGGGACGGTGCGTAATCCCCGTAAGCAGCTTTGCTTCCACAACTTGGGGATAACACCATAAAATTCCGTCCGCTTTTCGTCGCTCTGCCGGCCTCCCTCGTCGCCGCGGCAGGCTTTGCCTGGGCCGTCACCGCCCATGCCGCGCCCGATATGCGCGGCCAGGACCGTGAAATCGCCCAGGCGCCCGCCACCCCGGGCACCCCGCCGGCGGCCAATACCGACACCCGCCGGGAACGGCCGGCTTTCTCGCCGCGCAGCATGTGCAGCGAACAGGTCGCCCGCCGCACCGGCAACCGCGCCTACCTGAAGGCCCGCCTCGACCTCAAGCCCGAGCAGATGGCCACCTGGACGGCCTTCGAGAAGGCCGCCGACGAGGCCAGCGCCAAGCAGAAGGCGCGCTGCGCAACCCTGCCGACCGAGCTCAAGATGCCGCTGTCGCTCATCGACCGCATGAACATGCAGGAAGAGCGGATGAAGGCCCGGCTGGAGTCGGTGCAGGCCGTGAAGCCCTTGCTGCTCGCCATGTACGCCTCGCTGACGCCGGAGCAGAAGCCGATCGTCGATCGCGGTTCGGATCGTCGCATGCATGGCCGTCACGGTCGCGGTCCGCGCTAAGGCATGCTAGAAGTGCGGTTGCCGTGCAACCGCACTCTGCCCGCCTTAATTGCGGACCGTATGAAGTATGCCATCGCCACACGATGTACTAACGCGTCACCCTGAATTCGACTGGCTCCGGGTCATTGCCCTTAGCCTGCTGATCGTCTTCCACGCCGCCGTCGGCTTCAGCCCGCACTGGCATTGGTACGTCGTCGACCCGCACCTCTCCACCCCGCTCGACTTCTTCCTCGAATTCATCCAGCGCTGGCGCGTCACGCTGGTTTTTGTCGTTTCGGGCGCCGCCCTGATGCTGGCGATGCGCAGCCGTTCGCCCATCGAAATCGTGCGCGAACGCAGCCGGCGCCTGCTGATCCCGCTGCTCTTCGCCATCGTCGTGGTGATCCCGCCGCAGATCTATCTCGAGCGCCTGCAGCGCGGCGAGTTCCACGGCTCCTATCCCGCCTTCCTGACGCACCTGTTCAACGGCATCTACCCGGCGGGAAACCTGAGCTGGCACCATCTCTGGTTCGTGCCCTATGTGCTGGTGCTGTCGGCCGTCCTGCTGCCGCTGTTCGGCTGGATGCGCTCGGCCGCCGGCCAACGCCTGCTTGAGCAGCCGATCGACCTGATCGCCCGCCATCACTTGTACTGGCTGCTGGTGGTGCCGCTGACGCTGTCGGAATCGCTGCTGCGCCTGCAGCCCAACTACAGCCATTCCTTCGTCTACGACCGCCACGGCTGGGCGGTGTTCTTCCTGCTGATGCTGCTGGGCGGAGCACTCGCCCTGTGGCCCCGCCTGCTCGCCGCCGTCCAGCGCGGCCGCTGGGTCTGCGTCCTGATCGGTATCGCCGCCTTCGCCGCCCTCGACGAGCGCTGGCTGCGCATCGGAGCCGACCCGCGCACCCTGCCGCCGCTCGCCTGCGCCGAATTCTGCTTCCTGTCGGCGGCCAATGTGCTGGGCTGGCTGCTCGCCATCACCGGCTTCGTGACCCGCTACCTGCGCCGCGGCTCGCCCGTCCTGACCTACGCCACCGACGCCGCCCTGCCGGTCTACATCCTGCACCAGACGCTGACGGTGATCGCGGTCTACTTCCTGCACCGCGTCGACTGGCCGCTCGCCCTGAAACTTCCCGCGACCATCCTCTTCACCGTCGCCGGCGCCATGGCAGTCTACGAGTTCGCGATCCGCCGCTCGTCCCTGCTGCGCCTGCTGTTCGGCATGCGCCCGTCCCGCATCGACTCGGGGCGCACCGCTACCAGTCGCTGGAGCGCACCAGCTTCATCAGATCGTCAGCCATCGTAAGGGCGGTCAGCACGCCGGTCTTGGGATTGTCCGGCATGGCGCGGCCCAGGCGATACATCGAGAGCTCGCCCGACGCGCCTACCGCCTCGAGCCGGCTGGCATTGGTGCCGGGCGGCAGCGTTGGATCGGCCACCAGCTCGATCTCGGTCCGCTCGAGGCCGAGGCCGCACAGCGCCACCGTCACCGCGAGATTGGCATTCTTGGGATAGAGCCGCCCCGCATCGGCCGGCGTGCCGCGGAAGATCACCGTCGGCTCCTTGATCGAGGGCAGGTCGAAATCGGTCTCGGCCGGCGTGCCGCTCCAGGCATGCGGCGGCTTGATCGAAATGTATTTCACCTTGCTGAGCGAATCGTGGCGCATCGCCAGAAGCCCATCGAGGCCGGCAATGGCGCCCGACGGCAGGCGCAGCCGCGCGCCGCTCTTCTCGGCCGCCTTGATATGCGACTTGTAGAGCTTGGGATCGCCATAGGCGCCGGTGGCGATCACCATGAAATCGATGCCCTTCTTCAGGATCGCAGCACCATGGTCGCGCACCGCCTGCTGCGACGCCGCCTCGACCACGACATCGGGCTTGAGCTTCAAGAGATCCTTCAGCGTCTCGACGACGGCGACCTTGCGCCCGACCGCCTTTTGCGTCGCCTTGGCGCGACCCTCGCGCACCAGTACGCCGACGATATCGATGGCAGGCTTTTTGGCGCGGAACAGATCGAACAGCACCTGGCTGATCGCGCCGTAGCCGATTAGCGCGATCCTGAGCCGCTTCTTCTTGGCCATGTCGATTCCCCCCCGCAAGACCCACGATTTGCGGCGATTATAGCGGCCGGCGGCCGCCCTTGCGACCCCGGGAGGGCGCGGCTATAACCCCGCCTCCCGGGCGGACGGAGTCCCGCAATATCTGACGGAGCGTAGCTCAGCCTGGTAGAGCACTAGCTTCGGGAGCTAGGGGCCGGAGGTTCGAATCCTCTCGCTCCGACCAAT
>CAMDQJ010000048.1 GCA_945905835.1 Asaia bogorensis
CCGGCTTGCAGGCCTCGACCTTCTTCTTGAGGTCGGTTTCCAGGGCGGCGAGCACGGCGCGCAGCTTCTTCTCGTCGGCCTGGGCGTCGTCATAGGCTGCCTTGAGCAGTGGCGTCGGATCGGGCGGCGCTTCGGGCGCGGGCGGAGCGGGCGTTTCCAGGGTGGCGATATTGAGGTCGGGTGGCACCGGCATGCAGGCGCGCAGCAGCCACGACGCCAGCAGCAGTAAAAGAAGGAGGAGCAACCCGAACATCAGGGCGCGCAGCCACGGCGCCCAGCCCAGGCGGGCGGCGAGCGGCCCGGCAAGTGGAATGGCGGGGACGCTGGCGAAGACGGGCGGCAGCGCCGGCGGTGGCGCGGGCATCGGAACGGTCGGCAGGCCGGCGCCCAACAGGCTGTCGGCGGCGTCGGCCTCGTAGCCCCAGGCGACGATCGCCGGGCGGTCGCCGACCATATAGACGAAATCGTCGGATGGCCGTTTGGTCGAGAGATTGAGCGATCGGCCGACCAGGCGCGCCTCGTCGGAATCGGCGTTGCCGAGCTGGGCGCCCAGCGCGTCGATCGAGGCGAGCTGGCTCGCGATGCCGGCAAGGGCTGATGTGCGCTCCTCCGGTGCGAGGTCGGAAAGGCGGCGGACCTTGCCTTCCCAGCCGGCGTACCAGTCGATGCCGTCGCCGCTCTCGCGCATCTGAGGTTCGGCCAGGAGGTCGGCCGGCCCGTCGCCCAGGCGGCGGCGGATCACCGAACGCAGTTGGGCGTGGGTGTTGTGCAGCGGCTCGCCGCGCACGCCCAGCGGCCGCACGCCAAGCCGCGTCGTCGTGATCAGGGTCGGGCGTTCGGCCATGAAGCCGTGGTTCTCCGGTGCGGGCGTACTCTACCCGGACCCATATGCGGGACTGAATCCGGCGGGTTTATGACGTTCATGCCGCCCGGAGCTTGGCTGTGCGCCCCTCGTCGATGTGGCGGCCGTCTGCGGCAATGGCTACGGCATAGTCGCGTTCGGCGCCGGCGGGGCTGATTATGCCATCGCGCACGTCGCGCAGGACGCGTGCGGGATCGCGCGTGCGCGGATCGCCGAAGCCGCCGCCGCCCGGCGACAGACTGCGATAGGTGGCGGGGCCGAAGAGGTACACGCCGTATTTCCACGCCTCGATCTGCTTGCCGTCGGCGGCCAGGGTGATCGTCACCTCACCGCCGACGCCCGCCTTGCCGCCCTGGGCGCCGAAGCTCGACGGCGCGCCCACGCCCTCGCCGCGATAGGCGTAGTCGGCCGGTGTCGTCACCTCGACCTCGTAGTCGCAGCCGGCGCCGCCGCGGAAGCGGCCGGGCCCGGCCGAGTCGCAGCGCATCTCCTGACGCTTGAAGCGCACGGGGTAGAGCTGCTCGTAGGTCTCGAGGTTGGGGAGCGTGAGCCCGCCCAGCGTGATCAGATGGCCGATCAGGTGGAAGCCGTCGCGGCCCTCGACCGCGCCGCCGGCCGGCGCGCCGGCCCACTGGAACATCACGTAGCGGCTGCCGTCGGGCTGCAGGCCCGCAGTAATCGCGTGCACGGCCTTCGACCAGCCGGCCGAGGCGCGCTCGGGCAGCGCTTGGCCCAGCGCCTTCCACATTACATGGACGATCTCGTGCGCCACGAACACGGTGTTCATGGTCATCGGTGCGGGCGGCCGCGGATTGACGATGCTGCCCTCGGGCAGGCGGATCTCGACGTGGCGGAACGTGCCCTCGTTGCGCGGCAGGTCGGGCTCGAAGAACGACGCGAGTGCCATGTAGACCGCCGAATAGGAGTTGGCGATCGAGCTGTTCTTGAAGCCCCTGACCTGCGCCATGGTGCCGGCAAAGTCGACGATCAGCCGGCCGTTCTCGACCGTCAGCGCGACGGCGATCTTGCCGTCGATCGGCTCGAAGCAGTCGTTGTCGACCGACTCCTCGGCGCGCCACGTGCCGTGGGCCAGGCGATCGATGCAGGGGCGGAAGCGGCGGTCGGCATGCGCGAGCACGCCTTCGAAGAAATCGTCGGCGCGGCCGGCGCCCAGCTCCTCGACCAGCAGCGCGATGCGTTCGGCGCCGATGCGGGTCGAGCCGATCATGGCGCGCAGGTCGCCGTCGAGCGCCTCGGGCAGGCGGGTGTTGAGCATCAGCAGGCGCCACAGATCGTCGCGCACCTTGCCGCCCTCGATCAGCTTCAGCACCGGCAGGCGAATGCCTTCGTGGAAGATCTCCGTCGCTGCCGAGTTGTAGGTGCCCGCAGCGCCACCGCCGATGTCGGCCTGATGGGCGCGGTTGCAGGCGAAGGCGACGAACTTGCCCGCGACGAACACCGGCCGCGCGATCACCCAGTCCGGCAGGTGGTTGCCGCCCGCCGTATAGGGATCGTTCAGCAGGAACACGTCTTCCGGTTCGATGTGGTCCTTGAAGTCGCGCAGGATGGCGCGCACGGCGAAGCCGCCGCCGCCGGTATGGATCGGAATGCCATCGGCCTGGCTTATGAGCGTGCCGCGCGCGTCGGCGATGAAGCAGGAGAAGTCGTGGCTCTGGCTGAAGATCGGCGAACGCGCCGTGCGCGTCATCACCCAGCCCATCTGGTGCGAGATATGGTCGAGCCGGTTCTGCACCAGCGCGAGCGTGACGGGATCGAGGTTCATCGCAGGAGCTCCATCAGCTTCCTCCCCATTCAAATGGGGAGGTGTCGCGGTAATCCGCGACGGAGGGGTCAGGGGCAACAATCTCGGTGCGGCTCATGAGCCCTCCGCCCGCGAAGACGCGGGCACCTCCCCATCTGAATGGAGAGGAGAGGCTGAACCGACATGAACCAGAAAGTCGTCGCGCTCATCGACCTCGAGCGTGTCGCGGGGACCGACGAAAGCAGTCGTGGTGAGTTCCTCGATCAGCAGCGGGCCGTCGAGCCGGCAGCCGGGACGCAGATCGGCGCCGTCGTAGATCGGCACGTCGCGCCAGCCGTGCGCGGGATCGATCCAGACCTTGCGGGTTTCACGCGGCGTGGGTGTGCCGACCTGGCGCGAGCGTGCGGCCGGAGCCGTCCAGTCGAGCCGGCCGCGGCCGACGGTGCGAAGGGCGGTGATGTCGATGCGGCCGCCGGGCTGGATATGGCCGAACAGGCGTTGATGCTCCGCTTCGAAAGCCTGACGTGCCGCGACGGCGTCGAAGCCGGTCGCGCCAATGGCGACGCGCACCGGCCATTGCTGGCCGTCATATCGCAGGTCCATCTCGCGTTCGATCGCAGCGGCGTCGCCCTCGAAGCCGTCGCGGGCCAGCGCTTCGCGGGCGCGGGTCTCGAGTTGCGCGAAGGCGGTGTCGAGAGCGGCGCGGTCGACCTTGTCGAGATCGGCGAGGAACACTTGCAGATAATCCTGCCGCACGTCGGATTGGAGCATGCCCAGCGCACAGAAGGCGCCGGCGGCGCGCGGCAGCAGGGCGCGCTTGCAGCCGAGCGAGCGGGCGACGGCGGTGCCGTGCATCGGCCCGGCGCCGCCAGCGGCGACCAGGGTGAAGGTCGCGGGATTGTGCCCGCGCTCGATGCTGAGGCGTTCCACGGCATGCAGCAGGTTTTGCTCCAGGAGGCGGATCACGCCGGCCGCGGCGTCCTCGACCGTGAGGCCGAGCGGCCTGGCGAGTTTTTCCTCGACCGCTTTGCGCGCCAGCGTGCCGTCGAGCGTGACGGCGCCGCCGGCCAGCGGGCCGGGGCGCAGACGGCCGAGCACGAGCTGCGCATCGGTGACGGTCGGGTTCTCGCCGCCCAGGCCATAGGCCGCGGGTCCGGGCCGCGCGCCAGCGCCTTGCGGGCCGACATGCAGCAGGCCCGCGTCGTCGACCCAGGCGATGGCGCCGCCGCCGGCACCGACGGTATGGATTTCGACCGACGGCGTGGTGAGGTGGTAGCCGTCGATCACCAGCTCGTCGGTCACCGGTACGTCGCCGCGCGCCATCACCATGACGTCGCAACTGGTGCCGCCGATCTCCATCGAGATCAGGTTGGCCGACTCGCCCGGCGCCGCGCAGCCTTTCAGCGCGCCGACGCCGGCGGCCGGGCCGGACAACACCAGCATCACGGGACGGGCCGCGACCTGCTCGACTGAAACCGCGCCGCCGTTGCTTTGCAGCAGCAGTAGCGGCCGTGGCAGGCCGAACTGGCGCAGCTGCTCGTCGAGCGCGCGCAGGTAGCTCGTCACCTTGGGCGCGATGTAGGCGTTGACCACGGCGGTCGAGCCGCGCTCGTACTCGCCCATCGTCGGCATGATGTCGCTCGACAGCGAAACCCACTTGCCGGCCCAGCTCTTGGCGAGCTGCGCGCCGACGCTGCGCTCGTGCGCGCCGTCGAGGAAGCTGTTGAACAGGCAGACGGCGACCGACTCGACGCCTTCGGCGGCAAACACCTTGGCGGCTGCGTCGACGTCCTCCGCGACCAGCGGCGTCAGTTCCTTGCCGTCAGCGCCGATGCGCCCGCGCACCGGCAGGCGCAGGTAGCGTGGCGCTAGAACTTCAGGAAACGGCGTGCGGTGATCCCATTGGTTCTCGCGGATGCCGCGGCGGATTTCGAGCGAGTCGCGGAAGCCTTCGGTCGTCAGCATGCCGACCTTGGCGCCCTTCTTCTCCAGGATCGTGTTGGTGGCCACGGTCGAGCCGTGCACGAACAGCGCGCAATCGCGCAGCAGCGCGGTGAGCGGCAGGTCGAGTTGCTTGGCCGCCAGCCGCAGCACGCCCAGCACACCTTCGCTGGGATCGGCGGGCACCGACGGCGCCTTGTAGATGCGCACGGCGCCAGCGGCGTCGCGCAGCACCATGTCGGTGAAGGTGCCGCCGACGTCGACGCCGATGCGCCAGGGTGCAACGAGAGGAGGGAGAGCTTGAGCCATGCCGGCGGCAGCTTAGCCGCCGCCACGACGCCGGGCGAGCCTCAGACCTCGACGCGGCTGCCCAGTTCCACGACGCGATTGGCGGGCAGCTGGAAAAAGTCGCCGGCGCTGGAGGCGACACGGGCGAGCGCGATGAACAGCTTCTCCTGCCAGCGCGGTAGCAGCGGGCGGCTGGCCTCGACGAAGCTGTTGCGGCCGACGAAATAGGAGGTCCGCATCGGATCGAGCGGAATACCCTTGCCCTCGAGCAGCGCAAGGTCGCGCGGCACGTCGGGGGTTTCCATGAAGCCGTAGTTCAGCGTCACGCGGTGCACGCCCTTGCCGAAATGGCCGATCCGCGCGCGGTCCTCCGACCGGACATAGGGCTCGTCCGGCACCTGGACGGTGAGCAGCACGACATGCTCGTGCAGCACCTCACGAGCGACAGCGGCAGCAGGATGTAGAGCGTGCTGCGGGTCATTCGGTCAGCTCCGCCAGAAGCTCGAGGACGATCCAGCCGAGCCGAAATTCATCCGCACCGAACCCGGCATCGGCTACCGCCTCGCGGATTGACGCGCTAGGCTCCCTCCATCCGCGCCGTCGCGGGAGGGAGAAACAAATGGCCAAGAGCGAGAACTACAAGAAGGGCACCGAGGTCCGTCGCAAGCTGATGGGCGATGCCACCGCAGACAAGATGGCGAAGACGGTCTACGACGACCCGATCATGAAGAAATTCGGCGACTACGCCCGCGAGGCCGTGTTCGGCATGCTGTGGACGCGGCCCGGCCTCGACATGAAGACCCGCGCGCTGATTTGCGTCATTTCCGACACCGCCCAGGCGCGCTGGCCGGAACTCTCCATTCACCTGCGCATGGCGCGCCGCCAGGGCTGGACCGAGGACGAGCTGAGCGAGGCGCTGATGCATCTCTGCGGCTATATCGGCCTGCCCTCGGTGCGCGAGGGCCTGCTGGTCGCCAAGGAACTGTTCGAGGAAATGCGCAAGGAAGGCTGAGGCCCAGAGAAAGTTGAGGGAACGTCCATGGTCCTCATGACAACGAGCGAGCTGCCGCTCCGGCGGCTCGCGCGCGGCAAGGTGCGCGACGTCTACGAAGTCGATTCAGAGCGCCTGCTGCTGGTGGCGACCGACCGCGTCAGCGCCTACGACGTCGTCATGGCCGAGGCGATCCCGCTGAAGGGCGCCGTGCTGACGCAGACCAGCGCCTGGTGGTTCCGCCAGCTTTCCGACACCGTCGCGCATCACATGATCTCGGCCGACGCCGGCGAGATCGTGGCCGCCGTGCCGGCGCTCGGGCCGCACAAGGCCGAGATCGCCGGCCGCGCCATGCTGTGCCGGCGCGGCACGGTGTTTCCCATCGAGTGCGTGATCCGCGGCTACCTCTCCGGCTCGGCGTGGCGCGAATACGCCAAGAGCAAGACCCTGGCCGGCGAGAAGATGCCGGCCGGCCTGACCGAAAGCGCACGGCTCGACACGCCGATCTTCAGCCCGGCGACCAAGGCCGAGAGCGGCCACGACGAGAACATCACTGCCGCCCGCATGCGCGAGGTCCTGGGCGCCGACGTGACGATGGAGCTCGAGCGGCTGACGCGCGCCGTCTATGGCTTCGGCCGTGACGTGGCACTGGCGCACGGCATCATCATCGCCGACACCAAGTTCGAGTTCGGCCGCGTATCGGATGGCAAGGGGGCGGATGGCAAGATCATCCTGATCGACGAGGTCATGACGCCCGACAGTTCCAGGTTCTGGCCGGCCGACGTCTACGCGCCGGGCAAGCCGCAACCGAGCTTCGACAAGCAGCCGCTGCGCGACTGGCTCGATGTCGAGCGCCACGCCAGCCGCTGGAACGGCGAGGCGCCGCCACCGAAATTGCCGCCGGAAGTCGTCAAGGCCACCAGCGACCGCTATCTCGAAGCCTACCGCCGGCTGACGGGCGGCGAGCTGAAAGTCTAGTCGCCGCCTATTGCGCCTTGATGCCCCTGGCGCGGATCAGTTCGGCGATGCGCGGGATGTCGGTCCTTAAAAAGGCTTCGAATTGCTGCGGCGTGTTGGCGGTGAGTTCGAAGCCGCGCTCCTCGAGCTTGGCGCGCAGTGTCGGATCGGCGAGCGCCTTGACGGCTTCGGCATGGAGTTTCGCCACGATCGCGGCCGCGTCGGCTTCGATGCCGCCACGGTGCTGCGCGAGTTCGGCCTGGCCGGCCACGAGAGCAAGAAGGCCCGCCAGCTCTCCGGCGGCATGCTGCAGCGGGTCAACATCGCGTCGGCCCTGGCGCACGATCCCTCGGTACTGCTGATGGACGAGCCGTTTGCCGCGCTGGACGAGATGAAGCGCGAGGAGATCGGCGAATGGTTCGACCGTGAGCTGGCGATCAGGCCCAAGACCGTGCTGTTCGTCACCCACCATATCGATGAGGCGGTGATGCTGGCCGACCGTCTGCTGGTGTTTTCGCCGGCGCCCGGCCGCGTGCTGGAGATCGTGTCGGTGCCGGTGCCGCGGCCGCGCGATTCATCGTTCCGCCAGGACCCGCGCTTCGTCGCTATTGCAGCCCACGTGCGCGGGCTGCTGATGCGTAAGGCCGTGGCCTAAGATGCCCGCGCGCCTGTTTGGCCTCTCGCTGCGCGTGCTGACGCCGATCGCCTCGGTCCTGCTGCTGTGGTACCTCGCGATCTGGTTCTCCGGCCTGCCGGCCTTCGTGATCCCGCGGCCCGAGCGCGTGCTCGAGGTACTGTGGGTCGAACGCGAACTTATCTTCGACAATCTGCTGGCGACGCTGAAGGTGGCAGCAGTCGGCTTCGTGTGGGCCAATATCTCGGGCATCGGGCTTGCCGTGCTGTTCGACCTGCTGCCGCCGACGCGCCACATGCTGATGCCGGCCGCTATCACGCTGCGTAACGTGCCCTATATCGCCATGATCTCGGTGCTGATGCTGGCCTTCGGCGATTCGATCGTGAGCAAGACCACGATCGTGGCGCTCGCCGGCTTCTTCCCGGTGCTGGTCAACACCATGCAGGGCCTGCGCTCTGCCGACGAGGTTCATCTCGACCGCATGCGTATCCTGAATGCGAGCTGGTGGCAGACTTTCAGCCAGGTCCGGTTGCCCTATGCCGTGCCGGCCATCGTAGCGGCGCAGGAGATCACCGGCAGCGGCGCCATCATCGTGGCCATCGCCGCGGAGTCGATGATTTCGTCCACCGGGCTGGGCTATGTCATCAATCACGCCATGCAGAATTACCGTGGCGACAAGGTTTATGCGGTTGCACTTCTCGCAACCGTCTTTTCTTTCCTGATATACTCCGCCGTCCACGCCCTGGGCCGGCGGCTCGACTGGCGCGGCTAGATCCGAAGAGGATGGAGGCGAACATGGCAGCAGGTCTCTCGGCTCAGGTTCAGGCGATGCCCGCCAGCATTCCGGTGATCGACATCGGTGGTCTCTATTCCGACGATCCCGCCGCCAAGGAGGCGGCAGTCGCCAAGCTCGGCGCTGCCTGCGACGACATCGGCTTCTTCTATGCCGTGAACCACAACGTTTCCGTCGAGACGATCGACAAGGCCGTCGCCGCGGCTGACCGGTTTTTCAAGCTGCCGCTGGCCGAACGGCTCAAGATCAAGGCCGACCGCAACAACCGCGGCTATCGCGATCTCGGCGACAGCGTGCACCGGAACGGCAAGGCCAACGCCAAGGACAGCTTCGACTTCGGCTTTCCGGTGACGGCCGACGATCCCGAGGTGCTGGCCGGCACGCCGTTCTATGCGCCCAACCAGTGGCCTGAAATGCCGGGCTTCCGCGAAGCCATCGAGCCCTATTATATGGAGACCTACCGGCTGGGCATGAAGATCCTCGAAGGCTTCGCGCTCTATCTCGGCAGGCCGGAGGATTTCTTCTCCCGCCACTTCACCAAGCCGGTCGCCGACATGGTGATCAACCACTATCCCGGCACCGCCAGCCTGCACGTCTCCGACCAGGCTTCCGGTCCGCACACCGACAACGGCATCGTCACCATCCTGTGGCAGGACAGCCTCGGCGGGCTGGAGGTGATGGGCAAGGACGGCAACTGGATCTCGGCGACGCCGCTGCGCGGCAGCTTCGTCATCAACATCGGCGAGCTGATGAAGCGCTGGACCAATGGCCGCTTCAAGGCGACGGTGCATCGCGTCGTGCACCTGCAGGACAAGTCGCGCTATTCCATGCCGCTGTTCTGCAATCCCAACTTCCGCACGATAGTCGATCCGCGCGACTTGGGCGTCAGCGACGCCGATGCCCAGTATCCGCCGGTGCAGTCCGGCGAGTTCCTGATCGAGCGCTTCAAGGCGACGCGCAAACTATGGGGCGCCGATTTGAGCCAGATCACGACCGGTGAAGTCATCGAGGCGGCGGCCGAGTAGGCCGGACGCCTTGTCTTGGCTGGTTTGACGGCCCATATGCACAGTACGCGCGCCCGCAGCTTTCTCTGGTTGATCGCCCTAGCGGCCTTCGTCTGCCCGCCTCTCACCGGTGCGGTGGCGAGCTCGGCGGTCGATCACATGGCCGTCGCTATGCCGGACTGCCCCGACCATGTGCCGCCGCCCGATCCCTGTCCCCTGAAGGACACGGCCAAGCATGCAGCGGGCGATTGCTGCCCGATGATGTCGGGGGTTCCGGCCCTTCTGCCGGAGGCGATCCCGGGCGACACGCGATCGCCGTTCCATAGCCGCGTCCTGTCGGTCGGCATCAGCCTGACCGGCCTCCTCTTCACCCAGGATCCGCCGCCTCCGCGAGCCTGAATCGGTTCACCGGTTCATTCCCTTTGGAGGAGAGGCATCATGTTGTTCCGACGTTCATTCGTCGGCGTTCTGGCGTTGGCTGCGGCCATGCCGGCGTCGGCACACGGCCCAGAAAATGGGCCCGGTCATATCATGAGTGGCGGCAAGCTTGGCCAGGCCGGCAAGGTCACGCGCATCCTGATAGCGGAAGCTGGCGTAGGAGCGCCGGACCGTGATCGGCGGCCTGCCAACGGGACGCTTGAGCAGGTGGCCGATGCGCTCTTGGAGGATGCGGTTGGCAGGCAGCCGGATCGTGTACTTGTAGCCTTCGGCTTCCAGGAACTCGTAGACCTCGGGGTTGGCGAAGGCGGCATCGGCGCGGAAGTAGCGGCGCAGGTCGCGCTCCCGGTAGCGGGCCACGACCGGTTCGAGCACGTCCTTCCAGCCGTCCGCCGAATGGACGTTGCCCGGTCGCAGCGTAGAACGCTCCAGATCACCGAACTGGTTGAACACGAACAGCGGATGATAGCAGGTGCAGGCAAAGTGGCCGTTGTAGGCAGTACCTTCCTGATCGCCATGCGTCGGGCTGACACTCGAATCCATATCGAGGACGATGGACCTCGGCGAGCGCCGGCCATGAACGGAGTCGATCCACTGCCCCGAGAGACTGGTGAGCGCGCCAAGGTTCTCGTCACTCACGAGCCACTCGGTCTCGAACCGCCCCATCTGGCTGGTCGAGGCCGCATCGCGCTCGACCGCCTTGCCGCCGACGATCCAGCGCATTGCAGGATCACGCCCCAACCGGTCAGCGTCGTTGACGTCCTCGTATCCCGCAAGCCGACCGAACACCGACTGGCGCAGCATGCCCACCACAGGGCGGGGGATACCCCGTCCGAATCGTGGCGACCGTTGCGGCCTGTGCGGCCGTCAACCAGATGTCGGTCAGCGATGGCCATCAGGCCGAGCACGTCGTCGAGTTCGCGATAGGCGAGCAAGCCTGCATCGGAGGTGACCCTCGAACCATGGAACTCAAGCTTGAGGCGGTGGTCGAAATCGAGCCGGAGAGCATTGGATTGCGCTTCACCCGCTGGCTGAACCATCTGCGACCCCGAACCTATCAAACAAGACGCTGAATCCTATGGCTCAATTGGAGTCGACGCGGGCCAGTTCAATGGATCATCCGGGAAATGCGGGGTAAGAGTGAGGAAATGACCCACGCGACCGATCCCGTCTGCGGCATGACCGTCACCATCGAGGGCGCGAAGAACAAGACAGTCCACGATGGCCATCCGTACTATTTCTGCGGCGCGCGCTGCCTCGTGAAGTTTCAGGCCAATCCGCTGCAGTATCTGAAGCCGGCCGAGAAGGTCGAACCGACCGCCGCCGAGAAGAAGCTGACCTTCACCTGCCCGATGCATCCGGAGATCAAGCAGGTCGGTCCCGGTAGCTGCCAGATTTGCGGCATGGCGCTGGAGCCGCTCGACGTCACGGC
This sequence comes from Asaia bogorensis, assembly GCA_945905835.1. Taxonomy (GTDB): domain Bacteria; phylum Pseudomonadota; class Alphaproteobacteria; order Reyranellales; family Reyranellaceae; genus Reyranella. The sequence goes on from CAMDQJ010000048.1 coordinate 11,103, forward strand.
TGACGCCGGCCCCAACCACGAGCTGATCGACATGACCCGGCGCTTCTGGGTCGGCCTCGCGCTGGCGCTGCCGGTCTTCGTGCTGGAGATGGGCGGCCATCTCCATCTGTTCGGACACCTGCCGATGTCGGACTGGATCCAGTTTGCGCTGGCGACGCCCGTCGTGCTGTGGGCAGGCTGGCCGTTCTTCGTGCGGGCGTGGGCGTCGGTGGTGAACCGCAGCCTCAACATGTTCAGCCTGATCGCGCTCGGCACCGGCGCGGCCTATCTCTACAGCGTCGTGGCGCTCTTGGCGCCCGGTCTCTTCCCGCCGGGTGCGGCCGCCGTCTATTTCGAGGCCGCCGCCGTCATCACCGTGCTCGTGCTGCTGGGCCAGGTGCTGGAGCTGCGCGCCCGCCAACGCACCGGCGATGCGATCCGCGGCTTGCTCGATCTCGCGCCCAAAATGGCGCGGCGCCTCAAGGCCGATGGCGAGGACGAGGAGATCGCGCTCGATGCCGTGCAGGCGGGCGACCGCCTGCGCGTGCGCCCGGGCGAGGCCGTGCCGGTCGACGGCGTCGTGCTCGAAGGGGCGAGCAGCGTTGACGAGTCGATGGTCACCGGCGAGGCCATGCCGGTCGCCAAGGCAGCCGACGACCATCTGATCGGCGGCACGGTGAACGGCACCGGCGCACTGGTCATGCGGACGGAGAAAGTCGGCTCGGAAACCATGCTGGCGCGCATCGTCGCCCTGGTGGCCGATGCCCAGCGCTCGCGCGCGCCGATCCAGCGGCTGGCCGATACGGTCGCGGGCTGGTTCGTGCCGGCCGTCATCGCCGTCGCGGCGTTGGCGTTCGTATGCTGGATGGTTTGGGGACCGCCGCCGGCGCTGGCCTACGCGCTGGTCGCGGCGGTGTCGGTGCTGATCATCGCCTGCCCCTGTGCGCTGGGGCTGGCGACGCCGATGTCGATCATGGTCGGCATCGGCAAGGGGGCAGGCGTGGGCGTGCTTATCCGCTCGGCCGAAGCACTGGAGCGGTTGGAGAAGGTCGACACGCTGCTGGTCGACAAGACCGGCACGCTGACCGAGGGCAGGCCGCGCGTGGTCGCGATCGTGCCCACGGGCGACCTGTCGGAGGAAGACATCCTCCATGACGCCGCCGCGCTGGAACATTCGAGTGAGCATCCGCTGGCCGCCGCCATCATCGCCGCGGCGCGCGAGCGCGGCATGGTGCTGTCGCCCGCCTTCGACTTTGCCTCGCATACCGGCCAGGGCGTCACCGGCAAGGTCGACGGCCATAGCGTGGCACTCGGCAATGCCCGGCTTATGCAAGGGCAGGGCGTGGCATTGGGAGCGCTCGCCGCGCGTGCCGACCAATTGCGCCGCGATGGCGCCACGGCGCTGTTCGTTGCCATCGACGGCAAGGCCGGGGGCGTCCTGGCCATTGCCGATCCCGTCAAGGTAACGACGCAGGCCGCCCTCGACACGCTGCGCGCCGACGGCGTGCGCATCGTCATGCTGACCGGCGACAACGCCACGACGGCCAAATCGGTGGCCGATCGCCTCGGCATCGCCGAGTTCGAGGCCGATGTCCTGCCCGCCGACAAGCACCGACTGGCCAAGGCGCTGCGCGCCGAGGGCCGCGTCGTCGCCATGGCGGGCGACGGCATCAACGATGCGCCGGCGCTGGCCGAATCAGATGTCGGTATCGCCATGGGCACCGGCACCGACGTGGCGATTCAGAGTGCGGCGGTCACGCTGGTGAAGGGCGACCTCGCGGGCATCGCACGGGCGCGGCTGCTGTCGCGCGCCACCATGCGCAATATCCGCCAGAACCTGTTCTTCGCCTTCGTCTACAACCTGGCCGGCGTGCCGATCGCGGCCGGCCTGCTCTATCCGACGTTCGGCATCCTGCTGAGCCCGATGGTCGCTGCAGCGGCGATGTCGCTCAGTTCCGTCTCGGTGATCGCCAACGCGCTTCGACTGCGACGGCTGAAACTCTAGCCCGCCAGCCAGAGATCGCCCCAGCTGGCGGCGAGGAAGTTCGGATCGTTGGAATGGTTGCGCACCGCTGGACTGGCAAGCGTCACCGAATCGAACTCGACCAGGGGCAGCAGCACGGCTTCGTGCGCGGTGAATTTCTGGAAGTCGCCGACCAGCGCCTTGCGCCTGGCCGGGTCGATCTCGGTCCGTATCTTCTCGACCAGCGCGTCGAGCTCTGCGTTGGAGTAGCCCGTGGCATTGTAGAACGGCAGGCCCTTGCGGATGCCGTCGGTCGTGAAAAAGCGCGTCGTCCAGAGAACCGGCTCGGTCGGATTGATCTGGCTCGAGATGGCGATGTCGAAATCGTAGTCGGTGTAGATGCGCTTGATCGAGGTCGGGAAGTCGCCGGTCCACAGGGTCGCGCCGATGCCGATATCCTCCAGTGCCTGCTTGGCGTAGGCGCCGATCTTGGCCAGCTCGGCCGACCAGCCGCCGGCCGCGAGCGTCACGGCAAAACTCTTGCCGTCGGCCTTCTTCGGCAGCCCGGCCTCGTCGAGCATGGCCGCGGCCTTCGCGGGATCGAAATCGAGCCGCGTCGTGTCCTTGATGTAGAACTCCGAGTTATCGGAATGGATCGGGCCGGTGCCCGGCCGGGCGTAGCCGTAATAGATCGTGCGGGCGATCCAGGCGCGGTCCATGGCGTGGAAGATCGCCTGGCGCACCTCGCGTTTGGCGAAGAGGGGATTGCGCATGTTGTATTCCAGCGTCGCCACCCAGGAATTCTCGGAGTAGCCCTGGGTCGTCGCCAAAAGCCTGCCGCTGGCGGTCAGGCGCTTGATGTCGGGATGCGAGGTCGGATTGGCGACGCCGAGCTGGATCTCGCCGGCTTCCATCGCGGCGCTGCGGCTCGCCGGGTCGCGCAGGAAGCGCAGGAAGCGCAGGATCAGGCGGTCGAGATAGGGCTGCTCCTTCTGCCAGTAGGCCTCGTTGCGCGCGAACTCCATGTGGCTGCCGCGCACCCACTGCTTGAATTTCCACGGCCCCGTGCCGATCGGCGCGTTGTTCGCCGGGTTGGTCATCACGTCGCTGCCGCCATAGATACACCTGGGCACGATGTAGGAGATCGAGCCGCTGATGATGGCGGCGAAGTAGGGCGCCGGCATCGGCTTGGCGAAACGCACGATTACCGTGCCGGTATCGGCTGCCTCGGCACCGGCAAAGTCACCCAGCGCCGGCGCATTGGCGTATTTCTTCCACAGCTCCCCGATGCTGAAGACGATGTCTTCAGCGGTCATCTCCTTGCCGTCGTGCCACAGCACGCCGCGCCGCATCGCGATGCTATAGGTCCTGAAATCGGGCGAGGCCTGCCAGCTTTCAGCCAGCTGGCCTGAGAAGCTGCCGTCCATGTTGCGCCGGGCCAGGCGCTCGAACAGCTTCGACGAAGTGAAGATCGGGCCCAGGCCGCCGCCGGTCGGCACGTAGCAGGAGGAGGGCTCGAAGCCGCCCCAGGTCGCCGTTAGCGTGCCGCCGCGCCGGGGCGTTTGCTGTGCCGCCGCCGGCAGGCCGCTGGCGACCAAGGCCGCTGCCGCGCTGGCGCTGAAGGTCCGCCGCAAAATCTTGGTCGAAACGCGATTGAAGTCTGTCATGGCGCGGGCTCCGGTTCCGTCACGACGACGGCGGGAGCACATTTCGTGCCGGCTCGCAGGAGCCGGTTCGCGCAGGCTTATTTCGCCAGGGGCTGCTTCAGGATGCGCTCGAGCAGGCGCAGCGGCACCGGTTTGTCGACGATGGTGAAGGCCGGCATGCTGGCGATGTCGCGGGCGCGCTGGCCGTCGCGCACCAGCTCGTGGTCGCCCGACATCAGGATCCAGCGTGCATTGGGCAGGCGCGGCGCGTTCTCGAGGCAGAAGCTCACGCCGTCGCCGTCGGGCAGCCGGATGTCGGCGAGCACGGCGTCATGCGTGCTGGTTTCCAGCGCCTTGCGGGCAGCCATCAGCGTCGTGCAGCCGGTCGCGCGATAGCCTCGCTTGCCGAGGTACTCGACAATCATGTGGAGCAGGTCGGTTTCATCTTCGATAACGAGAACGGTCGTTGCCATTTGGGATTCTTGGGCCATCCGCTGCCGGTTGTCGCGCTAATAATGCGAGAACCCAGGCTAAGCTCTGTTTATTGCGGCTCGATTCTGGCGATCTTGACGTACTCCGCCCATTTGGCCCGCTCGATGCGGTCCTCATGGGCGCATTGCTCGAGGTCAAGCATCCGGGGCGTGAGCGAGAATTCCTCGGTCAGCCGCTTGTGGATGACGGTTGAGAAAATCGCCTCGTTGATCAACCCGTTCAGGCGCCGCTTGATGTCGTCGGGCACGGCCTTGGGCACGGCGACGGCGAGGAAGCCGGTGCTGGAAAAGCCCGGGAAGGTCTCGCCGAGCGTCGGCACATCGGGATAGAGCGGGCTGCGGGCCTCGAGCGAGATGGCGAGCGGCCGCGCCTTGCCCGCCACCACCTGGCCGCGCGAGGCGGTGAGGTCGACGAACATGAACTGGATGGCGCCGCCGTAGAGATCCGACCAGGCATTGCCGATCGCCTTGTAAGCGACGCCGGTCCACTCGACGCCGGCGCGCTTGCCCAGCACTTCCGACGGCACCTGCGAGCTGGCATTGAAGTAGGCGAAGTTGAGCTTGCCGGGATTGGCCTTGGCATAGGCCACGAGGTCGGCCATCGACTTGTGCGGCGAGTCTGCCGGCACGATCAGGAAGGCGCCGCTGGTGCCGATGATGCCGGCGACCTGGAAGTCCTTTTCCGGATCGTAGCCGGGGCTCTTGTACATGTGGACGTTGGCGGCCTGGGTCGAGGTGGTGGCCAGCATCAGTGTGTAGCCGTCGGGCACGGCGGACTTCACCGACAGCACGCCGACGATGCCGTTGGCGCCGGGCTTGTTCTCGACCACCACCGGCTGGCCGGTCTTGTCCTCGATGTACTTGCCGACCAGGCGGGCGGTGATGTCGCCCGAGCCGCCGGGGGCGAACGGCACGACGATATGGATTGTCTTGGCCGGCCAGCTCTGGGCCTGCGCGGGCAGTACAGCCAGCGTCGTTGAGGCGAGAAGGGCGCGGCGAGAAAGCGACATGCGAAACTCGGTCATGGCCCGCCACTCTAGAGAAAAGCCGGCGCATGGACAGCGCGGCCCTTGCAGCCCTACCTTGCAGCCATGGCAAAATCAGGTCGTCCGCCGCTCGAAGGCATTCGTGTCGTCGACTTCTCCCGCGTGATCGCGGGTCCCATGTGCACCCAGATCCTCTCGGACATGGGCGCCGAAGTGATCAAGATCGAGAACCCCGACGGCGGCGACGACACGCGCAAGGGCGCCGGCCCGCGCGCCGGCGGCGAGGCGGGCGAGAGCCACTTCTTCATGACCTACAACAGGGGCAAGAAGAGCGTCGCGCTGGATTTCACCAAGCCGGCCGGCCAGGCGATCGTGCACAAGCTGCTCGAGAAGGCCGACGTCATGGTCGAGAACTTCCGGCCGGGCGTGCTCAAGAAATACGGCCTCGACTATGCGAGCCTCGCCGCCAGGTACCCCAAGCTGATCGCGCTCTCGATCTCGGCCTACGGCCAGACCGGGCCGCTGTCGGACCGGCCGGGCTACGATCCCGTGCTGCAGGCCGAGTCGGGCATGATGAGCGTCAACGGCGAGGCCAACGGCGAGGGCCTGCGCCACGCCATCGCCATCGTCGATACCATGACGGCGATCCATTCGGTGGCGGCCATCAACGCCGCCCTGTTCGCGCGCACCTCGACCGGCAAGGGCCAGCAGATCGATTTGGCGCTCTACGACACCGCACTCGCCTGCCTCGGCAACATGGGCTCGTACTATCTGATCGGCGGCGAGCAGCCGCGGCGCGCCGGCAACGGCCACTTCGCGTCGGCGCCCAACAGCTCCTTCGATACCTCGAACGGCAAGATCTACATGGCCGTGGCCAACCAGAAGCTTTTCGTCGACACCTGCAAGGCCATGGGCCATCCCGAATGGGCGACCGATCCGCGCTTCGTGACCATCGGCCAGCGCGTCGCCAACAAGCCCGACCTGACGCGCCTGATGGAAGAGGTGCTCAAGACCGACACCAAGGAGAACTGGACGCAGAAGCTGCGCCATCTGCCGGCCGGCCCGATCCGCACCATGAAGGAGGCGCTCGACGAGCCCGAGGTCAAGCGCCGCGGCATGCTCAAGACCTACAAGCACGTCCGCGTCGGCGACGTGCCGCTGATCGGCTCGAACTACAAGTTCTCCGATACGCCCGTCGACGATAGCCGTCCGCCGCCCTCGCTCGGCCAGTTCACCGACGAGGTCCTGAAGGGTCTGGCGGGCGTCAGCGACGCCGAGCTTGCGGACCTGCGCGCGAAGAAGATCATTGGCTAATCATGATTCCTCTCCGCTGGCAGGAGAGGAAGCGCGAGAGTCTTTCAAACAAGATCGCCAATAACGGCAAATCCTCATCCTGAGGAGCGAGCGTCTCGAAGGATGAGGATTGTGTTGTGATTCCAGCAGAGTCGGAAAGACTCTAAGCCGAGCGCTGCAGCACCCGCAGCGAATCGATGATGTGGTAGAACGAGCTCGCCGGCGCCGGCTCGTCGACCCAGGTGCCGTCGCCCAGCAGCTTGTCGCGCCACAGGCCGCGCACCGGTGTTTCGAGATAGAGCAGCAGGGCCTTGGCCGCCGCGATGGCGTCGGCGTGATAGCCGCGCCGCCGTTCACGGTCGCTTTCCGAGCGCACGAGGATGAGTGCGGCCTTCAGCCATTCGGTCTGCGACCACAGCCGCGCCTTGGGGTCGCTCACCGAAAAATCGTCGTCCAGAAATTCGAAGATGGCGACGCCGCTCGCCGGGTCGATGCCGTGGTTGACGCCGGCGCGATAGAGGCGGCGTGCGACGGCGCGGACATCCTCGCGGCCGACGGGCGAGCAGGAGAGAGACGCCCAGCCCCGCGATCGCCAGGCCCGCGCCCTGGTGCAGGCGCCTGAGCAGGTTGGTCCGCCCCAGCACCGCCGCCCGCGCCCGCGAGGCTGCCAGCACCACGGCGAGGTCGACGGCGGTGTTGAGCAACACCGAGAGACTTCCCAGGAGGCAGAATTGAACCCAGGCCGGCGCCGATGCGGGATCGATGAACTGCGGCACGAAAGCGAGGAAGAAGGCCGCGGTCTTGGGATTGAAGGCCTCGACCAGCACGCCGTCGCGCAGGGCGCGCCGCACGCCGGTGGCGACGACGGCGCCGCCGGGCTCGAGCGGCCGCCGCATGGTCTTGAGACCGAGCCAGACGAGATAGAGCGTGCCCGCGATCTTGAGCATCGTGAAAGCCTCCGCGCTTGCCAGCACCAGCGCCGAGACGCCGAGTGCGCCGGCCGCCACCAGCAGTCCGCCGATGCCGGTGCCCAGCGTCGAGGCGATGCCTTCGCTGCGGCCGCCGGCCAGCGTGCGCGCCGCGACATAGAGAATGCCCGGCCCCGGCGACAGGGCGATCAGCAGTGCCGCCGACAGGAAGAGAGCGAAGGCGGGAAAATCCATCGCGTCAGGCGATGGGGTCGGGCTCGCCCGGCGGCAGCGGCATCTCGAAGACGTTGAGGGTCATCGACACCAGCATGTAGTAGCCGCAGACGCCGACGATATCGACGACGCCCGGCTCGCCGACGGCGTCGATCGCGCGCTTGTAGTTGGGCGCCGACACCCGGTTGGTCTCGAGATATTCGCTGACGAAATCATAGACCACGCGCTCGACCTCGCGGGTGAAGGGCGGCGTGCGGCGCGTGCGAATGGCCTCGACGATCTCGGCCGAGAGGCCGGCTTCGCGGGCGAGGCGGGCATGGGCATAGAACTCGTATTGCGCCTTGAAGTGGCGGCCGACCAGGCAGATCGCCAGTTCGGCCAAGTCCTTGGGCAGCGAGGAGCTGAAGCGGCAGTATTCGCCGAGCTTCTGGGCGCGATCGGCGAGGCCGGGACGGCGCAGCCACGGGTCGAAGGGTCCACGCAGGCCGCCGCGCGGGCCGGCCACGATTTCGTCGGCCACCTTCTTCTGTTCGGGCGTGAGTTTGTTGAGGTCGAGCGGAACCAGGCGCGGCATCGGCGTTTCCTTTTGCGTTTATTCGATTAGAGCGGGCAGCCGGCGTCGCCGGTGCGGGTCTTGTCGGCGTCGCCGAAGATGGCATCGATCATGGCTTCGCCGGCCGCCTGGGCCTGCGAGTCGCCGGTCTGGTAGGCGGCGACGGCCTGCCACAGCACCCGCCCGCCATCGAGCGAATAGAGCGTGAGCGCGACGCGCAGTGTAGCGCCCGACGGCGCCACCGAACCTCCTCGCGGGTTGATGCGGCTGGTTTCCCGGTCGGGGCGCGGGTTGGAACCGGGCGAGCCGAAGCCGCGGTCGCCGCCACTGGTCGGCGGCGGGCTATCGAGGCTGAGCAGGTCGCGGAAATTCACGTCCATGCGCATGACGTTGCCGCCCGAGAAGCCGACCTCGTTGCCGCGGCGCGCCAGGCGGATCATCACCACGCGGCGCAACTCGCGCGACAGGTGGGTGTCGGAGCTGAGCTGCACCGCCGTCTTGGCCTTGGGGATCGCCTGGTAGGCCTTGATCTCGAGCTGGCCGACGCCGGGAGCCTGCGCCGATGCCGCCGAGGCCAAAAGGAAGGAAAGCAGGGCGAGAGGGGCGGCGAGGTAGGACAACATCGGTTTCTCCCTAGGCCGCAATCTTGCGCCAGCCCGGCTCGTCGCGGTCGAGCAGGCGCTTCAACGATTCGAAATGCAGGATCGCCTGCTGGGACTCGCCCGCGATCTGGTTGGCGGTGTGCTGGGCCAGCGCGTCGTCGATATTGTGCAGCGGCCGGCCGGTCTGCATCGCCAGCACCTGCACCATGGCGGTGCGCTCGAGGTAGTAGAGGTCGTCGTAGGCCTGGGCCACCGTCGGGCCGCTCACGATCACGCCGTGGTTGCGCAGGAACAGGATCGGCTTGTCGCCCATCGCCCGGCACATGCGCTCGCCCTCGTCGTTGCTGAGCGCCACGCCGCCGTACTTCTCGTCATAGGCGATGCGGTTCCAGTAGCGGAAGGCGTTCTGGGTACACATCTCGATCTTGCCGCCCTCGATCGAGGTCAGCGCGGTGGCATAGGGCATGTGGGTGTGCAGCACCACGGCGGCGTCGGGGTTGCCGCTGTGGATGCGGGCGTGGATGTAGAAGGCGGTCGGCTCGACCGGATATTTGCCCTCGATGATATTGCCCTCGCCGTCGGCCATGACGATGTCGCCGGGCGTGATCTCCGACCAGTGCAGGCCCTGCGGGTTGACCAGGAAGAGGTCGGGCCGGCCCGGCACGGTCATGCTGAAATGGTTGCACACGCCCTCGTTCAGGCCGTGGCGAACGGCCGTCCGCAATGCCGTCGTGAGATCCACGCGTGCCTGGGTGACCGGATCGTTGGTCCGCATAAAAATTCGCTCCGTCGAAGAATGCCCCTCGTCGGCCAATGATGCGGCGAAGGGCGGGTTCGGGCCAGTAAAATCAGGCCAGTAAAATCAGGCCGGCATCGACCGCCCTGCGGGTGCCACCCCGGAAATCTCGCGCACCAGCTTGGTGCGCACGGCGCGGCTGAAATCGGCGAAATCTCGCGCCACGATCGAGAACGAGCCCGGGCCGACGATGACGTTGTCCTCGTAGTACTTGTCGAGCATCAGGTCGGGCGGGCGGCCGAAATTGTTTCGGTTCATCATCACCGGCAGCCCATTGATGACGACGCCCAGGGTCACCAGGGCGTCGCGCACCTGTTCGGCCGCCGGCCCGTCGTTGGTGCGGCCGTTGGCGGAGACGTCGATGATGCGCCGCTTGGAGACGTAGCCCGGCTTGTCGAAGCGCTGGCCTGCATGGGCCAGGGCGGCGCCGACCGCCGTCCAGCTCTGCGACGTGCGCGGCGCCTCGGCGAGCTTCTCGGCGAAGCGGCGCGCCGCCAGCGGACTGTCGATCATCGTCCAGTCGATGACGATCACCTGGTAATGCTGGCCGGCCCATTCGGTGTAGCAGAGCGCGATGCGCTTGTGCTCGCCGCCCAGGATGGCGTCGAGCACGCGGTCGCTGGTCAGCGATTCGATGTAGCCACGGCGCTGCAGCTCGGCCTCGACTTCGTCGATCGAACGCGAGACGTCGACGGCGAGCACAAGTTGCAGGTCGACCGCGGTCTCGGCGCGGGCAGGCGCAGATTTCGCGGCGGCCAGCGCCGCCAGGGAGCCCACAAGCGCAGTCCGTCGCTTCATGCCCGCCTCCACTTGGAAGTGCGTCAGCATAGCACCGTGGACGGCGGCGCAAACGAAAACGCCGGGGTGAAAGCCCCGGCGTTTGCCTCGAATTGTGTAAAAATCCTACTGGTCGTCGTCGAAACCGCGCTTGCGCGGCTCGTAGTCGGCGCGCTTGCGATCGGGCGTCGAGAATTCACGACGCCGCGGCGGGCTCTTGTCGCCAGCCGGGGAAGCTTCGACACCACCTGCCGGGGGAGGGGCAAAACCACCACCGCCACCGGAGAAGTCGGCGCGACGATCGCGCATCGGGCCGCCATCGCCGCCGCCAGCCGGTGCGCCGCGATAGCCACCGCCACCGCCGCTACGATCGCCGCCGCCGCCACCGCCGCGATAGCCACCGCCACCGCCGCCACCGCGATCACCACCGCCACCGCCGCCACCGCGGTAACCACCGCCGCCGCCACCGCCGCCGTAGGGCGGACGCGGACCGCGACCACCACCGCCGCCTTCACGGCCGCCGCCAAATCCTCCGCCACCACCACCGGGCTGGCGTTCGACGGCCTCGCGGACCGCAATCGAGCGTCCGTCGAGCAGCGCGCCGTTCATGGCCTGCATCGCGGCAGCGCCCATTTCATCGGTTTCCATCTCGAGGAAGGCGAAGCCGCGGCTGCGGCCGGTCTCGCGATCCACGATCACTTTCGAAGAGGCTACGGTCCCGAATTGCGAGAACGCTTCTTGCAGACGCTCGGACGTGACCGAGTAGGGCAAATTGCCCACGAAAAGTTTGCGACTCATTCAAGGCTCTGGGATGTTGGAGGATGGGGTGAGCGGAGTCCGGCCCGCGCTCGTTGGACCATGGTGTCCAAGCGTTTCTTTGACCTTTGACAGATGCCGACGAAGTTCACGACGTTCTCGAAAGACGTTGACCGGTATGCGCTCTGCGACGCAGAAGCCTCTTGATGATGCACTTCTGTTAGTGCCGCTATGCAGCATATATGCGCTGATTCCAGCTATGAGTCCACAGTGCCGCCCGGCGGCCGGCAAGGGTTGAGATCGGTCGTCTCACGTCACACAATCGCTGCGCAAATTGGAGGCACATCATGATCGTCGACCACCGCACATATGAATTACAACCGGGCAAGCTCCGCGACTTTCTCGCGCTCTATGAGAAAGAAGGGCTGCCGGTTCAGACCAGGCATCTCGGCAATCCGGTCGGCTATTACACAACCGAAGTCGGTAATGTGAACGAGATCGTCCATATGTGGGGCTACACCGACATGGCCGACCGCACCAAGCGCCGTACCGCGATGGCCGCCGACCCCGCCTGGCAGGCCTATCTCTTAAAAGTCCGGGAGTTCATGAAGACCATGAACAACAAGATATTGGTGCCAACCTCCTTCTCACCCACGAAGTAAGGCGTCCCTCATGGCAACCGCCCATCCGCGTCGCAGCGGCGCGCAGGTCTTGATCGACCAGCTCCGCATCCATGGCACCGACACCATCTTCGGCGTGCCAGGCGAGAGCTATCTCGCCGCGCTGGACGCGCTCTACGCGCAGCGCAACTCCATCCGCTACATCATCTGCCGCCAGGAGGGCGGAGCGTCCAACATGGCGGAGGCCTACGGCAAGCTGACCGGCCGGCCGGGTGTCTGTTTCGTGACGCGTGGCCCCGGCGCCACCAATGCCAGCATCGGATTGCATACCGGCCATCAGGATTCGACGCCCATGATCCTGCTGGTCGGCCAGGTGGCGCGCGAAACCAGCGACCGCGAGGCGTTCCAGGAGATCGACTACCGCCGCATGTTCGGCCAGATGGCCAAGTGGGTGGTCCAGATCGAGGACGCGCGCCGCATCCCCGAGCTGATCAGCCAGGCATTCCACACCGCGCTGAACGGCCGGCCGGGTCCGGTCGTCGTCGCCCTGCCCGAGGACATGCTGGTCGACGAGGTCGAGGTGGCCGATGCCGGCCCCTACAAGATCGCGCGCGGCGCACCGGCGGCCGACGACATGGCGACATTGCGCAAGATGCTCGAGGCGTCCGAGAAGCCGATGGTGATCCTGGGCGGCGGCGGCTGGAGTGCCGCGGCCTGCGCCGACATCCGCGCCTGGATCGAGGCCAACGATCTGCCGGTCGCGGCCTCGTTCCGCAATCAGGACCTTATAGACAACCGCCATCCCAACTATGCCGGCGATCTCGGTGTCGGAGTCGGGCCGGCGCTGGGCAAGCGCATTAAGGAATGCGACCTCATCGTCGCGGTCGGCCCGCGTCTCGGCGAGGCGACGACCGGTGGTTACACGCTGTTCGACCTGCCGGTGCCCAAGCAGAAGCTGGTGCATGTCCATGCCGGCGCCGAGGAACTGGGCAGAGTCTATCAGGCGACCCTGCCGATCAACTCGGGCATGGCGAACTTCGCATTCGCCGCCAAGGCGATGAAGCCGGTCGACGGCAAGCGCTGGAAGGCGGCCACGGCGGCCGCCCATGCCGACTATCTCGACAACATCAAACCGGGGCCGCTGCCTGGTGCTGTGAACATGGGCGAGGTCATCGCCTGGCTGAACAAGCGTCTGCCCGATGACGCCATCGTCACTAACGGTGCGGGCAACTATGCGGCCTTCCTGCACCGCTTCTTCCAGTACAGGGGCTTCAAGACCCAGCTCGCGCCGACCAGCGGCGCCATGGGCTATGGCGTGCCGGCGGCGGTCGCCGCCAAGATCGCCGAGCCCAACCGCATGGTGGTGTCGCTGGCGGGCGACGGTTGCTTCCTGATGAACGGCCAGGAGTTCGCGACAGCCGTCCAGCACGGCGCCAATATCGTGATCGCGGTGATCGACAACGGCATGTACGGCACCATCCGCATGCATCAGGAGCGCGAGTATCCGACGCGCGTCCACGGCACCGAGCTCAAGAACCCCGACTTCGCCGCCTACGCCCGCGCCTTTGGCGGTCATGGCGAGACGGTGGAGAAGACCGAGGATTTCGCGGCGGCCTTCGAGCGTGCGCTTGGCGCCGGCAAGCCCGCGATCATTCATGTGAAGACCGATCCCGAGGCGCTGACGTCGCGCATCACGCTCACCAAGCTGCGCGAGCAGGCTCTGGCAAAGGGACGCTGACGGCGATTAAGCCGTCAGCAGCGGCACGCCATAGGCCTCGAATCTGCGATCGCGCGTCACGATCGTCAGCCCTTCCTCCATCGCCTGTGCGATCAGCATGCGGTCGAAGGGATCGCGATGATGGAAGGGCACGTGCTGGGCGCGCTCGATATGCGCCACCGTGATTGGCAGCGATACCGCCGCCATGCCCTGGAGGGCGGTCTCGAGCTTGCCGGGCAAGGTGAGCTTGCCGATCGACTGCATGATGGCGATCTCCCAGATCGAGGCGATGCTGACGAAGCGATCATTGTTCGGGTCCTGAAGCGCCTGGCGTGCGGCCGTCGACAACTCGGCGGGTCGCGTGACCATCCAGATGAAGGCATTGGAATCGATCAGGAACCTCAACGGTCGTCGGACTCTTTAAGTGCTCCGAACATCGCCGCGATTTCCGCATCCGTTTCGGGCGAAGCCCATCCAGGCTTGAATACGGCCTTGCCTTCCCACATCCCGAGGCGCGGTTTCTTGCGCACGGGCTCGAATGTCGTGAGCCGCGCGACTGGCTTGCCGGCCTGGCAGATGACGATCTCCTCGCCGTCGCGCGCGGCGGCGATCAGCTTGGAAAGCTGGCTTTTGGCCTCGTGGGTATTGACGTATTTCATGATTAGCTAACTTAGCTAAAAGCTGCCGGTTCTGCAAGATCGCGCTTGCTTGGGTCCCGTCTCGCTTATATACACAGAGCACTTCGTGGAATTTGAGCCGATCGGCTTGCGGCCACGTTAATCCTCGCTAAAAGGTCGGAGTGCTTTTCAAAAAAGCCCCCGGCCATCAGGTCGGGGGCTTTTTCGTTGGGAGAGCACGATGGACGGAGTGATCAAGAAAGCAGCTGGCACGACTTCACCGGCCGCAAGGTCGGGCGCCAACTGGCGGCCGCAAACCCGCGCGGTGCGCGGCGGCCAGGTTCGTTCCGACTTCGGCGAGACGTCGGAGGCGCTGTTCCTCACCTCGGGCTACGCCTACTCGAGCGCCGAGGAAGCGGAAGCAACGTTCAAGGGATCGAGCGACCACTACCAGTACTCGCGCTTCGGCAATCCCACCGTCACCATGTTCGAGAACCGGCTGGCCGCACTTGAAGGCGCCGAGGCCTGCCGCGCCACCTCGACCGGCATGTCGGCGGTGTTCTTCACCTTGCTGGCGCTGCTCAAGGCCGGCGACCGCATCGTTGCGGCGCGCCAGCTTTTCGGTTCGTGCCATTACATCGTGGCCGAGCTGCTGCCGAAATACGGTATCGAGGGCGTGCTGGTCGACGGCGGCGATCTCAAGGCCTGGGAGCAGGCGCTGAGCAAGCCCACGCAGGCGGTGCTGTTCGAATCGCCGTCCAACCCGATGCTCGACATCGTCGACATCAAGGCGGTCTGCGACATGGCGCACAAGGCCGGCGCCAAGGTCGTGCTCGACAACGCCTTTGCCACGCCGATGCTGCAGCGGCCGCTGGAGTGGGGCGCCGACATCGTCGTGCACTCCGCCACCAAGTACATCGACGGCCAGGGCCGCACGCTGGGCGGCGCGGTGCTGGGCTCCAAAGAATTCATCCTCGAAAGGCTGCAGCCGATCACGCGTAACACCGGCCCGTCGCTCAGCCCGTTCAATGCCTGGGTGCTGGTCAAGGGCCTCGAGACGCTCGGCTTGCGCATCGACCGGCACTGCGCCAATGCGCGGCGTGTCGCCGATGCGCTGGCCGCCCATCCGGCGATCGGCCGCGTGCTCTATCCCGGCCGGCCCGACCATCCGCAGCATGCGCTGGCGGCCAAGCAGATGTCCGACTTCGGCGGCGTCGTCACTTTCGACCTCAAGGCCGGCAAGGTCGCGGCCTTCGACACGCTGAACCGCCTGAAGCTGGTCGACATCTCCAACAATCTCGGCGATGCCAAAAGCCTTGTGACGCATCCCGCGACCACGACGCATATGCGCATTGGCGCCGAGGAGCGCGCCAAGCTCGGAATCGGCGACGGCACCGTGCGCATCTCCGTCGGTCTCGAGGATGTCGACGACGTCATCGACGACCTGGTGCAGGCGCTGCGCGGCTAACCGCCGTGTCGCTTGCGCGCACGCTATGGGCGGCGAACGACGACTGGGCCGCGCGCATCCTGGCGCACGGCTTCGTGCAGGGGCTGGGCGACGGCCGGTTGCCGGTCGATAGCTTCAAGCGCTACGTAGCGCAGGACGCCTATTTCCTCGAAGCCTTCGCCCGTGCCTATGCGTTTTGTCTGGCACACGGCACGACGCGTGACGATCTCTACGGATTTTCCGAACTGATCGCAGGCGTTCTCGATGAGCTGAAGCTGCACAAGGCCTACGCCGAGCGCTGGCACGTCGACCTCTCCAGCGTGACGCCGGTGGCGGCGACGCGCGCCTATGTCGACTTTCTTCTGGATGTCGCGCGCCGGGGAAATCTCGGTGAGACGATCGCCGCCATGACGCCGTGCATGCGGCTCTATGCCTGGCTCGGCCAGTCGCTGGCGGCGAAGCCCGTGGCGGAGCGCTACGATGATTGGGTGAAGACCTATGCCGATCCCGGCTTCGAGGGATTGGCTGCGCGGCTGGAAGAGCTTCTAGACACGCACGCAAAGGATACGCCAGCGGTGCGCGCCAACTATCGCCGCGCCATGGAACTCGAATACGGGTTCTTCGACGCCAATCTCTAGAGCGTCGCCAGTCGTTCCATCGAGCGGTCGAGTGCGCCGTGCAGGTCGGCAGTGAGCTTGGCGCCCATGGCGGCGCGCACTTCGCGCTCGGCGTCGGCCCACAAGGGCAGCGCGCGCTTGAACAGGGCCTTGCCGGCTGAGGTGGCTGAAAGCTCGTGGCGGCGCTTGTCGCCCGAGGCGGTGCGCTCGATCAGGCCGTCGGACAGCAGGGGCTTGAGGTTGCGCGACAGGGTCGTGCGGTCGGTCGCGGCGAGGTCGGCGAGGCGGCCGACCGGCAAAGGGCCGTGGGTGGCGACGAAGCCGAGCAGGGAGAACTGCGAGATCTTGAGGCCGGTGGGGCTGAGGTGTCGGCTGAAGATCTGGGTCACCCGGCGGGCAGCGCCGCGCACGCGAAAGCAGGTGCATTCGCTGGGCGACAGGCGGAGCGGAGGTACGGACATCACTTCACTTATTACTACATCTCGCGCTTGGCACGGCCAAGCGGAAACGTGTATATGCACTCATATTGTGCGAGGAGAATTCGATGGCGGAGTTCAGCGTGGTGCCCCTGGAACAGGCGCGGGCGATGGACGGCATGACGATGTTCACGGAGATGCTGGCCGGCCGCCTGCCGGCGCCGCCGATCTGCCGCACGCTCGGTATGGCGCTGGCCGAGATCGAGCCGGGCCGCGTCGTCTTTGCCTACACGCCGGTCTTCGAGCATTACAACCCGCCGGGCAGCGTGCATGGCGGTATCGCCGCCACCCTGCTCGATTCGGTGATGGGCTGCTGCGTGCACACCACGCTGAAGGCCGGCACCGGTTACGCCACGGTCGAGATCAAGGTGAACTACGTGCGCGCCATGACCGACAAGACCGGCCCGGTCCGCGCCGAAGGCCGCATTATCAATGTGGGATCGCGCATCGCCACCTCGGAAGGCAAGCTCATGGACGCCACCGGCAGGCTTTTGGCCCACGGCACCACGACCTGTCTGATTTTTCCGCTTTGATTCTGGGGTTGCAGGCGCCATTTCTGCCAGCGAGGATCGCTGGGAAATGTATCAGGCCACGACACGTGCCATCCGGGTGACCGTCCGCCCGCAATACCTGCCCGACCAGTCCAATCCGGCGGCGTCGGAGTATGTCTGGGCCTATCACGTGCGCATCGAGAATCAGGGCACCGACACCGTGCAGCTGCACTCGCGCCACTGGCGCATCACCGACGGGCTCGGCCGCCTGAAGGAAGTGAAGGGTCCCGGCGTCATCGGCGAGACCCCGGTGCTGCGTCCGGGCGAGAGCTACGAGTACAGTTCGGGCACGCCGCTCTCGACTTCGTCGGGCATCATGAGCGGCACCTACCAGATGGTGAGCGAGACCGGCGAGCGCTTCGACATCGTGGTCCCGACCTTCTCGCTCGACCTGCCCGCCGCAACCAAATCGCTGAACTGACACCCGCCTGGCGGGAGGAAACCACCATGAACAAGATCGTCAAGAAGAGCGAGCTGAAGGCCGTGGCAATCGCCCGTCCATCGCGCGAGGAGGCCGAGGCCGCCGTGCGCACGCTGATCCGCTGGGCCGGCGACGACCCGGGCCGCGAGGGCCTGGCCGGCACGCCCGACCGCGTCGTGCGCTCCTACGAGGAATTCTACGCCGGCTACGGCCAGGATCCGCGCGACATGCTGCAGCGGACCTTCGAGGAGGTCGAGGGCTACGACGAGGTCGTGGCGCTGCGCGACATCGGCATCCAGTCGCATTGCGAGCACCACATGGTGGCGATCATCGGCCGCGTCCATGTCGGCTACCTGCCCGACAAGCGCGTCGTCGGCATCAGCAAGCTCGCCCGCGTCGTCGATGCCTTCGCCCACCGCCTGCAGATCCAGGAGAAGATGACGGCGCAGATCGCCAACACCCTGCAGGACGTGCTGCAGCCGCGCGGCGTCGCCGTCGTCGTCGAGGCAGCGCATCACTGCATGACGACGCGCGGCGTCCACAAGTCGGAGGTCACCATGGTGACCAGCCGCATGCTCGGCGCTTTCCGCGACAACGGCGAGACCCGCCGCGAGTTCTTGACCATGATCGGTCGCACATCGGTTTGATTGGAGTTTCGTGTTGACCGGAGAGATCGTCAGTTCCGTCGAGATGCTGCGCCGCCTCGTGGCCTTCGACACCACCTCGCGCAATTCTAACATGGCCCTGATCGACTACGTTCAGGCCTACCTCAAGAGCCACGGCGTCGAATCGAAACTGGTGCCCAACGAGGACAACAGCAAGGCCAACCTCTTCGCCACGGTCGGGCCGAACGTGCCGGGCGGCGTCGTGCTGTCGGGCCACACCGACGTCGTGCCGGTCGACGGCCAGCCCTGGGTCACCGACCCGTGGACGCTGACCTTGAAGGACGGCAAATACTACGGCCGCGGCACCTGCGACATGAAGGCGTTCTATGCCGTCGCACTTTCCATGCTGCCGATGTTCCAGGAAGCCAGGCTGAAAAGGCCGATCCACTTCGCGCTCTCCTACGACGAGGAGATCGGCTGCTTCGGCGCGCATTCGCTGGCCGCCCGCATGGCCGTCGAAGTGCCCAAGCCGCGCGCTATCATCATCGGCGAGCCGACCATGATGACTGTGGTGCATGCCCATAAGGGCAGCCAGTCCTACGTCACCAAATTCACCGGCTTCGAGGCGCATTCCTCGATGACCCATCTGGGCGTGAGCGCCATCCACTTCGCCGGCGAGTTCGTGCACTACCTCAATTCAGTGCAGGACGAGCTCGAGGCGGCTGCACCGAAGAACAGCGAGTTCATGCCGGCGGCCGCGACCTTCAACGTCGGCACCATCATCGGCGGCACCGCCGGCAACATCCTGGCGCGCGAGTGCGAGGTGCTGTGGGGCTATCGCGAGCTGCCGACGCGGCCGATCGAGGAGCTGGGTGAGCGCGCCCAGAAGTGGCTGGGCGAAGTGCTGCTGCCCAGGATGAAGGCCAAGCATCCGGCGGCGACCATCGCCACCGAGTTCCGCTCATCGACGCCCGCCTTCTCGCCCGAGGGCAACGACGACGCCAAGGCGCTGGCCGGCACCTGGTCGGGATCCAATACCGTGGGCAGCGTCGTCTATGCGACCGAAGCCGGCATCTTCCGCAAGGTGCTGGGCGTGCCGACCGTGGTCTGCGGCCCCGGCGACATCGCCCAGGCCCACCAGCCCAATGAATTCCTGCTCGCCTCGCAGATCGACGCCTGCGAAAGCTTCATGCGGCGCATGGTGGAGTGGGCGGAGCGGGACTAGAACGTGCCGCAATTGATCGCCGTCGACTGGGGTACGAGTTCGCTGCGGGGAGCCCTGCTCGACGACGCGGGTCGGGTGCTGGAGGAGAAGAGTGCGCCGCTCGGCATTCTCAACGTGCCCAACGGCGACTTCGCCGGCGTCTTTGCCTCGCAGTTCTCGGTCTGGATGAAGCCGGCCGGCAATCTCTGCCTGATTTCCGGCATGGCCGGCAGCCGGCAGGGCTGGGTCGAGGCGCCCTATGTCGCCTGTCCCGACGAGCTGGCGCGGCATCTGCACTGGATCGAGCGGGGCCGGATCGCCATCGTTCCCGGCCTCAAAGACGAGCAGGGTGACGTGCCCGATGTGATGCGCGGCGAGGAAGTGCAGATCTTCGGCGCGATGCGGCTGGCCGGCCTCGCCGACGGGTTGTTCGTCCTGCCTGGCACGCACAGCAAATGGGCCACGGTGCGCGACGGCCGGATCACCGGCTTTCGCACCTATATGACCGGCGAGTTCTATGGGCTGCTCAGCCAGCATTCCATTCTGGCGCGCACGCTCGAGGCCGATGCGCCGCTCGACGAGGCGGTCTTCCTCCGCGGCCTCACACGTGCCGGCAATGGCAAAGGCCTGCTGCACAACGCTTTTGGCGTGAGGGCGCTTGCCTTGTTCGGACGACTGTCGCCCACCCAGTCGGCAAGCTATCTCTCCGGTCTGCTGATCGGCCAGGAGCTGCGCGGGCAGAAGCTGCAGGAGGGTAGCGAGGTGATTGCCATCGGCGCGCCGGCGCTGACGGCGCGCTATGCTCTCGCGCTCGGGCAGCGGGGTGCCAGCGTGCGTACCTTCGGTGCCGAAGCGACATGGGCCGGTTTGAGGGCCTTGCGGGGATGACGACTGGCGGCATTGTCACGTTGGCGCTTGTGAGCCATCTCGGGCCTTTGCCCGAGCCTGCTAAGTCATTGGAAATGCTACAGCGCCATGAAGCGAAGCGGTCGGAGTTTGGGGGTGAACTTTGCCAACGTGACAATGCCGTTCGCTCTGTTCGATCTCGGCCTCAGCCGGCTGCTGGTGCACGACCGCAACGACGCCCAGGCCGCGGGCTTGCGCAACGCCGTCGGCGCCGGT
>CAMDQJ010000049.1 GCA_945905835.1 Asaia bogorensis
GGAGCCCGCGTCGATGGCGGCGCCGGTGACCGCGCGCTGGCCCCAGGTATCTCCGCAGGCCGACACGCCGAGCAGGATCGCCGTCATCGTCAGGAGTTTGATCGTTGGCATGAAACTTTCCTTGTGTGTACTCTCGTGAACGAGTCTCGAGAGCGGAAAGTTCCCGGCCGCCGGGGCCAAAAAAAGCGGCCGCCCCTCGTCAAAGGGACGGCCGCCTTTATTTACGTTGCCTCATCGCGTCTTTGGTCGCCAGTACATCCGTGGTCGAAAAGAGACGCGAGAGGCGGCCGAGGGCGGTTAGCCTACGGCCTTGAGATTGTCGGCCGACATCTTGCCGCTGCGCTGATCGGAGACCAGGTCGTAGCTGACCTTCTGGCCTTCGTTCAGGGTGCCGAAGCCGGCGCGCTCGACGGCGCTGATATGGACGAAAGCGTCCTTGCCGCCGTCATCGGGCTGGATGAAGCCGAAGCCCTTTTGGGCGTTGAACCACTTAACCGTTCCCGTCGTCATGGGAAATTCCTTTGCAAACGTAGTAGTGCTACCCGCGACTAAGCGGGTCGTCGAAATCGCATGTGTTCAGGTGCAAACTGGGTGGCGCCTCGTTGGCGCTTGTCCGCTGAGGGCCGTGTCATCTGTTCCGTCTATCGACTCGCGATCATATGGGCGCTTGCCGGACGATTTACAAGCCCCTTTAGCGCCCTACTCCGCTGCCTTAATCCAGCCTCTGGGCGCGTCCGGCGCTAGCCCACCAGGCGCTTGGCGAGCCGGCCGGCGTCGCTGCGCCCTCCCAGGCGGTTGGCGACAGCGATGATCGCGATGGTGAGAACGATCATGGTGAGGCTGAGCACCGCTATGGCGCCAACGTCGCCGCTTTCCTTGAGATCGAAGATCAGCACCGACAGGACCTTGGTCTCCGAGGTGAACAGGATCACCGCCGCCGACAGCTCGCGGATCACGGCGACGAAGATGAAGCACCAGGTGGCGACGACAGCGCTCTGCAGCAGGGGCCCCGTGATGTCGGCCAGCGTGCGCAGGCGCGTGGCACCCAGCATCCGGGCGGCCACGATTCCTCCCTGTCCGGGGGCAGGATGCTTCGCTTCGCGCGCCAAGACAATCCTGTTGTATATTGTCCGCCTCACCGGAGGATCGGCGTATGCAGGAACAGAAGCTTTACGGGCGGCGCGAGGGCCAGGTCGGCCATGTCGTCTTCAACAACCCCGCCAAGCTTAATGCCGTCTCTCTCGACATGTGGGACGGCCTCCTGGACATCATGAAGGACTATGAGAGCGACCCCGATATCCGCTGCGTCGTGGTGAGCGGCGCCGGCGGCAAGGCTTTTGTCTCCGGCGCCGACATCTCCAAGTTCGAGAGCGAGCGCGCCAATGCCGAGGCCCAGGTGCGCTACGACGCCATCTCCAAGCGCGGCTACGAGGCGATCTACGATTGTTCCAAGCCGACCATCGCCAAGATCGCGGGCTATTGCATCGGCGGTGGCATGAACCTGGCGGCCTGCTGCGACATGCGCTTCTGCAACGAGGATGCACGCTTCGGCGTGCCCGCGGCCAAGCTCGGCCTCGGCTACGGCTTCCTGCGCATCGAGCGGCTGTCGCGAATCGTCGGCCTGCCGCGGGCCATGGAGTTCCTGTTCACGGCCAAGCAGTATTCCTCGAAGGAAGCTTACGAGATGGGCCTCGTGAACGCCGTTGCCTCCAACGCCGAGCTCGACGCGCTGGTCGCCAAGACGACCGACGCCATCGCGCAGAACGCGCCGCTCACGATCGCACTGGCCAAGGCCTCGGCCCGCGAGATCGCCAAGCCCGAATCGCAGCAGGCCCACAAGAAGCTCGAGAGGATGGCGGAAGCCTGCTTCGACAGCGACGACTTCAAGGAAGGCCGCCGTGCCTTCATGGAAAAGCGCAAGCCGATGTTCAAGGGACGGTGATCGATATGGCCAAGCTTCCTCTCTCCCACATCAAGGTCCTCGACCTTACCGCTCACCGCGCCGGTCCGACCGCCGTGCGCCAGCTTGCCGACTGGGGCGCGCAGGTCGTCAAGATTGAGCAACCGCCACCGAGCGACGGCAGCGCCAAGTCGGACTCGATGGGCGGCAACCGCCACGGCTTCGACTTCCAGAACCTGCACCGCAACAAGCAGGCGATGACGCTCAACCTCAAGAGCAAGGAAGGCCACGCGATCTTCATGAAGCTCGCGAAGAAGGCCGACGTCATCGTCGAGAACTACCGCTCCGACGTGAAGCATCGCCTCAAGATCGACTACAAGTCGGTCAAGAAGGTCAATCCCAAGATCGTCTACGGCTCGATCGCGGGTTTCGGCCAGAGCGGGCCCGATGCGGCGCGCCCCGGCGTCGACCAGATCGCGCAAGGCATGGGCGGGCTGATGTCGATCACCGGCGAGCCCGGTCGCGGGCCGATGCGCGTCGGCATTCCCATCGCCGACCTGACCTCGGGCCTGCTGCTCGCCCAGGCGATCATCCTGGCGCTCTATGACCGTGAGCGTACCAAGAAGGGCCAGTGGGTCCACACTTCGCTAATCGAGGCGCAGATCTTCATGCTCGACTTCCAGGCCTCGCGCTGGCTGATGAAGGGCGAGGTCGCCAAGCAGGCCGGCAACGACCATCCGACTTCGATCCCGACCGGCGTGTTCGCGACCAACGACGGCTACATCAACATCGCCGCGGCCGGCGACAAGATGTGGAAGCGCTTCGCCCAGGCGCTCGGCGCGGCGGTCCTGATCGACCATGCCGAACATGCCTCGCCCAGCCTGCGCTCGCAGAACCGCAAGGCGCTGAACGAGCGCATCTCGGAAGTGACCAAGACCAACAGCTCGGCGCATTGGATCGCCGCGCTCAACAAGGCGGGCGTTCCCTGCGGGCCGATCAACACCATCGACATGACCTTCGCCGAGCCGCAGGTGAAGCATCTCGGCATCGCGCGGGCGATCAAGCATCCCAAGCTCGGCAACATCAAGGTGGTGGGTCAGCCGATCAATCTGTCGGCCGCACCCCAGCCCAAGCAACTCAAGCCGACTCCGGAGCTTGGCCAGCACACGAACGCCGTGCTGAAGGGCATTGGCCTGTCGTCCAAGAAGATCAAGGAGCTGCGCGCCGGCGGCGTCGTCTAACTCCGTCGCGCCGAGGCCCGGAAACTCGGGCGCGATTACGTCGAAGGCGCGACCTGTTCCATGTGATGTGAGGCGGGTGGCAATGCTACCTGGGGCGGCCAAGGGCGCTAATGTAGATCCGCACACGAAGTGGAATGAGGAGACGCGCGCAATGGCCGGAGCAAAGAAAACGGCGTTGATCACCGGCGCCGGCCGCAATATCGGCCGTGCCTGCGTCCTCGACCTGGCGCGCGACGGTTACAACGTCGTCATCAACGGCTCGAAAAACCGCGCCGCCTGCGAGGCGGTGGCGGCAAAGGCGGTCTGACACGGCGCCGACACGCTGGTCGTCATGGGCGATGTCGGCATCGCCGACGACTGCAAGCGCCTGGTGCAGGAGGCCATCGACCGCTTCGGCAGCGTCGACGTGCTGGTGAACAACGCGGCGCTCAGGCCGCAAAAGCCCTTCCTCGAAATGGCCGACGCCGACTGGCGGCGCGTCATGGCCGTCGACCTCGACGCCGCGGTATTGCTGTCGCGCGCCTGCCTGCACGGCATGGTCGAGCGCAAATGGGGCCGCATCGTCAACTTCACCGGCATGAACGCCATCAATGGCCATGCCGGCCGCGCGGCGGTATCGGTCGCCAAGCACGGCGTCTGGGGCCTGACCAAGGCGCTGGCCATGGAATTCGGGCCGGCCGGCATCACGACCAACGCGATCTCGCCCGGTCCGATCGCCGGCGACCGAGAGAACGACGAGGCCGCCTCGGTGCATCATCGCCAGGAGACGCTGAAGCGCGTGCCGCTTGGCCGCATGGGCACGGCCGCCGAAGTCTCGGCCGCCATGCGCCTGCTGGTCTCCGACGCCGGCGCCTTCATCAACGGCCAGATGATCCAGGTGAACGGCGGGGGGCATACATGAGCGGCCGCATCGAGGCGCGCCTTGCCGAACTGAAGCTGGTCCTGCCGCCGGTCACCAAGCCGCTGTTCAGCTACCAGCCCGTCGTGATTGCCCGCGGCTTCGCCTATGTCGCGGGCCAGCCGCCGCTCAACGGCATCGAGCGGCCCTATCTCGGCCGCGTCGGCGCCGAACTGACGATGGAGCAGGCCCAGGCCGCCGTGAAGCTGTCCGGCCTCAACATCCTCGCCCATCTAAAGGTGGCGCTGGATGGCGATCTCGACCGCATCGAGCGCTGCGTGAAGCTCGGCGTCTTCGTCAATTCAGCGCCCGACTTCAAGGGCCAGCCGTTGGTCGCCAATGCCGTCTCCGACATGATGGTCGAGATCATGGGCGAGCCCGGCCGCCACGCCCGCTTCGCCATCGGCACGATCGGCCCCGCCGACTTCGCGTGCTCGGTCGAAGCCGTGTTTCTGGTGAATTAGGACCGTGCTCGGCCGAAGCGCGTTCCTTCACCTCGCCGGCTCGGCGACGCTCGTCGGCACCACCGCGCAGGGGCATCACATTCCGAGTTGGCTCACGAACTTGGTGTTGAGGTAGGCCTCGAGCGCCTCGGTACCGCCCTCCGATCCGTAACCCGAATCCTTCATGCCGCCGAACGGCACTTCCGGCAGGGCGAGTCCGTGGTGGTTGATCGACACCATGCCGCTTTCGAATGCAGCGCCGACCGCTGCCGCAGTCTTGGTGTTCTTGGTATAGGCATAGGCGGCGAGCCCCCAGGCCAGCCGGTTGGCTTCCTTCATCACGCCGTCGAAATCCTTGAACGGCGTGATCGGCGCCAGGGGGCCGAACGGCTCCTCGTTCATGATCTTGGCATCGAGCGGCACGTCGGTGAGCACGGTGGGCTCGTAGAAGTAACCCTTGTTGCCCATGCGCTTGCCGCCGGTCTGGACCTTGGCGCCCTTGGCAATGGCGTCGTTCATGAAGGTGTCCATCGCATGCAGGCGCCGCTCGGCGACCAGCGGACCCATCTTGGTCTCGGGATCGAGGCCGTTGCCCACTTTCATGTTCTTGGCATAGGCGGTGAAGCGCTCGACGAACTCGGGATAGACCTTCTCGTGGACGAGGAAGCGGGTCGGCGCGACGCAGACCTGGCCGGCGTTCCTGAACTTGTTGGCGCCCAGCACATTCACCGCCTGCTCGAGATCGGCGTCCTCGAACACGATGGCCGGGGCGTGGCCACCCAGTTCCATGGTGACGCGCTTCATATGCGCGCCGGCCAGCGCCGCGAGCTGCTTGCCGACCGGCGTCGAGCCGGTGAAGGTGACCTTCTTAATGATCGGATGCGGGATCAGATAGGCGCTGATCTCCGACGGCACGCCATAGACGAGCTGGATCACGCCCGCCGGCACGCCGGCATCGACGAAGGCCTTGATGAGCTGGGCGCAGGAGCCCGGCGTGTCTTCCGGTCCCTTGATGATGATCGAACAGCCGGTCGCAAGTGCTGCCGAGGCTTTGCGCACGACTTGGTTGATCGGGAAGTTCCACGGCGTGAAGGCCGCCACGGGGCCGACCGGCTCCTTGAACACCATCTGATAGACGTTCTCGGCGCGCGCCGGGACGATGCGGCCGTAGGTGCGGCGGCCTTCCTCGGCCATCCAGTCGATGATGTCGGCAGCGAGGTTGGTCTCGACCTTGGCCTCGTAGAGCGGCTTGCCCTGCTCCATGGTCATGATCGCCGCGATGTCGTCGAGGCGCTGGCGCATCAGGTCGGCCGCCTTGCGCATGATCTTGTAGCGCTCGAAGGCCGAGACCTTCTTCCACTGCTTGAACCCCTTGTCGGCGGCGGCGAGCGCGCGATCGAGATCGCTGGTCTCGGCGTGGGCGACCTGGCCAATCACCTCTTCCGTCGCCGGATTGACGATCGGAATGGTGCGGCCCTTGGCGCCGGCGGTCCAGGCGCCGTCGATCATCATCGAGACATCGCTGTAGTTCATGATGCTTCTCCGTTTACTTCTAGCTTCCGCGATATGTCGAATAGCTCCAGGGCGTGCAAAGCAGCGGAACGTGATAATGCGCCTCGGGCTCTGAAATGGAAAAGCGCAAAGGCACAATGTCGAGGAACGGCGGATCGCCCTGCTCGATACCCCTGCTACGAAAATGGTCGCCTACGGCAAAGCGCAGCTCGTAGCGCCCGATCGGCAGCGGTCGGTCGGCGATCATCGGCGCATCGGTGCGGCCGTCGCTGTTGCTCACCGCACGGCTAATGCAGTGGACCTGCTCGCCCGCGAATTCATGAAGCTCGATCTGCATGCCGACTGCCGGCCGGCCTGAACTCGTGTCGAGCACGTGCGTGCTCAACCGGCCATTGACCCGCGGCATGCCCTCGCCCGACACCGTTGCTGCCACACGCAGGCGCGTGATGTAGAAAACTTCCTGGAGAGCGGCGGCGAATTCGGCACCTGAGTCGTTGTGCAGGCGTCGCTCGAACTGGCCGAGGATCGAATCGCGGGTGTGCCGGCGCACGCAGACGATGAAGGGAAAGCCGAACTTCGCCTTGTAGGCATCGTTCAGGCGATGGAAGCGCGCGTAGTCGTCTTCCGAAAGGGAGTCCAGGCCAACGCTCGCCTGCTCGCGCTTGCTGTCATCGGTCACCGCGCCCACCCGGGCCGCCTTGCCGGCGAGGTCGGGATGGTTACCGAGGAAATTCAGCTGCTCCTCGCGCGGCGCCATGCGCACCGCGGCGAACATCGCCTCATGCAACGCCGTCACCGTAGCGAAGGGTCGTTTGCCGTGGGCCGTCTCGGCGACCCACGGGGCCAGCTCGAAGGTCTCGCCGACGGCGGCGGCGAAGCCCGGTAGATCCATGCCGTTCAGGTCGGCCAGCGTGACGCTCATGGCCGCCGACCTAGCACGGCCCGCGCGCCGCCTCTATAGTCTGCCGGCCAAACGAGAGGTCTCATGACCAGGCGTACCTTCATTACACGCCGCCGCCTCAGCCACGCCGTAGTGGCCGGCGCGACGCTGGTCGGCGCGCCGCTGCCGTTACGTCACGGTTTCGCGCAAACGCAGCCAGCCCTCAAGGTGGCGCTGCTGCTTCCGACCTCAGGCATCCAGGCGCCGAACGGTGAGGCTTGCAGGCGCGGCGCCGACGTCGCCAACGACGTCTTCGGCGACATGAAGATGGCCGTCCGGGTCGAAGTCACGACTTACGACACCGAATCCAAGTCCGACGTTGCGCGCATCCAGGCCCGGCTCGAGCAGTTGAACAAGGATCATGGCACGCGCATTCTCGTCTCGCAGAGCACGCGCGATGCCTGCGGCGGGGAATTCACCTTCCGCAGCCTCGGTGCCGTGCCGGTGCGCGGACGCATGGAATCGGCCGTCGTCTACGCCGTCGACTTGAACGAGCAGGAACAGAAAGAATGAACGCGTCCGCATTGTCGCCCGACCAGGTGAAGCTGCAGGCCCGCGCCCGCGAACTCGCGGCCGGTCCCGTGACCAGGCGCGCCGCCGAGGTCGACCGCACCGAGCAGTATCCCTGGGACAATGTCGAGCTCTTGAAGGACGCCAAGCTGATCGGCATGACGATCCCGACGGAGTACGGCGGTCAGGGCAAGAACTGGCTCGACGCCGTGCTCGCCATCGAAGCACTCAGCGCCGCCTGCGCCGTCACCGGCCGCATTGCCGTCGAGACCAACATGGGCGCCATTAGCGCTGTCATGGCCTACGGCTCGCACGAACAGAAGAAGATGGCGGCCGACATGGTGTTGAGCGGCGACAAACCCGCGATCTGCATCACCGAGCCCGACGCCGGCTCCGACGCCAACGGCATGACGACGCGCGCCGACAAGCGCGGCAACCGCTACGTCGTGAACGGCCGCAAGCACTGGATCACCGGCGGCGGCGTCTCGCGCCTGCACCTGATCTTCGCCAAGGTCTATGACGAGCAGAGCAACTACGAAGGCATCGGCGGCTTCCTCGCCATCCGCGACGAGACCGTAGGCCTCAAGATCACCAAGCGCGAGCCGACCATGGGACTGCGCGGCATTCCCGAAGCGGTGATCGACTTCGAGGAGATGGAACTGCCGCCGTCGGCCTTGGTCATGCCGCCGCGCGGCCTTGCCAAGGGCTTTGCCGACCTGATGACGGCCTACAACAGCCAGCGCGTCGGCGCCGCGACCGTGGCGCTCGGCATCGCCAACGGCGCCTATGCGATGGCGCTCGACTGGTCGGAGACACGCCACCAGTTCGGCCGGCCGATCAACGAGTTCCAGGGCCTGCAGTGGAAGCTCGCAGACATGTCGATCAAGCTCGCCGCTGCCCAGGCCCTGGTCTATGGCGCGGCGCGGAGCGGCGAAGGCGGCTTCCCCGACATGCTTTTAGCCGCGCAAGCCAAGGTCTTCACCTCGGAAAGCGCCATCCAGGTCGTGAACGACGCGCTGCAGTTTTTCGGCGCCCGCGGCTACTCGCGCGAACTGCCGCTCGAACGCATGGCGCGCGATGTACGCATGTTCACCATCGGCGGCGGCACAGCGGAGGTGCTGCGCAATGTCGTGGCCGGCGCGCTCCTCAAGAAGAAGCTGCCGCAGACCCGCGACGGGTGGAGCTGAGCAGCGTCTCGAGGCTGATCGAGCGCAGCGTCGCCTCGGCGATCTCGTCGACTTCCATCAGCACGCGCTGCAACGCGCCGCCGATGTCGGTGTCTTCGCCCGGCTCCTTGGCGCGGTTGCCCGGCGCCGGTTCGAACAGCGCCACGATATCCATCAAGGTGATGCGCCGGCGGTTGCCGGTGAAGCGATAGCCGCCGCTTGCGCCACGCTCGGCCTGGACCAGGCCGGCCGTCGAGAGCGTGCGCAAGACCTTGGCGAGGTGATGCGTCGACACGCCGAAGCTCTCGGCCAATTCAGCCGAAGACAGTGTGCGCTCCGGATCACGCGCCAGTTCGAGCGTTGCGTAGAGGCCGAGGCGCGTCGCCGTCTGCAGCTTCACGACAACTCCTTGTCGAGCTGCAGCGACGGTCCCGCCACCATGCCCTGGGCGCGAAAGAACGAGAGGATGAGGTGATCCTTGCGATCCACCAGCGTGCGCACGCGCGTCACGCCCTCCGCCTTGAAGCGTGCGACCAGGGCGTCGAACAGCGCGCTGCCTGTCCCCTTGAGGCGCAGCCGGGGATCGATCTGGATAGCGAACACCCACCCGGCCGGCGGCTGGCCGAATTCCCAGGCGCGAACCTCGCCGGCGATGAAGCCAGCAAAGGCGCCCTTGTCGGTTTCGGCTACGAGGAAATGCGGCCCCAAGGCCAGACGGTCGCGCCAGTAGCCCGGCTTGGACGTACCGGTCAGCCGGGCATCCAAGGCAGAAATGGCCGGTAGATCAGTGGGTTGGGCGAGGCGGACAGCGACCATGGGCGTTGACAGAATGCCCTTGCGGGCGGGAAAGTAAATAGGTATTTCAGTACCGGATTACGTAAATAGGAAACGCCATGGCCGAAGCAGCCATCATCGACTTCCGCACCGCGCCGGAGCGGTACAAGCATTGGAAGCTCACCCTCGAAGGCGGTGTCGCCTACCTCACCATGGACGTGAACGAGGATGGCGGGCTGAAGCCTGGCTACAAGCTCAAGCTCAACTCCTACGACCTCGGCGTCGACATCGAACTGGCGGACGCCGTGCAGCGCCTGCGCTTCGAGCATCCCGAGATCGGCGCCGTCGTCATCCGCTCGCAACGCGACCGCATCTTCTGCTCCGGCGCCAACATCAACATGCTGGGCCTCAGCACCCACGATCACAAAGTGAACTTCTGCAAGTTCACCAACGAGACGCGTCTGGCTATCGAGGACGCGACCGAGCATTCCGGCCAATCCTACATCTGCTCGATCAACGGCATTGCCGCCGGCGGCGGCTACGAGCTGGCACTCGCCTGCGACCAGATCCTGCTGGCCGACGATGGATCGAGCGCCGTGTCGCTGCCCGAGTTGCCGTTGCTCGCCGTGCTGCCCGGCACCGGCGGCCTGACGCGCCTGGTCGACAAACGCATGGTGCGCCGCGACCACGCCGATTTCTTCTGCACCACCGCCGAGGGTCTGCGCGGTAAGCGCGCGCATGAATGGCGATTGGTCGATAAGCTCATCCCGCCGAGCAAGCTCGTCGAAGAGACAAAGAAGATCGCCGAAGACGTCGCCGCCAAATCGGCCCGTCCGAAGAACGCCAAGGGCGTCGCCCTGCCGCCGGTCGAGCGCGCAATCGAGGGCGACACGATCCGCTATCCGCATCTCACCATCGAAATCGACCGCGAGCAGCGCGCCGCGCGTTTCCGCATCGCCGGCCCGGCCGAAGCGCCGCCCGCCGATGCCACCGCCGTCCACGCCCAAGGCGCTGCCTTCTGGCCGCTGACGCTCGCCCGCTCGCTCGACGATGCGATGATGCATCTGCGGCTCAACGAGACCGAGATCGGCACCTGGCTGCTGACAAGCCAAGGCGACGGCACACTGGTGCAGGCCTATGACACACTGCTCGCCAAGGAATCGGCCGACTGGCTGGTGCGTGAGATCGTGCTGTTCTGGAAGCGCACACTGAAGCGCCTCGACGTCAGCTCGCGCAGCCTGATCGCGCTGGTCGAGCCCGGCTCCTGCTTCACCGGCACGCTGCTGGAAATCGCGCTGGCCGCCGACCGCTCCTACATGCTGGACGGCGTCTTCGAGGGCTCCAACCTGCCGGCCGCGGCGCTGCGGCTCACCTCCATGAACTTCGGCCCCTACCCGATGGGCAACGGCCTGACGCGGCTCGCGTCACGCTTCCTCTCCGACCCCGGCCATGTCGATGCCCTGGAACGGGAGCGCAACACGGCGCTCGACGCCGAGGCCGCGGATGCACTGGGCCTCGTCACCTTCATGCCCGACGACATCGACTGGGAAGACGAAGTGCGTCTGGCCGTCGAGGAACGCGCCAGCATGTCGCCCGACGGGCTCATCGGCATGGAAGCCAACCTGCGCTTCGCCGGCCCCGAGACAATGGAAACCAAGATCTTCGCCCGCCTCTCGGCCTGGCAGAACTGGATCTTCCAGCGGCCCAACGCCACCGGTCCCGAGGGCGCGCTGAAGCTGTACGGCTCGGGTAAGCAGAGCAAATACGACCGCAAGCGGGCATGAGGAGGCAACCATGGCCATCGACTACACCCAGCTCATTCCCAACAATGTCGATCTTTCAAGCGACCGCCGCCTGCAGCGTGCACTGGAGAACTGGCAGCCACGCTTCCTCGACTGGTGGAAGGACATGGGTCCCGACGGCACGTCGAATTTCGACGTCTACCTGCGCACCGCCATCTCGACCGATGCCAACGGCTGGGCCAATTTCGGCTACGTGAAGATGCCGGACTACCGCTGGGGCATTTTCCTCGCCGATCGCGACCCGAACAGAAAAATCGCCTTCGGCGACAACAAGGGTCAGCCGGCCTGGCAGGAAGTCCCGGGCGAGCTGCGCTCGACGCTGCGCCGCCTGATCGTCACGCAGGGCGACACCGAGCCCGCGTCGGTCGAGCAGCAGCGCCTTTTGGGCAAGACGGCGCCCTCGCTCTACGACCTGCGCAACCTCTTCCAGATCAATGTCGAGGAAGGCCGCCATCTCTGGGCCATGGTCTACCTGCTGCACGCCTATTTCGGCCGCGACGGCCGCGAGGAGGCCGAGGCCATGCTCGAGCGCCATTCCGGTGATCCCGACAAGCCGCGCATCCTCGGCGCCTTCAACGAGGCGACGCCCGACTGGCTCTCCTTCTTCATGTTCACCTACTTCACCGACCGCGACGGCAAGTACCAGCTCGCGTCGCTGGCCGAATCGGGCTTCGATCCGCTGGCGCGCTCCTGCCGCTTCATGCTGACCGAGGAAGCCCACCACATGTTCGTGGGCGAGACCGGCGTCGGCCGCATCATCCAGCGCACCTGCGAGCTGATGAAGCAGCACAAGACCGAGGACGTGCGCGCCCTGGGCGGCATCGATCTGCCGACCATGCAGAAATACCTCAACTTCCACTTCTCGGTGTCGCTCGACCTGTTCGGCCAGGAAGCTTCGACCAACGCCGCCAACTACTACACGCAGGGTGTAAAGGGCCGTTTCCTCGAGACGCGCATCGACGACGATCATCTCCTGGTCGGCGCCAGCTACGATATCGACACCGCCGAGGACGGCCGCATCGTGAAGAAGACCGTGCCGGCGCTACAGGCGCTGAACGAGCGGCTGCGCCAGGACTACATCGAGGACTGCGCCAAGGGCGTGCTGCGCTGGAACAAGGCGATCGAGCGCGCCGGCATCAATTTCGAGATGAAGCTGCCGTACCGCGGCTTCGACCGCCGCATCGGCGCCTTCGCCGGCATGCGCATCTCGCCCGACGGCAAGGTGTTGAGCGAGGCCGAGTGGAAGGCCAACGAGGGCAAGTGGCTGCCGACCGACGAGGACCGCGCTTACGTCACCTCGCTGATGGGCCCGGCCGTGGTGCGGCCCGGCAAGTTCGCCAACTGGATCGCCCCGCCGGCGCGCGGCGTCAACAACCAGGCCGGCGACTTCGAATACGTTCGGTTCAACTGATGGCCGCCTCACCGAAAGCAGGCGGCATCTCGATCCATGTCTTCGACGTCTCACGCGGCATCGCCGCGACGGATTTACGTGTCGAGTTGAAAGTGCCGGATGGCAAGGCTCTGGCCGACGGCCGCGTTAATGCGCAGGGCGTCCTCGATTGCCCGTCGACAACGACCGGCATTTATGAGGCGACTTTCCATATCGGCGACTGGTACCGAGCGCAGGGCGTCGCTGTGCCCAAGCCGGCGTTCCTCGAAACAGTGCCTTATCGCTTCGGTATCGCCGACTTGGCGCAACACTATCACCTGCCGCTCAAGATGACACCCTGGGGCTTCTCACTTTTCCGTGGCGGGGCCTGACGCCCGGCATGGCGATTGCGTACCTTCCGGCAGGAAACAGGCTGGGGGATTCATGATCGCACGCAGGATTGTCTTGGGATTGGCGGCAACGCTGGCGCTCGCCGGCGCCGCCTCGGCGCAGCAATGGCCGAGCCGGCCGGTAAAACTGGTCGTCACCTTCCCGCCTGGCGGCGCCTCGGATGTCGCCGCCCGCATCGTCGCGGGGCCGCTGTCGGAAAAGCTCGGTCAGACGGTGATCGTCGACAACAAGCCCGGCGGCGGCACGACCATCGGCGCCAATTTCGTGCTCGCGGCCAAAGACGACTTCCACACGCTGATGCTCAGCAACAGCGCGCCGCTGTCGATCGCGCCCTACCTGTTCGACAAGCCGCCCTGCGATCCGGTCAAGGACTTCGCCCACGTGGCCTATATCGGCTCGGTCGCCAACGCCTTTGTCGTGCGGCCCGCCGTGCCGGCCAAGACCATGGCCGAGCTGATCTCCTGGAGCAAAGCCCAGGGCAAATCCGTGCCGTTCGGCTCGGGTGGCCAGGGCTCAATCGGCCACATCATCGGCGAGATGTTCAAGGCCGAGCTCGGCCTCAACATGGAACATATCGGCTATCGCGGCGCCGCGCCGATGTTCCAGGACATGATGGCGGGGCAGCTCGACTTCGCCGTCGTGACGCTCACCGAAGTGCTGCCGCTGGCCAAGGACGGCAAGTTGCGCATGATCGCGCTGACCTCGACGCAAAAGGTGCCGAGCGCGCCCGACGTGCCGCTGGTGACCGAGCTCGGCTATCCGAAACTGGTGGCCGAGAACTTCGTCGGCATCTCCGCCCAGGCCGGCTTCCCCGCTGAGGCGCAGGCCAGGCTGCACAAGGCCATGAGCGAAGTCCTCGCCGATCCCAAGATCGTGGAAAAGCTCGGTGAGCTGGGCTTCGTCACCAAGCCGATGACGCCAGCGGAATTCACAGCTTTCGTCGCCGGCGAGGTACAGACGTTCCAGGCGCCGGTGAAAGCCTCGGGCGCCAAGCTCTGATTGCAATCACGCCACAATAGAGCCTCATTGGGACGTGGCGAATCCCACATCCTGATTGCGTCGAGCGGACTAGCTTTCCAACCGCAGGAGAGGCTTGGCGATCGATTTGCCGACCTCGACTGCGTCGATGGCTTGTCTCGCTAAACGCACTCAGGAGGCACAAATGCGTCGAATGACACCTGTGGTCGCAGTGCTGCTTTCGATCGTGGTTATTTCGGGCATTGCACTCGCCCAGGACTACAAGCGAGCGCACGCAACGAAGACCTGTCATGACAATGCCGGGCGGCAATCCGACGGCGCCTGCCAGACGGCGACCTGGAACCTGTCCATCGACGACCAGGCCTGCACGGGCGGATGGCCGCAGCTGCAAGACTGCGTCGATGCCGAAAGGCCGTCCGCAGCACGGACACGTCCCTCTGTGCACCAGCTCGACTTACCCCAGGTGACGCGCAACCGCTGGCAGTGAACGGTCACTGCGGCCGGGGGTAGATGACGGGCCTCACTTGGCCCATCATCTGTCTCCATGTCTCTTCCCCACGGCATTTCCTTCTCCGTCGACCACAAGGTCGTCCTCCCCGACCGCTTCAACGTCGCAGTGCCCTTCATCGACCGTCACGTCGCCGAAGGCCGCGGCGCCAAGGCCGTGATCCGCACGCCGCACGAAACCGTCACCTTCGCCGAACTCTCCGAACGCGTGAACCGCGCCGGCAACGCGCTGCTGGCGCTCGGGCTGAAACCTGGTGACCGCCTGCTGATGGTCGTGAAGGATTGCCCGGCGTTCTTCTATCTCTTCTGGGGCGCCATCAAGGCCGGCATCGTGTCGGTGCCGCCCAACACGCTGCTGCGCGCGCCCGATTACGCCTACATGATCGAGGATTCGGGCTGCGGCCTCGTCGTCTATTCGTCGGAATACGCGGGTGAGATCGAGCCGGCGCTGAAGCAGGCGCCCGCCAAGGCGCTGACGGTCGAAGCCTTCCTCGGGAAGATGTCGGGCGCCTCCGACAAGCTCGAGGCGCGACTGGCGTCGCCGACCGACGATTGCTTCTGGCTCTATTCCTCCGGCTCGACCGGCCGACCCAAGGGTGCGGTCCATGCCCAGCGCGACATGATCGTCACCAGCGAGCTCTATGGCGTGCGCGTGCTCGGCGTGATGGAGAGCGACGTCTCCTATTCGGCGGCAAAACTCTTCTTCGCCTATGGCCAGGGCAACGGCATGACCTTCCCGCTGTGGACCGGCAGCACCGCGGTCCTCGACGACCGCCGGCCGACGCCCGACACGACGTTCGAGATGATCGAAAAATTCAAGGCGACCCTCTATTACGGCGTGCCGGCACTCTATGCCGCGCAGCTCGTGGCCCTGGATAAGGGCCCGCGCGACCTGTCGAGCCTGCGCGCCTGCGTCTCAGCGGGCGAGGCGCTGCCGGCCGAGATCTTCCGCCGCTGGAAGGAGAAGACCGGCACGATCATCCTCGACGGCATCGGCTCGACCGAGGCGCTGCACATCTTCCTCGGCAACCGGCTCGACGACTACAAGCCCGGCGCGTCGGGCAAGCCTGTGCCGGGCTACGAGGCGCGCGTCCTCGACGAGCACGGCAAGCCGGTGGCCCGGGGCGAGCGCGGGCGGCTCTGGATCAAGGGCCAGTCGACGGCGAAGTATTATTGGAACAAGCCGGAGAAGACGGCCGAGACCATGGTGGACGGCTGGCTCAACACCGGCGACACCTACCGCCAGGACGAGGCAGGCTTCTACTTCTACGACGGCCGCAGCGACGACATGCTGAAGGTGGGCGGCATCTGGGTTTCCCCGGTCGAGATCGAGAACTGCCTGATCGGCCATGGAGCCGTGCTCGAGGCCGCCATCGTCGGCCACGCCGACGAGCACGAGTTGATCAAGCCCAAGGCCTATATCGTGCTGAAGCAGGCAAGCGGTGCCAAT
The DNA here is from genome assembly GCA_945905835.1 of Asaia bogorensis. Taxonomy (GTDB): domain Bacteria; phylum Pseudomonadota; class Alphaproteobacteria; order Reyranellales; family Reyranellaceae; genus Reyranella. The sequence goes on from CAMDQJ010000049.1 coordinate 15,902, forward strand.
GGAGGTGGGAGCGCGGCGCTGACCGACGAACTGATGGCGCTCTGCAAGAAGACCCTGGCGCCCTACAAGTACCCGCGCTGGGTCGAATACGTGGCCGAACTGCCCAAGACCGCGACCGGCAAGATCCAGCGCTTCAAATTGCGCGGCTGAGCGTTTTCGGCTTCTATACGGCCATCGAATAGGGAGAGACGACCTCATGAAAAACATATCCAAGGCCAAATTGTTTGGTGGCACAACAATCGCCGCCCTGGCGCTCGCCCTGCAGCCGGCGGCGGCCCAGAACACCATCAAGGTGGGCTTCATCACCACGCTTTCCGGCTCACAGGCGGCGATCGGCGAGGACATGCGCCGCTCGGTCGAGCTCGCCAAGGAGCATCTCGGCGGCAAGATGGGCGGCAAGCCCTTCGAGGTCGTCTACGAGGACGACCAGTTTAAGCCTGATGTCGGCAAGGCCCGTTCCGAGAAGCTGGTGCAGCAGGACAAGGTCAATTTCGTTGCGGGCTACATCTGGTCGAACGTGCTGCTGGCCTCGCTCAAGACGGTGACCGACGAGGGCGACACCATCCTGATCTCGTCCAATGCCGGCCCGTCGCAGATCGCGGGCGAGCTGTGCAACAAGAACTTCTTCTCGACCTCGTGGCAGAACGACCAGACGCCGATGGCGATGGGCGAGTACCTGAACACCAAGGGCGTGAAGAGCCTCTATGTCGTCGGCCCCAACTACGCCGCCGGCAAGGACATGCTCGCGGGCGTCAAGCGCACCTACAAGGGCCAGATCCTGGGCGAGGACTACACCAAGTGGCCCGACCAGCTCGACTTCTCGGCCGAGCTCACCAAGGTCGGCGCCGCCAAGCCCGGCGGCATCTTCATCTTCTATCCCGGCGCGCACGGCGTTCAGTTCGTGAAGCAGTGGGTGCAGGCCGGCCTCAACAAGACCGTGCCACTCTACCAGGTGTTCTCGATCGACGCGATCACCCTGCCGCAGCAGGGCGACCTCGCCCTGGGCACGCTGGGCGCCCAGGAATGGGTCAACGACCTGCCGAACGAGCAGAACAAGCGCTACGTCGCCGACTTCAAGAAGAAGCACGGCGTCTATCCGTCCTACTACGGCGCGCAGAGCTACGATTCGATCATGTTGATGGCCTCGGCCGCCGACGCGCTGAAGGGCGACCTTTCCGACAAGGCCAAGGTCCGCGCCGAGCTCAAGAAGGCCAACTTCAAGTCGCTGCGCGGCGACTTCAAGTACGGCAACAACAACTTCCCGATCCAGAATTTCTATATCCAGGAAGCGGTGAAGGATGCCCAGGGCGTGATGACGGTGAAGACCATCGCCACCGCTGTGACGGCGGGCCAGGATCCCTACGCCTCCAAATGCTCGATGAAGTAAGGCTGTTCGGCCAGACGGTTGACGGGAGCGCGGCAACGCGCTCCCGTTTCGTTTGAGAGGTCCCTATTGTTCGTTAAGAAAACGGTGTCATCCCGAGCGCAGCGAGGGACCTTTGGTCGACGCCGCGAAAGGTCCCTCGCTGCGCTCGGGATGAAAATGTGCGCAAGACAACGCGCATCGTCGAAAGTCGCCCCAAGGTAATCGAGGGAATGGACTACCTGCTGATCCAGATGCTGAACGGCGTGCAGCTCGGCCTGCTGATGTTCCTGCTCGCCGCCGGCCTCACGCTCACCTTCGGCATCATGGATCTCGTGAACCTGGCGCACGGCTCGCTCTACATGATGGGCGCCTACCTCGCCTGGACCCTGATCGGCTGGACCGATTCATTCGTGCTGGGCGCCCTTTTGGCCCTGCCCGCGACCTTCCTGCTGGGGGTGATCGTCGAGGCCGTCGTCATCCGACGGCTCTACGGCCGCGACCATCTCGACCAGGTGCTGGCGACCTTCGGCCTGATCCTTTTCTTCAACGAGTTGGTGCGCGCGGTCTGGGGACCGGCCGGCAAGAGCATCGCCGTGCCGGCGTTCTTGAGCCACACCGTCGAGATCCTGCCCGGCGTGCCCTACCCCGCCTACCGCTTCGCCCTGATCGTAGTCGGCGCCCTTGTCGCGATCCTGCTCGCCTGGCTGGTGGCGCGCACCCGTCTCGGCATGCTGATCCGCGCCGGTGCCTCCAACCGGCGGATGATCGCGGCACTCGGCGTCAACATCGAGCTGCTGTTCAGCCTGGTGTTCGGCCTGGGTGCCGTCTTCGCCGGCCTCGCCGGCCTGATGGCGGCCCCCATCGGCTCGGTGAAGATCGGCATGGGCGACGACATCCTGATCCTGGCCTTCGTCATCATCGTGATCGGCGGCATCGGCTCGATCAAAGGCGCCTTTGTCGCCGCCATGGTCGTGGGCCAGATTGACATCGTCGGCCGCGCCTTCCTGCCCGATATCCTGAAGACCTTCATGAGCAATGCCGCCGCCTCGAGCGCCGCGCCCGCGATCTCGCAGGTCCTGGTCTACATCGTCATGGCGGGCGTGCTGGTGTGGCGGCCGACCGGCCTGTTCGGCCAGCGCACGTGACTTTTCTGCGAACGCCGCGTGGCCTGGTGACTGCGCTGCTGCTGCTGGTACTCGCATTGCTGCCGCTGCTGACCCAGGCCTTCGACCAGCGCTACCTGCTGTCGGTCGGCACGCGCATCGTCATCTGGTCGATCGCCGCCGTCAGCCTCAACATGATCCTGGGCTATGGCGGACTGGTGAGCTTCGGCCACGCCGTGTTCTTCGGCATCGGTGGCTATGCTGTCGGCATCCTCTCAGCGCACGGCTTGCAAAGCGGCTGGCTGCAATGGCCGGTCGCCATCGCCGCCGCGACGATCTGGGCGGCGCTGGTCGGCGCGCTGTCGCTGCGCACGCGCGGTGTTTATTTCATCATGATCACGCTGGCCTTCGCGCAGCTCATCTACTACGTCAGCGCCGGGCTGGAGGCCTATGGCGGTGACGACGGCCTCAACATCAGCCGCAGCCGCTTCACCGGCCTTCTGGACCTGCGCGACAAGGCCTCGTTCTACTGGCTGTGCCTGGTGCTGCTGGCCGGCACCCTGTGGTTCTGCCGCCGCTTCGCCAACTCGCGCTTCGGCCTGGTGCTGCGCGGCGCCAAGTCGAACGATTTGCGCATGATGGCACTCGGCTTCCCGGTGTTCCACTACCGGCTCGCCGCCTTCACCATCTCGGGTGCCTTCGGTGGCCTCGCCGGCATCCTACTCGCCAACGAAGGCGCCTATGTCTCGCCGGCCATGATGAGCTGGGTGAAGTCAGGCGACCTCATCGTCATGGTCGTGCTCGGCGGCATGGGCACGCTGTTCGGCCCTCTCTACGGCGCCATCGCCTTCTTCGTCCTGGAGGAATCGCTGAAGCCGCTGCTCGACCTGCTGCACAAGGGCTGGGGTGAATACTGGCAGATCGTGTTCGGGCCGATGTTGGTGCTGATCGCGCTCTACGCCCGTGGCGGCCTCGACTCGCTTCTGGGGCGGCGCAATGGTTGAGCCGCTGCTCCGCACCCCCCTCTTGCAGACACACGGTCTGATCAAGCGCTTCGGTGGTCTTTTGGCCACCGACAACCTCTCGATCGACGTCCGTCCCGGCGAGATCCATGCCTTGATCGGTCCCAACGGCGCCGGCAAGACGACGTTGGTGGCACAGATCACCGGGCAATTGCCATCCGACTCAGGTTCGATCCATTTCGCCGGCCAGGATGTCACGCGCCTGCCGACGCATGCCCGGGTGCGGCTGGGACTTGCGCGCTCTTTCCAGATCACATCGGTGCTGCGCGAGTTCACCGCGCTCGACAACGTCGCTCTCGCCGTCCAGGCCCATGCCGGCCACTCCTTCCGCTTCCTCGCCGATGCCCGCACTGACAAGGCCTTGCGCGATCCCGCCCGCCGGCTGCTCGAGTCGGTCGGCCTTCTAGACCGTGCCGACACACACGCCGCCACGCTCAGCCATGGCGAGCAGCGCCAGCTCGAGATCGCCATGGCGCTCGCCGGCGAGCCCAAGCTGCTGCTGCTCGACGAGCCGATGGCCGGCATGGGCGTTGAAGAGAGCCAGCGCATGATCGCTTTCCTGCAGGCGCTGAAGGGCGAGCGTGCGATGTTGCTGATCGAGCACGACATGGACGCCGTATTCCAGCTCGCCGACCGCATCACCGTGCTGGTCTATGGCCGCGCCATCGCCAGTGGCGTGCCGGCCGAGATCCGCGCCAATGCGGAGGTCCGCCAGGCCTATCTCGGCGAAGACGGGGCCAGCGTCTGATGCTTCGCGTGCGCGACCTCGAAGCTTTCTACGGTGCCAGCCAGGCACTGTTCGGCATGGAGCTGAGCATCGATGCCGGCGAAGTGGTCACGCTGATGGGCCGCAATGGCATGGGCAAAACCACGACCGTGCATTCGATCATGGGCCTGATCGCCACACGACGCGGCAGCGTCGAGTTCGAGGGCAAACGCGTCGAGGCGCTGCCGGCCTTCCGCATCGCCCGCTTGGGCCTCGGCCTGGTGCCGGAGGGCCGCCAGATCTTTCCCAATCTCTCGGTGCGCGAAAACCTCGTGGCGGCTTCGGCCAACCGCGACCGGCGCACCAATCCCTGGACGATCGCCCGCGTCTTCGAGTTCTTTCCGCGGCTCGCCGAACGCCAGCGCAACATGGGCAACCAGCTCTCGGGCGGCGAGCAGCAGATGCTGGCGATCGGCCGGGCGCTGATGACCAACCCCAAGCTCCTGATCCTCGACGAGGCGACCGAGGGTCTGGCGCCGCTGATCCGGCTGGAGATCTGGGCCTGCCTCGGCCGGCTGAAGCGCGAGGGCCAGGCGATCCTGCTGATAGACAAGAACGTCGGCTCGCTGATTGGCCTCGCCGACCGCCACCACATCGTCGAAAAGGGCCGCGTGGTGTGGACCGGCACGTCGCAGGCCTTAGCGGCGGACAGCGCGCTACAACACCGCTATCTCGGCGTGTAAGCTCTGCTGATGCGTTCGATCCTCGTCGCCCTGCTCTTTGCCCTCGCCGCGCCGGCCTTCGCCCAAGGCTCGGTCAACGTCTACAACTGGTCGGACTATATCGCCGAGGACCAGCTCAAGGCCTTCGAGAAGGACAGCAGACTCAAGGTCAACTACACGACCTACGATTCCAACGAGATCCTGGACGCCAAGCTCAAGACCGGCCGCTCGGGCTACGACGTCGTCGTGCCGACGGCCTCGCCGTTCTTCGTGCGCCAGCTCGCGGCCAACCTGTTCCTCAAACTCGACCGTTTGAAGCTCAAGGGCTGGAACTACCTCGATCCCGAGATCATGGCGGCCCTTGCCAAGTACGATCCCGACAATGCCCACGCCGTACCGTGGATGTGGGGCACCACCGGCATCGGCTACAACGTCGCCGCCATCAGGAAGCGCATGCCCGACGCGCCGGTCGATTCGCTAAAAATGATCTTCGATCCGGCGGTCGTGGCGAAGTTCAAGGATTGCGGCGTCATGTTGCTCGACAGCGCCACCGACGTGCTGCCGGCGGCGCTGAAATATCTCGGCCTCGATCCCGATTCGAAGAAAGCCGACGACCTGCAGAAGTCGGCCGAGGTCGTGAAGGCGATCCGGCCCTTCGTGCGCAAATTCCATTCGTCGGAGTACATCAACGCACTGGCCGGCGGAAACATCTGCCTCGCCTTCGGCTACTCCGGCGACGTCTTCCAGGCGCGCGATCGTGCCGACAAGGCCAAGGACAGGCAGGAGATCGCCTACGCCATTCCCAAGGAAGGCTCGCTGCTGTGGATCGACGTGGTGGCGATCCCCCGGGACGCGCCCAACGCCGACAACGCCCATCGCTTCGTCGATTTCATGCTCGATCCCAAGGTTGCCGCCGCCTCCAGCGCCATCACTGGCTACGCCAACGGCAACAAGGCCGCGTTGCCGCTGCTCGACAAGGCGATCTCGGGCAATCCGTTGATCTATCCGCCGGCCGACGTACGCAGCAGGTTCTACACCATCACCGCCGGCGACGCCGAGCAGCTGCGCGAGCGCACCCGCCTGTGGACCACGATCAAGACCGGCCGGTGAGCGCACCTATTGTCCGAATAGAAGGACTGACCAAGCGCTTCGGCGCCGTCACGGCGGTCGACAATGTCGATCTCGATGTCGCGCACGGCGAGCTGTTCGCCCTGCTCGGCGGCTCGGGCTGCGGCAAGACCACGTTGCTGCGCATGCTGGCCGGCTTCGAGACGCCCGATTCAGGCCGCCTGTTCATCGACGGCCACGACATGACCGCCGTGCCGCCGCATCGCCGGCCGGTGAACATGATGTTCCAGTCCTATGCCCTCTTCCCGCACATGGATATGGCGGACAATGTCGGCTACGGCCTGCGCCGCGAGGGCTTGCCGAAGGCCGAGATCGCCACGCGCGTCGTCGAGGTGCTGAAGCTCGTCCATCTCGAAGATCTCGCTGCGCGCAAGCCGGCGCAGCTCTCTGGCGGCCAGCGCCAGCGCGTGGCGCTCGCCCGGGCGCTGATCAAGCGGCCCAAGCTGCTGCTGCTCGACGAACCACTGGCCGCGCTCGACCGCAAGCTGCGCGAGGGCACGCGCTTCGAGATCGTGCGCCTGCAGGAGCAGCTTGGTCTCACCTTCATCATGGTGACGCACGACCAGGAGGAGGCGATGTCCATGGCCGGCCGTCTCGCGGTGATGGATGCAGGCCGCATCGTGCAGGTCGGCACGCCGCGCGAGGTCTACGAACGGCCTGGCTCGCGCTTCGTCGCGGGCTTTTTGGGCATTGCCAACATCTTCGAGAAGGACGGACGCTGGTTCGTGCTGCGCCCGGAGAAGATCGCGCTCGCCTCGGCCCGGCCCGGCAGCGCGCATGTCCTGCCCGGCAAGATCGTCGACATCGCCTACGAAGGCGATCGCTCGCTCTATCGCGTCGCCGTCGACGGCGCGGTCATGACCGTCACCGCCGCGCCCGACACCTCCCGCAGCCGCGGCGACGCTGTCTGGCTCGGCTGGGCAGCCGATGCGGCGCACGGGATCGACGCCTAAACATGCGCGCCGTCATCGCGCTCCCCTTCGCCTGGCTGATTGTCTTCTTCCTGCTGCCGTTCGCCCTAGTGCTGGCGATCTCGCTCGGCACCAACGCGCCCGATTCGGCGCCGCCGGTGACGCTCGGCTTCAGCCTCAAGAGCTTCGCGTTGCTGTTCAGCGACGATCTCTATATCGCGGCGTGGCTATCCTCGCTGCGAATCGCCGCCGTCTCGACGCTGGCCACGCTCCTGCTCGGCTTTCCCATGGCCTACGCCATCGCCCGCGCCGAGTTTAAGCGCCGCCCGCTGCTGCTGATGCTGGTCGTGCTGCCGTTCTGGACGTCGTTCCTGATCCGCGTCTACGCCTGGATCGGTCTTCTGGCCGAGAACGGCATCCTCAACCAGTTCCTGCGCTGGTCCGGCCTCGTCGCCGATCCCGGCACCATCCTCGGCACCGAATGGGCGGTGCATCTCGGCATCGTCTACGCCTACCTGCCGTTCATGGTGCTGCCGCTCTACGCTGCGCTGGAAAAGCTCGACTGGGGCCTCCTGGAAGCCGCCGCCGATCTCGGCGCCCGGCCGTTCACGGCCTTCCTGACGATCACCTTGCCGCTCTCGCTGCCCGGCATCGCTGTCGGCTGCCTGCTGGTCTTCATCCCGGCGGTCGGCGAGTTCGTCATTCCCGACCTCTTGGGCGGCACCGACACGCTGATGATCGGCAAGGTCCTGTGGGACGAGTTCTTCACCAACGCCGACTGGCCGCTCGCCTCGGCGGTGGCGATCTGCCTGCTCGTGCTGCTGGTCGGCCCGATGGTCCTGTACCAACGCCAGCAAGCCAAGAGCCCCGGGGAAAGCTGAGATGGGCAGCCGCTCCCGCTTGCTGATGACGGTGCTGGCCTTCGGCTACGCCTTCCTCTACCTGCCGATCGCGCTGGTCGCGGTCTATTCCTTCAACGAGTCCCGGCTGGTGACGGTATGGGCGGGCTTCTCGACCAAATGGTGGAGCGCCCTCTTCGCCAACGACGCGATGCTCGACGCGGCCTTCCTGTCGCTCAGGATCGCACTTGTGAGCGCCACCGTCTCCGCTCTGCTCGGCCTCGCCGCCGGCTACGTGCTGGCGCGCGTGCCGGCGTTTCCCGGCCGCACCCTGTTCGGCGGCCTGATCGTGGCGCCGATGGTCATGCCGGAAGTCGTCATGGGCATTTCCATGCTGCTGCTGTTCGTCGGCGCCGAGCGCGTGTTCGGCGGGCCGGAGCGCGGGTTCCTGACCATCACGATCGCCCACATCACCTTCTCGATGGCGTTCGTGGCCATCGTCGTTCAGGCGCGCCTCGCCGATTTCGACCGCGCGCTGGAGGAGGCTGCGATGGATCTCGGTGCCACGCCGTGGGTCACCTTCATGACGATCACGCTGCCGCTGATCGCGCCGGCGCTGGCCTCGGGCTGGATGCTCGCCTTCACGCTATCGCTCGACGATCTGATCATGACCCAGTTCGTCGCCGGCGCGCAGTCGCAGACCCTGCCGATGCGCGTCTATTCCAGCGTGCGGCTGGGTGTCGACCCGCAGATCAACGTGCTGGCGACCATCGTCGTAGGGGTTGCCGCCACGGCACTTATCCTCTCCGGCTGGCTGACGCGCCGCCGCGCTTGAGCTAGAATTTTTCGAAATTGGAGGAACAAGCAATGAAATCCTTGGGAACCATGCGCGCTTCGCGGCGTAATGTGCTTCAGGCGGTCGGAATGGCCACAATCGCTGCATCTCTGCCGGCCAGCGACGTGCTGGCGCAAGGCACGCCGGCTACCGCTCCGCCGGCGGCGCCCAAAGGTCCCAAGCTTCTCGAGATGGACGGCAAGGCCAAGCTCACGATCCTGGGCGACAAGCCGCTGGTCGCCGAAACGCCGGCCGAGATGCTCGACGACGACGTGACGCCGACCGAAAAACTGTTCATCCGCAACAACGGCCAGATTCCCGAGATCAGCGGCGATCCCAAGGCGTGGAAGCTCAAGATCGACGGCGAGGTCGACAAGCCGATGGAAATCACCGTCGGCGACCTCATGAGCAAGTATCCCAACGTCACGCTGAAGCTGATGCTGGAATGCGGTGGCAACGGCCGCTCGTTCTTCTCGCCCGAGGCGCGCGGCAACCAGTGGACCAACGGCGGCGCCGGTTGTCCGGAATGGACCGGCGTGCGGCTGGCCGACGTGCTGAAGAGCGCGGGCCTCAAGTCCACGGCGGTCTATACCGGCCATTACGGCGCCGATCCGACGCTGGCAGGCGAGACCGACAAGCCCTCGATCTCGCGCGGCGTGCGGCTGGCCAAGGCGATGGACGAGCATACGCTCCTCGCCTTCAAGCTGAACGGCAAGGACATCCCGCTGATCCATGGCGGACCGGTTCGCCTGGTCGTGCCGGGGTGGCCGGCCTCGAGCTCGATCAAGTGGCTGACCCGCGTCTGGGTGCGCGACAAGGAGCATGACGGCCCGGGCATGGGCGGCTTTTCCTACCGCATCCCCAAGAAGCCGATCGTGCCCGGCAGCAAGGGTGACGAGAAAGACATGACAATCCTGGAATCGATGCCGGTGCGCTCGATCGTCACCTTCCCCGCCGACGGTACGCGCCTTGCCGCCGGCACGCGCAAGATCGACCTGCGCGGCCATGCCTGGGCCGGCGACAACGACGTGAAGTCGGTCGACATCTCGACCGACTACGGCGTCACCTGGCAGAGCGCCAAGGTCAATGCGCCGGCGAACAAATACGCCTGGCAGCGCTTCACCGCCTCGGTCGAGCTGCCGAGTGCGGGCTACTACGAGGTCTGGGCCAAGGCGACCGACACCAAGGGCGTGACGCAGCCCTTCATCGCCGGCAACTGGGGACCGCAGGGCTACGGCGCCAACCCGATCAACCGCATCCGGGTTCTCGTCGAAGCCTGATGCAGATCAACATCGCCCATGTCTGCGTCATCACGCTGACATCGGTCTTTCTGCTGCTCGCCATCGACAAGTCGGGCTCGTGGAATCGCGACATCTACGTGCCACCGCCGAAGCCGCTGGCGGCCGCGGCGGCCGTCAACCCCGACAAGGGTAAGCCGTCGCCGCATAACGACAAGGTCGAGGACCTGCCCGAGGGCAAGGGCCGCGAGACCACCTTCTATACCTGCACCGCCTGCCACGGCGTGGCACTGATCAAGGCGCAGGGCCTGACGCGCGACCTCTGGGACTCGACCATCGACCTGATGCGCGAAAAGCACCGCATGCCGGAAGTCAAACCCGAGGAGCGCGCCGAGATCCTGACCTATCTCACCGAGCAGTTCCCGCCACGCCGGCGCGGCCGCAACAGCGATAATCCCTTTCTCAAGTAACATTTCCGTTTCGACGCCCGGCGGAACGAAAATTGCTCTATCGTAGCTGCATGAACTTCGGGCAATTCGCATGACCCGGCGCAAGTTGCGCTTCGGCGCTTTCTTCAGCCTTCCCGGCTGCCATCCCACCGGCTGGCGCCATCCCGACGCAGTCTGCGAGACCGACCTCGATTTCCGCATGCTCGCCGACATGGCTCGGATGTGCGAGCGCGGGTTGCTCGACTGCATGTTCTTCCAGGACAGCGTCGCCATTCCCGGCAGCACCGCCGTCTATGGCGGCAAGCCGTTCCGCGTGAAGAACGGGCGCCAGGCGCATATCGAGCCGATGAGCGCGATCGCAGCACTTGCCGCCATCACCAACCGCATCGGCCTCGCCTCGACCTGCACCACTTCGTACAACGAGCCCTACAACGTCGCGCGCCGCTTCCTCACCATCGACCACATCAGCGGCGGCCGCGCCGGCTGGAACCTCGTGACCTCGCAGGCCGAGGACGAGGCGGTGAATTTCGGCCGCGACCAGCATTTCGAGCACGGCATCCGCTACGATCGCGCCGACGAGTTCCACGACGTCGTGGTCGGCCTGTGGGACAGCTGGGAGGACGATGCCTTCCTGCGCGACAAGAAGAGCGGCGTCTGGTTCGACTTCGACAAGATGCACATCCTGCGCCACAAGGGTAAGCACTTCACGGTGCGCGGGCCCAGCGATACTCAGTCGAAACGAACGTCAGCCGAAGGAACGCCCCGATGTCCGAATCGCTCCCCGCCCTGTGCCTGATCGCCGTGCCAGGGCGCCGCCGCCGCACCATCGAACTCTGCCAGGAGACCGAACGGCGCGGATTCGCCGGGATCTACGTGCCGAGCCCGTTCGGCAACATGTCGATGTGCGAGGCGCTGTCGTGGAACACCGAATCGATCGCTTTCGGCACCGCCATCGCGCCGATCTATCAGCGCACCATCGTCGATTTCGCGCAGAGTGCGGCGATGATGCACGAGGTCTCGGGCGGCCGGTTTCGCCTCGGCATCGGCATCGCGCACGGACCGTCGCATGTGCGCATGGGCGTGACGCCGGGCAAGCCGCTGGCCGACACGCGCGCCTTCATCGAAAAGCTGCGCGCGCAGGACGGCTTCGGCCCCCTGCCGCCGATCATCGTCGCGGCGCTGCGCAAGAAAATGGTGGCGCTGTCGGGCGAGCTGGCCGAGGGCGTGATCTTCGCCAACGCCTCGCTGTCGCACATGTCAGAGTCGCTGGCGGCGCTGCCGGCGGGCAAGCGCAACCATCCGGACTTCTTCATCGGCAACATGATCCCGACCTGCATTAACGACGACGTCGAGGCTGCCCGGGCGGTGAACCGGCGCACACTGACCAACTACGCGTCCCTGCCGAATTACCGCAACTACTGGAAAGAGGCCGGCTACGTCGAGGAAATGGATGCCATCGAGAAGGCCATCGCCGAGGGACGCCGCGACGATGTGGCGAAATATCTCACCGACAAATGGCTCGCCGACAACACGCTGTTCGGGCCGGCCGCGAAAGTACGCGAGGGCGTTGCCGCCTGGCGCGCGGCGGGCGTGCATACGCCCATCCTGGTGCCCTCCTCGGCCGCCGGCAACCAGATGCAGGCGATCGAAGAGGTCTTCACCGCGTTCGAGTAAAGGAAAAATAACCTCATCCTGAGGAGCGGCGCGCCGCGACAATCTCACCCTGCGCGAACTCTTCTACCGGGTGGTCGCCGCGCGCGGCCATCTGCTGCTGGTTGGCAGTCCTACACAGATCGTCGATACGCTGGAGCAGTGGTTCCGCGCTGGCGCCGCCGACGGCTTCAACGTCATGCCGCCCTTCTTCCCCGGCCCGTTCGATGCCTTCGTCGATCTCGTGGTGCCGATCCTGCAGGAGCGCGGCCTGTTTCGTACCGACTATACAGGCGTGACGCTACGCGATCATCTCGGTCTGACGCGCCCGGCTATCGCGCGGTGATGGCGCTGCGCGGCTGAAGCGGCGAGGCGACGCAATCGAGGCGCTCCATGCCCTGGCCGGTGCCCAGCACGTGGATGGTGCCGAAGCCCAGCAGCCGACCGGCAATCGACTGGTCGACGTTCACCGTCTCGATCTTGTCCATGTTCATCTCGGTGGTGTGGCGCCGGATGAAGCCGCATTTGTAGATGACGCGATGGTCGGTCACTGCCAGCTCGGTGATCCACCGCTTGAACCAGTTGTGAAGAAGCGACGCCAGCCCGAACAGGACGACTACGCCGCCGCCGACGCAGAGGGCCATCGACATCTCGCGGTCGACCCGCTGAGAGGCCAGCATGGCGGCCGCACCCAGTCCGATGATCAGGAAGGCCGGGAGGTAGATTACCCAGTGCAGCTTGCCGATCGCCTTGATCGTCTCGCCGGGCTGCAGGGCGGACTTCACATAGGACACGTCGTTCTCCTCATTGCCGATGCCATGCAACGAAGTCGCAGTGCTTTTGTTGCATCACTTTTGCCTTACTTTGCTTGCCGCCGGCCCGCCCCCTACCCTACGCTCCGCTGGAAATGAATGAAGGTGGAGGGGCGCGATGAGCGAGGTGCGTATTCTGGCGACCAGTCTCGGTTTTCCCGAGGGTCCGGTGGTCATGTCCGACGGATCGGTGATCCTGACCGAGATCCGTAACGGCCGCTGCTCGCGCATTACGCCCGACGGCAAAGTGTCGCTATTCTCGGCGACCGATGGCGGACCGAACGGCCTCGCGGTCGGCAAAGACGGCGCGATCTATTGCTGCAACAACGGCGGCAGCCGTTATGTCGAGGGCGTCTCGATGGGCCAGGGGCCGCATCCCGACTACAAGAGCGGCTCCCTGCAGCGGCTCGACCGCACGACTGGTACAGCGAAGACCCTCTACACCGAATGCGACGGCCACAAGCTCTCGGCACCCAACGACCTGGTGGTCGACAAGGATGGCGGCATCTACTTCACCGATCTCGGCAAGCGCTATGCCCGTCATCGCGACCACGGCGGAATCTATTATGCGCAGCCGGACGGCTCGAAGATCGTGTGCCTGGCCTATCCCATGCTCAGCCCGAATGGCTGCGGCCTCTCGCCCGACGGCAAGGTTCTCTACGTGGCCGACACCGAAGGTGCGCGGCTGTGGGCCTTCGACATCGAGGGGCCGGGCAAGTTGCGCCCGCCGAAGGCGCATGCGCCGCATGGCGGCCGCACCATCGCCGGACTGCCGGGCCGCGCGCGCTTCGACAGCTTGGCGGTAATGGCCAGCGGCAACATCACGGTGGCGACGCTCACCACCGGCATGATCACCGAGATCGCGCCCACGGGCGCGATCGTGCGCGAGGTGAAGATGCCGGACGTCTATCCGACCAACATCTGCTTCGGCGGCCCCGACATGCGCACCGCCTACATCACGCTGTCGGACCAAGGCCAGCTTGCCGTCATGCAGTGGCCGGAGCCGGGCCTCAAACTCAACTTCAATTGACGGGAGGCCCAAATGGCCGGCAACGGACAGATGATCGTCGATCTCGACAAGAAGCGCATGCACGCGATGACGGCGAAGGATGTCGCCGCGCTGGAGGCGGTGCTGGCCGACGATCTGATCTACACCCACTCCTCGGCGCGGCTCGACACCAAGAAGAGCCTCATAGGCGCCATGGTCTCGGGGACGACCGTGTACACCAGCATCGAACCGTCCGAGGTCAAAGCGCAGGATCTCGGCGATTCGGTGGTGTTGACCGGGATCGCTCAGATCAAGGTCGTATCGAACGGCACACCCAACGCCTTCGGCGTGCGCTTCACTGACGTCTACGCCAAGCGCAATGGCAAGTGGCAGATGGTGACCTGGCAATCGACGCGGCTGCCGGCGTAGACAGGGAGACAGTGATGACCGAGACCAAGCTCGCGCCGAACCTGCCGAAGTGGATGCTCGACCATGTCGACCGTTATCTGTCGAGTGGCGGCACCGACGGCCACATGTACACCATCACCCCGCCCAACGCGCCGGCACGGACCGTTCCGTCGCTGCTGTTGACCACGACCGGGCGCAAGTCGGGGCAGAAGTACCTCTTCCCGCTGTTCTACGGCCGCGCCGGCGATGGCTACTTCGTGATCGCCTCGAAGGGCGGCGCGCCGCAGCACCCCGGCTGGTACCGCAACATCCTGGCCAACCCGGACGTCGAGATCCAGGTCGGCACCGCCAAGATGCGGGCAAAGGCACGGACCGCCTCGGGCGAAGAGCGGACGCGGTTGTGGCACGCGGCGATCGGCGTCTGGCCGCCCTTCGCCGACTATCAGGTCAAGGCCGTCGAGCGGGAGATCCCGGTCGTCGTGCTGGATCCGGTGGGATAGCGCACAGGCTAGGGCCCGTCCTCAATTAGGGGATTCCCAATGAGGATTTTAAGTGATTCATAGGAGGTCGGCCATCGAGGAGAGCTGACCGATGACACGGCGTTATGGATTGCGGGATGACCAATGGGCACGGATCAGGGATTTTCTGCCGGGCGGTGACGGGCACGTGGGTGTGACGGCGAAG
>CAMDQJ010000050.1 GCA_945905835.1 Asaia bogorensis
CCCGGCGAATGTTCTTCACAAGGCGCTCGGACGGCGAGGCCGTCGTGGTGGATTTCTGTCTCATCTCGTTCCCCTCTGGGTAACGATGAGCCGGAAATCCTCTCTTCCTCAAGACGTTAAATCTGTATCAGGGGTCCTGACGACGGACATCCGGCTGTCGACTGGGAGACCACGGTGCGGCGCAACTCGGTCGCGTAGGCGAACAGGGCCGGCAGCCCGCCGGTGTGCAGGAACATCACCTTCGAGCGCTGGGGCAGGCGGCCATCGCGCACGCGGGCGAAGAGACCAGCCATCGTTCGTCCCGTGTAGACCGGCTCGACCAGAAGACCATCCAGCCGCGCACAGTCGCGGACCGCGGCGGAGACCGCCTCGTTCAGCACGCCGTATCCCGGCGCCAGAACATCGTCATGAACCTCGACATCGCCCTGGCGAACCGGATTGTCGATTCCGAGCAATTCGGCGGTGCGACGGCACAGTCCTTCGATCCGCGGCTTCTGAAGTCTGGCGGCGCGGCGAACGCAGATGCCGACGACGTCGCCTTTCCAGCCGAGCGCGCGCAGGCCGAACAGCAGGCCGGCATGGGTCTGGCCGCTGCCCGAGCCGAGGACGACGTGGTCGAAGGCAACGCCCTGGTCGAGCAGCTCGGCGGCGCATTTGATGTAACCGAGCGCGCCCAGAGGCGGATGGTTGGCACTGAGCGGTACCACGAAGGGCCGCCGGCCCTGGGCGGCGAGCTCATCGGCGATCTCGCCCAGCTGGCGGTCAGCGCCCTCCTCGTCCTCGCCGACGGGATAGGAATGCAGCGTCGCGCCTAAAAGCTCGTTCAGCAGGACGTTGCCCGAGGCGCGATAGATCTCGTCGACGCCGGCAACCCGTTCCTCGAGCTGGATATGGCAGGCCATGCCGAGCCGCGCGGCGCAGGCCGCAGCGACGCGTACGTAGTTCGACTGCACGGCGCCGGTTATCAGGATGGTGTCGGCCCCGGCTGCCACGGCCTTGCCGAAATAGAATTCGAGCTGGCGGACCTTGTTGCCGCCGAAGGCCAGCCCCGTCAGGTCGTCGCGCTTGACCACAAGCTCGATGCCGAGCTTTTCGCTCAGCCGCGGCTGGCGCTCGATCGGTGTCTGCCAGGAGAGGAAGGGCGTACGCGCGAAACGGTCGACGGCCGCCATGACGACCGAGCCGGCAGAAATCATTTCGCCCATTCCTCGAGGATCGTATTGGTCGCCGCATCAAGCACGCGGCTGCTGCGCAGCTTGTAACCGCGCTGGCGCAGCGGCTCCTGCGGCGCCACGCCGTTGCCGACGCCGGGAAACACCGGCCGACCGTTGGGTACGCTCGCCCCGGCCACGGAGAGGTAAAAGGCGTCGTAACCGATATCGAGAAACAGGCCGAACACCTCGGTTCCGCCCACGACAGCCGCCGTGCCGCTGGCGCCCAGACGCTTCCACGCCTCCTCGAAACTCGCCCCGCCGGGATTCCACAACACGACATTCGGCTTCACCGGATCGGGCGCCAGGCTCGGGATGCGGCGCGTCAGCACCAGCCGCTTGCGTGCCGCTTCATGCGGGCCGCCTTCGGCCGAATGCCGGCCGTTGACGACACCGCCCGCCCGCGCCAGCGACGAACGGTAGTGCTGCTGGTCGGCCGGTATCTCGATCGGCTTGGGGAACGAGCCGTCGGCCTCGGCGATCATGCCTTCCTTCGAAACGATGGCATAGCCTTCGATGCGTGGTTTCAAGCTTTCACTCCCATGGCGCCGATGACGGCTCCCTGGATAACGAGCACGCCCAGCCAATGGATCCCGTCTATCACCGTCAGCATCGTCTTGCGGCCGGCGAAGGCGTTGTTCACAACCATCGAGGTGAGCACGAAACCGAGCCAGATGAAGCCGGCGGTGATGATCCCGTTCTTCAGCGTGACCTGGCCCGGCCCGAGATGGGCGAGCGTGCCGGCCAGCACCCAAGCCATGACGAACTGGGCGATGAAAGTGGCGATGAACGGCCCGGCCGCGGGCTTCATGTCCTCCTTGCGCTTGCCGACGGCCGCCAGCCACGGGCCGGACAGGCTCATGTAATAGATCGAGCCAAAGCCAAAGGCGGCGATCGCCGCAAGGACGATGGCAAGGTAGTTCATGCCGGCAAAACTCATGGTTTCCCCCCTGTCGAGGGTCAAAAGCCTAGTGCCATTCCCCCTTGCAAGCCACGCCCGGCGGTATCACCCTTCGGCCATGGCCATCTCGATCCGACCCATCGATCCCGACTCCCGCCCGTTCTTCGCCGGAGAGGTGTCCGGCATTGACCTGACGCAGGGCCTGTCCGAAACGGACGCCCGCGCCATCGACGCCGGCATGGACCAGTACGGCGTGCTGGTGTTCCACGGCCAGCAGCTCAGCGACGAGCAGCAGCTCGTCGTCGCCAAGACGCTCGGCCCGCTCGAGCTGGCGACCGGCGACATCGCCGCCCCCGAGGACCGCCGTGTCAGCATGGAGCTGAACGACATCTCCAACCTCGACAAGAACAGCGAGGTGCTGCCGCGCGAGGACCGCCGCCGCCTGTTCGGGCTGGGCAACCAGCTCTGGCACTCCGACAGCTCCTTCAAGGACGTGCCGGCCAAGTATTCCATGCTGTCGGCGCGGCGCATTCCGCCGACCGGCGGCAATACCGAATTCGCCGACATGCGTGCCGCCTACGACGACCTCGACGAGGCAACCAGGCGCGAGGTCCACAACCTGATCTGCCGGCACAGCCAGATTTTCTCCCGCGGCATTCTCGGCTTCACGGAATTCACCGACGCGGAGCGCGAGAAATGGGCGCCGGTGCGCCAGCGCCTGGTGCGGCGCCATCCCAACACCGGCCGCCTGTCGCTCTACCTCGCCAGCCATGCCGGCGGCATCGAGGGCTGGCCGGTGCCCGAGGCCCGCGCCTTCCTGCGTGACCTCAGCGAGCACGCGACCCAGCGGAAGTACGTCTATGCCCATGTCTGGAAGCCATGGGACCTCGTGATCTGGGACAACCGCGTCACCATGCATCGCGCCCGGCGCTACGATTACAGCATCCCGCGCGACATGCGTCGCACGACCCTCACCAACATCGTGTCGAGTCTGGAGCAGGCGCCCTGAGTTGAAGCTGCAATTCCTCGGCTCCGGCGATGCTTTCGGCAGCGGCGGACGGTTCAACACCTGCTTCCATCTCGAACGCAAACGCGACGGCAACGTGCTGATCGACTGCGGTGCCTCCTCGGTGGTGGCGATCCGCAAATGGGGCGTCGATCCCAATACAGTGTCGACCGTGCTGGTGACGCACCTGCATGGCGACCATTTCGGCGGCCTGCCGTTCTTCCTGCTCGACGCCCAGCTCGTGAGTCGCCGCAGTGCGCCGCTGGTGCTGACCGGGCCACCGGGCTTTCGCGAGCGGCTCGACATCGCCATGGAGGCGATGTTCGCGGGCTCGACGAAGGTCGAGCGCAGGTTCGCCCTGGAAATCCACGAGCTCGCCCTGCACGAACGTGCTGACGTGAACGGCCTCGCGGTCACCCCCTACCTGATGAAGCACTACAGTGGCGCGCCGTCCTACGCGCTGCGCATCGAGACCGAGGGCAAGGTGCTCACCTATTCGGGCGACACCGAATGGGTCGACGAACTGATTCCCGCCGCCAAGGGCGCCGACCTGTTCGTCTGCGAAGCCTATTTCTTCGACAAGGTCATGAAGTATCACATCGACTACAGCACGCTGATGAAGCGCCTGCTCGACATCGTCGCCAAGCGGACCATCGTCACGCACATGAGCGCCGAGCTTCTCGCGCGCCGCGCCGAGATCGCCTGCGAGGCGGCGGAAGACGGGCTGGTGGTGGAGTTCTGACCGCCACTAAAGGTTCGAATAAAACGGCCATCCTCGCCCTTCTCGGAGGCGTTTTGCGTAATAGCCCATGAAAGAGATTCCTATGACCAAGCTAGTGCTTGCATCGCTGCTTGAGCTGATGACAGTTAAAATTCCCGGAACCTGAAAAAGCGATTCACGTTAATTCCCCATCGAAATAGAGCAGAGGGGGCGATGTCACGCACCTTTAAGCCGTTGATTTTGGTGGTCTTGGGCGGGCTTACGCTGGGGGCCTGCGTAACCAGCCAGCCGCAGGTTGCCACCTGCTACGGCATTGCGCCGGCGGCCCGGGAAATGGACCAGTGCGCCGTGGTTCGCCAGACGCCGGTGGCACACCAAGCCGATCGTCAGGCCGCGCAGAGCCAGCTCGCCAGCGAAGTCCGCGATGCCTGCATGTCGTACGGTTTCGATCCGGGCACGACGCTCTATCGCAACTGCCTGGTGCGCGAGGCCGATGTCCGCCGGCCGACCGACTACGCCGGCCATTTCACCCAGCCGACTTTCCGCTACGACCAGAACGGCAACCGTGTCGACAGCCAGGGTTACCTCGTCGACCGCTACGGCCAGCGCATCGGCGGCAAGGGCTACTGGATCAAGGGCCCGGGCGACGACATCGTGCCCCCGGGCACCTACGTGGACGCCAACGGTCAGGCGATCCAGGCACCGCCACCTCGGCGGCGGTACTAGGTCCCCAGCCGGAACGCCTGGCGGGCCAGAAGCTTCCAGGCACCGCCCTCCTTCACCCAGACCTGCATGACGCCGACACGGGCGCTGCCCGCCTTGCCGGCCGTCTCCGTCTCGTTGTCGAAGATCTGGCGGGCGACGGCGCTGGTGCCGGCCATGACGACGGAGGTCTCCGAGAGCTGGATGCGCTTGTAGATCGTCTTCCTGTTGCCGATCACGTCGACGACGTCGGCCTTGCTCTCGACCTTGCCATTGGAATGGCCGTAGCTCAGCGGCTCGGCGAGCAGGGCCGAAAGCCGGGCCGTGTCGGCCGACAGCATCGCCTTGGTGAGGTCCTCGACCGCCTTCTCGACTTCGCCTGTTGCCACTTGAGCCTCCCCTATTTTGTGCCGCCGAGACTAGGCGGCGGAAAATCTCGGGCAAGCCCCAGAAATAGGCGTCCGATCCTTCGCTTCGCGGAACCCGGGCGCGCAGTGCGGTGGCGCCTTCCATGCTAAGGAAGGGCCAAGAAACAAACGCCAAAACGAGGAAAGACACGCCCATGACCGACGCCGTTCTCCGCTCCACCCAGGGGCGCATCGGGATTTTGACCGTCAACAATCCGCCGGTAAACGCGCTCGCCGCTGCCGTGCGCGACGGCATCAAGGCCGGCGTCGAGGCGTTCGGCAGTGATCGCAATATCGACGCCATCGTGCTGATCGGCGGCGGCCGCACCTTCATTGCCGGCGCCGATATCCGCGAGTTCGGCAAGCCGCGCACCGGCGCCAACCTGAACGACGTCATCGCCACCATGGAGAACAGCCCCAAGATCATCGTCGCGGCGCTGCACGGTACGCCGCTCGGCGGCGGGTTGGAGACGGCGCTGGGCGCGCATTACCGCGTGTCGCTGCCGACCACGCGCATGGGCCTGCCGGAAGTGCATCTCGGCATCCTGCCCGGCGCCGGCGGCACGCAGCGCCTGCCGCGCCTCACCGGTGCCAAGTACGCGCTCGACGCCATCCTGTCGGGCCGGCACATCCCCGCGCCGGAAGCCAAGAGCAAGGGCATCATCGACGCGATCGTCGAGGGTGATCTGCTGGCGGGTGCCGTAGCTCATGCGCAGATGCTGGTGGCGCAGAAAGCGCCGCGCCGGCGCGTGCGCGATCTCACCGCGACGCTCGAATCGCCCGACCTGTTCAAGGAGACCGAGAAGGCGATCGCCCGCAGGGCGCGCGGCTTCAAGGCGCCGTGGAACATCATCAAGTGCGTCCAGGCCGCCTGCGAGCTGCCGTTCGACGAAGGCATGAAGCGGGAAGGCGAGCTCTTCCAGGAACTGCTGGTCTCGCAGGAGTCAGCGGCGCAGCGCTACTACTTCTTCGCCGAGCGCGAGGCCGCCAAGGTGCTCGACGTGCCGGCCGATACACCGCAGCGCGAGGTCAAGACCGGCGGCATCATCGGCGCCGGCACCATGGGCGGCGGCATCGCCATGAACTTCGCCAATGCCGGCGTTCCGGTCACGGTTCTCGAGAGCAGCCAGGAAGCGCTGGACCGCGGCCTGAAAACCATTCGCACCAACTACGAGAACACCGCCAAGCGCGGCGGCATGAAGGCCGAGGATGTCGAGAGGCGCATGGGCCTGATCAAGCCCACGCTCGACTACAACGACCTCAAGGATGCCGACCTGATCATCGAGGCAGTGTTCGAGACCATGGAAGTGAAGGAAGGCGTCTTCACCAAGCTCGACGCCGTTGCCAAGCCCGGCACCATCCTGGCCACCAACACCTCGGGCCTCGACGTCAACCAGATCGCCTCCTATACCAAGCGGCCGGGCGACGTCATCGGCATGCACTTCTTCTCGCCGGCCAATGTCATGAAGCTGCTGGAGAACGTGCGCGGCAAGGCCACGCAAAAGGACGTGATCGCCACGGTCATGTCGTTCTCCAAGAAGATCGCCAAGATCCCCGTCCTGGTCGGCGTCTGCGAGGGCTTCGTCGGCAACCGCATGCTGCGCATGCGCGGCATCCAGTCGGCCTACATGATGGAAGAAGGCGCCCTGCCGCAGCAGATCGACAAGGTGATCTACGATTTCGGCTTCCCGATGGGTCCCTTCGCCATGAGCGACCTCGCCGGCAACGATGTCGGCTGGCGCATCCGCCAGGGCAAGAACGAGAAGGAAAAGCGCAACGTGCGCTACACCGGCTACGTCGCCGACGCGATCTGCGAACTCGGCCGCTTCGGCCAGAAGACCGGCTCGGGCTACTACAAGTACAACCTGCCCGACCGCACGCCGATTCCCGATCCCGCCGTCGAGAAGATCATCGAGGAGACGTCGAAGAAGCTCGGCATCACGCGCCGCACCTTCACCGACCAGGAGATCCTCGAGCGCTGCCTCTATCCGATGGTCAACGAGAGCGCCAAGATCCTCGAGGAGAAGATGGCCCAGCGAGCGCTCGACATCGACGTCATCTGGGTCAACGGCTACGGCTGGCCGGTCTATCGCGGCGGCCCGATGTGGTGGGCCGACAACGTCGTCGGCCTCAAGACCATCCACGACGCGCTTCTCAAGTATCGCGACGCCTCGGGCGACCCGTTCTGGGAGCCGGCGCCGCTCTTGAAGAAGCTGGTGCAGGAAGACAAGAAATTCTCTAGCGTTTGAGTCCCAATTGTCATCCCGAGGGCGAAGCCCGAGGGACCTTTACCGATCCGGAAAGGTCCCTCGCTCCGCTCGGGATGACACCAGTGTTGTTCCAATCAGGAGGAAATCAAAATGGCTGATGCCGTCATCGTCTCAACCGCCCGCACGCCGATCGGCAAGGCGTTCCGCGGCATCTTCAACGACACCCACGGCGCCGACATGGGCGCCCACGTGATCAAGCACGCCGCCGAACGCGCCAAGGTCGACCTCGCCGAAGTCGAGGACGTGATCCTGGGCTGCGCCGCGCCCGAGGGCACGACCGGCTCCAATGTCGCCCGCGTCTCGGCGATGCGCGCTGGCGCCCCGGTCAGCGTTTCAGGCGTCACGGTCAACCGCTTCTGCTCGTCGGGCCTGCAGACCATCTCGATGGCGGCCCACCGCGTGCTGGTCGACAAGGTGCCGGTGATGATCGCCGGCGGCCTCGAGTCGGTTTCGCTGGTGCAGGGCCCGCCGGGCGGCAACAAGAACCGCCTGGTAAACCCCTGGGTGCAGCAGCACGTGCCGGGCATCTATCACGCCATGATCACGACCGCCGACACGGTCGCGGCGCGCTACAAGATCAGCCGAGAGGCGCAGGACGAATACTCGCTGCAGAGCCAGCTGCGCACCGCGGCCGGCCAGCAGGCCGGCAAGTTCGACGACGAGATCGTGCCGATGGAAACCGAGATGCTGGTGACCGACAAGAACACCGGTGAGACCTCGAAGAAGAAGACCCTGCTCACCAAGGACGAAGGCAACCGGCCCGACACCAACCTCGAGGGCCTGGCCAAGCTGCAGCCGGTGATGGGTCCGGACAAGTGGATCACGGCGGGCAACGCCAGCCAGCTCTCCGACGGCGCCTCGGCCGCGGTGATCATGAGCGATTCAGAAGCCGCCAAGCGCGGGCTGAAGCCGCTCGGCATCTACAAGGGCCTGGTCGTGGCCGGCTGCGAGCCCGACGAGATGGGCATCGGCCCGGTCTATGCCATTCCCAAGCTGCTGAAGCGCTTCGGGCTCAAGATGGACGACATCGACCTCTGGGAGCTCAACGAGGCCTTCGCGGTCCAGGTGCTGTACTGCCGCGACAAGCTCGGCATTCCCAACGACAAGCTCAACGTCAACGGCGGCTCGATCTCGATCGGCCATCCCTTCGGCATGACCGGCGCGCGCTGCACCGGCCACGCCCTGATCGAGGGCCGCCGCCGCAAGGCCAAGAACGTGGTCGTGACCATGTGCATCGGCGGCGGCATGGGCGCCGCCGGCCTTTTCGAGGTCGTGCAGTAGACGCCCTCGAGGGGGGGGTGGTGAGAAAGTGAGACAAGCGCCCTAAAACATCGATGCCATCGGCATCGAAGGCGTCTCACCGGCATGAGATTCCGGTGAGACTCGGGGTGGCAGGGATCAGCGCCGGTTCCGCCGCAGATCCTCTTCGTCCTTCCACATCAGGAAGTCCGGCCCGAGATCGGCGATCTTGGTGGCGCCGATCTGCGCCATGGTGAGGTCGACCTCGCGCTTGAAGATGTTGAGCGCCTTGGCCGCCCCCGGCACGCCACCGGCGGTCACGCCATAGAGGGTCGGCCGGCCCTGGAAGACGAACTTGGCGCCGGTGCAAAGCGCGATGACGGCATCCATGCCGCGGCGGATGCCGCCGTCGAACATCACCGTCATCTTGTCGCCGACGGCGTTGCGGATCGCAGGCAGGACCTCGAGCGGCGACGGCGCGTTGTCGAGCTGCCGCGCACCATGGTTCGATACCATGATGCCGTCGACGCCCAACGCATGGGCGCGGACGGCGTCGTCGGGGTGCATGATGCCCTTGAGGACGAAATTGCCCTTCCATATCTCGCGATAGCGCTCGACGTGTTTCCAGCTCATCGGCGCGCGGTTCTGGTAGGCCACGAGATCGGCCACCTTCTCCGCCGTCGCATCCGGGCCGGCATACTTCGCCCAATTGTCGAAATAGGGCGTGCCGTGGCGCATCCATTCCATCATCCAGGCCGGATGCATCAGCGCCTCGAACTTGGTCTTCCAGGTGAGCTTGAGCGGCCGGCCCCAGCCGTTGCGGACGTTGCGCTCGCGGTTGGAACCCTCCGGTACGTCGACGGTGAAGACCAGGGTGCGCAGGCCGGCGTCGCCGGCGCGCTTGATCATGTCCTCGGAGACCGCCTGGTCCTTGGCTGAATAGAGCTGGTACCAGCCATGGTCGGGCGCGAGCTTGCCGAGGGCCTCGATCGAGGCGGTGCTCGAGCCCGACATGATGAAGGGCACGTTGGCGTCGCGCGCCGCCTCGGCCAGCATCAGGTCGGCGCCGCGGCGGAACAGGCCGGCGAGACCGGTCGGCGCGATGCCGATGGGGCTCGAATAGGTGCGGCCGAAGATCGTCGTCGACTGGTCGCGCACCGACACGTCGACGAGATAGCGCGGCACGATGCGCGCCTTGCGGAACGCCTGCTCGTTGGTGACCAGCCCGACCTCGTCGTCGGTGCCGCCCTCGATGAAGTCGTAGGCGATCTTGGGCAGCCGCTTCTTGGCGAGCTTGCGCAGATCGTCGATATTGATGGCGCCTTGCATTGCTTTTTACTCCCGCTTGCGACCGATTTTGACCGGCTTTGCTGCGACGGGCCAGCGGTGTTAGCGTTGCGGGCCACGTCCGGAGAGCCCGCATCATGGAATTGAGCGTCCAGCAGCTCGAGCAATTCGACCGCGATGGATTCCTGGTTTTTCCCGGCCTGTTTTCGCGGCCCGAAGTCGCCGTTCTGCGCCGCGAGGTGTCGAGGCTGAGCCAGGTCGAGGGCGACGAGGTGGTGCGCGAGCATACCGGCGGCGTGCGCACGATCTTCAGATGCCATGAGACGGACGGGCCGACGCGCTCCAAGCCCTTCCGCGCCCTGGTCCGCACGCCGCGCCTGCTGCGGCCAGTGCGCCAGGTGCTGAAGGACGACGCGGTCTACGTCTATCACACCAAGATCAACACCAAGCCCGCCATCGAGGGCACGGTGTGGCAGTGGCACCAGGATTACGGCTCGTGGAAGCGCGACGGCTGCGCGCGGCCCGACATGGCGACCTTCAACCTGATGATGACCGACACCACCGAGATGGGCGGCGCTCTCTACCTGATCCCGGGCAGCCACAAGCTCGGCCGCATCGAGCCGGTCTACGACGAATCGACCTCGTACAAGTTCTGGGCGATGCCCAAGCCGCGCATGATCGAGATCCTCAAAAGCTCGCCCGAGCCGGTTGCGGTCACCGGCCCGGCCGGCACCTGCGTGCTGTTCCATTGCAACGTCCTGCACGCCTCGGGGCACAACCTCTCGGCCGACGACCGCTGGCACATCTACGTCTCATGCAACACCGTTGCCAACAAGCCGATGCTCGGGCCCGATCCGCGCCCCGACTGGGTCGTGTCGCGCAACTGGAACGCCCTGCCGCTCGAGGATGATCAGGGCATCCTGAAAGCGGCGTGAGCGGCCTCATCCTCCATCACTACGACTTCTCGAATTTCGCCGAGAAGGCCCGGCTGATGCTGGGCTTCAAGCGTCTGGCGTGGCACGCCGTCGAGCAGCCGCCGATCCTGCCCAAGCCCAGTCTCACACCGCTGACCGGCGGCTACCGCCGCATTCCCGTGCTGCAGGACGGCGCCGATCTGTGGTGCGACACGCGGCTGATCGCCCGCGAGCTCGAGCGCCGCGTGCCCACGCCGACGCTCTTTCCCCAGGCAAGCCGCGGCCATGCCGAGACTATTGCCTGGTGGGCCGAGCAACAGTTCATGCGTCCGGTAGCGCTCTATGTTTCCGGCATCAATGCCGACCACATGCCGGACGGACTGCACGAGGACAGGGCCCGGCTGCACGGCCTGCCGCCGCCCTCGATCGAGGCGGTGCGCGCCGCGGCGACGCGCAATCTCCATCTCGTGCGGCCGCAGCTCAAATGGCTCGCCGCCATGTTCGACGATGGCCGTCCTTATCTATTGGGTGCCGAGCCCTGCATCGCCGACTTCGCGGCCTACCACGTCATCTGGTTCTTCCGCGGCCGCTATATCGACTGCCGCCGCGAGCTCGATCCCTATCCGCGCCTACTGGTCTGGCGCGACCGCATGGCGTCGATCGGGCACGGTACCCGCTCCGAAATGACTGCCGACGAGGCGCTGGCGATCGCGCGCGCCGCCACGCCAGCCAAGCCGCCGCCGGCCCCGGCCGCAGGCCGGCGATCCCCAGCCCGGCGAGCGTGCCCGCGTGCGACCTGGGGATAATGCCCGCGACTGGACCGAGGGCGAGGTCTTGTTCATCGACGCCGAAGAGATTGCGCTCAAGCGCACAGATGCCGATGTGGGCGAGATCGCCGTGCATTTCCCGAGGCTGGGATACGACTGGCGGCGCATCTGATGTTTCAGTTCTTTTGAAACAAACGAACCTCTTGCTAGTCAAGCTTTGCGACAATAAAATGTGTGCTCGAATTTGATATATTTATCAGCCGTTTATTAATATTCCCTAAAGTCGTTTCTTAGCTCGGTGATTGCCAATGGCCTGCCGTTTTCGGCTAGCCCTGTTCTGCATCGCTTTCCGGGTCCTCCCGTGACGACGATCGCCAACGCCGGCGCGGTCACACCTCCCTTCGCGGGCGTGATCGCCTTGCTGCGTCGGGCGCGCGCCGCCTGGCAGGCCCCCGCGGGCAAGCAGGGCCGGCTGATCCGCCTGTTCGACTCCTCGCGGCTGGCCAATCTGGGCGAAATGGCTTCGGGCGTGGCGCACGAGATCAACCAGCCGCTCGCCATCATCCGCCTCGCCGCCGAAAGCGTCAGCGAGGAATTGGAGATGCCGGAGGCATCCGATATCCCCGAGCCGCTGTCGACATTCCTCAAGCAGAAGCTCGCGCGCATCGCCAGCCAGACCGAGCGCGCCTCGGGCATCATCCGCGACCTGCGCACCGTGGCGCGCTAGCCGAGCAACGACGCCCTGCCCTTCGACCTCGGCGAGGCGGTTCGCGTCGGCTGCGACCTGCTGCGCGAGCAGATGCGGCTCGACCGCGTCGATTTCGAGGCCAACCTCTCACTGCCCGGCCCGCAGATCCTGGGCGAACCGGGCCGCATCCAGCAGGTCATCATCAACCTGGTGAACAACGCGCGCGACGCGCTGGCCGAGCGCATGCCGCGGTCGGAGCGCGGCGCCATCGGCCGAATCGATATCCGAGTAGAAACCGACCCGAACAACGGCAAGGCGCTGCTGATCGTAGAGGACAATGGCACGGGCATTCCGGCCGGTGCGGTGGGGCGCCTCTTCGAACCCTTCTTCACCACCAAGCCGGTCGGCAAGGGCACCGGGCTCGGACTGTCGATCAGCTACGACATCGTAAACCGCATGGGCGGCAAGATGACCGTCGAGAACCGTCCCGAGGGCGGCGCCCGCTTCTGCGTCTTCTTCCCCGTCGTCAAGCAAGGCCAACTTCGGCCAGCGGCCTAAGGAGCGAACCTCCCGATGCCAAGTCCCTCGATCGGGACATTGGTCGAGCCGGTCGCCACCAGTTCCGCCACCATGGCGCCAGTGCCGGGGCCGAGCTGGAAGCCGTGCGCCGAAAAGCCGAACTGGTGATAGACGCCCTCCGACGTCGAACTGGGCCCGACCACCGGGATATCGTCGGGCATGCGCGCTTCGATGCCCGCCCAGGCGCGCACGATGGTGGCCTCGCGCATCGCCGGGAACAGCTCCCACACCGTGCGGGCGCTTACGGCGAGCTTGCTCCAGTCAATGTCCGTACGGTTCTGATCGCGATGCGGCACGGCGAGATGCCCGCCGCCGATCACTACCGTGCCGTTGCCAAGCTGTTTGAAGGAGAGCTTGCGGCCCCGCAGGATCACCACGGGCTCGATGAAGGCGGGTAGCCGGCTGGTCACCATCAGCATCGGGGCGATCACTTCCAGCGGCACCGGCTCGCCCAGTGCCGCGGCGATGCGGTCGGCCCAGGCGCCGGCCGCGTTCACCACCTTGGGCGCTTCGATCGGCCCGGCGCTGGTTTCGACGCGCCACACGCTGCCTGAACGTGCGAGGCCGGTGACGGTCACGCCCTCCAACACCTCCGCGCCCTTCTCGATGGCGCGTTTGCGGAACGCCTGTGTCGTACGGAAGGGGTCGGCCGCGCCGTCGCGCCGCGACACCACGCCGCCCGGGCAGTGATCGGCCACCGCCGGCACCAGGCGCTTGAGCTCGGTGCGGTCGATCAGCTCCTCGTGGGTATAGCCGCGCAGACGCAAATCCTCGACCCGGGCGCGGAAACCGGCGAGTTCGGCCTCATTCTCGGCGACCAGTACCGTACCGTGACTGTCGAATCCGCAATCGTCGCCGACCAGCTCCTCGATGCGCTCCCACAGCTCCATCGACAAGATAGACAGGGGAATCTCGGCGAGATGGCGCGCGAGCTGGCGCACGCCCCCGGCGTTGACGCCCGAGGCGTGTCGACCGGCATAGTCCTTCTCGACCAGGATGGACTTCAAGCCACGCAACGCCAGATGCATCGCCGTCGAGCATCCATGCAGGCCGCCACCGATGACGACGACGTCGGCGGTTCGCACTAGCGTTCCACCGCCTTGCGCTCGGCTTCGCCGATCGGCAGCGAGGCGAGTTCGGCAAGCGTGATCGGTTTCACCGGCGGGCGCAGGCGGTAGTAGCCGACCTCGGCCGGCGCCACGCCGCGGACCTCGGCGATCAACTCGGTGACCGTCAGGCCGCACATCCGCCCCTGGCACGGCCCCATGCCGCAGCGCAGGAAGGCCTTCATCTGGTTGGGGCCCTGGCAGCCCAACGTCGTGGTATCGCGTACCTGCTGAGCCGTCACTTCCTCGCAACGGCAGATGATCGTGTCGCCGAGCGGCCGGCGGAACTGCGGCCCCGGCAGGAACAGCGTGTCGAGGAAGGCGCGGCCGCGCTTCTCGCGGCGCAGCTTGCGCCGCACGTCGTCTTCCTTCGGCAACGACGAGAGCGCCCCAGGCTTCAGCGCCTTGACCGCTGCGAGCGCTGCGAGGCGCCCACGCTCGGCCGCCGCCGTGGCGCCGCCGATGCCTTCGCCGTCACCCGCGACAGCGATGCCGTCGACCAGGCTGTCGCCCCGCGCATCGACTGCCGTCACCCAGCAATACTGGCCTTCGTCCCACGCGGGCGCGATGCCCGCCGCCAGCGCCAGGTTGAGGTTCGGCACGACGCCGTGATGCAGCAGGAGCTGATCGACCGGCAGGCAGTGCTCTCGCCCGCCGGCGCGGCCAAAAGCCACCTCGCGGACCTTGTCGTCGCCCACTGCTTCGAGCCAGTCGACGCGGATCACCTTCACGGCACGCTTGACCTCGCGCACCAGCGACAGGCCTTTGCGGAAGTAGGGCGACACCATGAAATTGAGGGCGTGCGGCCAGGCCCTCTGCCAATTGCCACGCGACTGGGTGTCGAGGATGGCGTCGATCTTGCCGCCGGCCCGCAGGATCTGCGCCGCCAGCAGCCACAGCAGCGGCCCGCAGCCCGCGATCACCGTGTGTCCTTCCGGCAGCATGCCGTGCGCCTTGAGCAAGGTCTGCGCGCCGCCGGCGCTCATGACACCGGGCATCGTCCAGCCGGGAATCGGAAACGGCCGCTCCAGCGCCCCCGTGGCGATGATGACGCGCCGGGCGTCGATCGTGCGCGCCGCACCCTCCATCGACACGCCGATCTCGCGCGACGGGTTGAGGCTCCACACCGTGGCGCCGTTGACGATCAGGGCGCCGCTTGCCTTGGCTTTCTCGACCAGTGCCGTGCCCCCCCAATAGTCGGCGCCCAGGATCGCGCGGTCGGCGACGGGTGTGGACGTGATGGCGCGATAGATCTGGCCGCCGACGCCGAGGTTCTCGTCGAACACAACGGTCGAGAGGCCGGCGCGCGCGGCGACCGCCGCCGCAGCGAGGCCCGCCGGGCCGGCGCCGACGATAGCGACGTCGTAGCTGGGCGCGAGGTCTGCCACCTTCATCGTCCGGCCTCCCGCTTGCCGAGCTGGGTCTCGACCTTCATCCCCTCGCTCACCGCCACCAGGCAGGCCTGGCGGCTGCCGACGTCGTCGATGGTGACCAGGCAATCGAAGCAGACACCCATCAGGCAGTAGGGCGCGCGCGTGCTCTGGGTCACCGGTGTCGTCCGGCAATGCGGGATACCGGCCGCGATCAGCGCCGCGGCAACCGTATCGCCAGCGCGCGCCGCGATCGCCTTGCCGTCGATGGTGAGCGCGACGGCCTCGGCCGTCTCAACCAGCCTCTTGAACATGGAACCTCCGTGCGCTGAAAGGCGCGACCAGCGCTGGATCGAGGGCGCCGCGGGCGATCATCGGCGCCACGGTGAGCGCGTGATTGGCCGCCAACGTGACGCCGGAATGGCAGCACAGCACGAAAGCACCGGGCTGGCTGGGCGATTCGTCGTAGATCGGAAAACCGTCTTTCGTCATGACGCGAATGGCGCTCCAGGTGCGCACGACGTTGACGTTGGCCAGCAGCGGGAACATCCGCACCGCGCGCTCGGCCTCGGTGGCGCCGACGCCCAGCGTCAGTCCCGTTGGGTCGGCGCTCTCTTCCTTGGAATCGCCAATCATGACAGTGCCTTCGTCGGTCTGGCGCAGCGTCACCACGGGGTGTTTCAGGAACGGCCGCAGCCGCTCGGTGACGACAATCTGGCCGCGCTCCGGCTTCATCGGCGCCTCGAGCCCGACCATGGGCGCCAGCTGCATGTTGGCATTGCCTGCGGCCAGCGCGACCTTGCCGGCGCGAACCATGCCCTGCGTCGTGCGCAGGTGAAACTCGCCGCCGCCATGGGTGATGTCCTCGACCACGTGGTTGGGCTTGTAGTGCACGCCACGGGCGTTGGCCGCGGTATGCAGGGTGCGCAACAGGCGCAGTGAGTTGACGTGGCCGTCGAGCGGACAATAGCTGCCGCCCACCACCTCGGGCCCGATGTCGGGCAACATCTTGGCGATCTGGGTGCGATCGAGAATTTCCGTCTTGTAGTCGACGATGCCAGGTTGATTGTGCAGGCGCTTCAGCAGGTTGGCGCGCGTCTCCAGTTCCTTTTCCGACAGCGCGATATGGAAGCCGCCCGGCCGCTGGAAGGCGACGTCGAGACCGGTTTCGTCCTTCAGGGTCTCGGCGAAGCCGGCCCAGGCATTGGACGACCGGATCGTCCAGCCTGCGTAGGGCGCTAGGCCGAGGCCTTTGCTCTGCACCCAGACCAGCGCGAAGTTGCCGCGCGAGGCGCGCACGGCGCGATCGCCCTCGTCCAGCAGCGCAACCCGGCAGCCCTCGCGCGCGAGACCCCACGCCGTGGCGACACCGACCAGCCCGCCACCCACAACAGCGACGTCGTATTCGCTAACCGTCATGGCCGGCACTCCGTCCCACCAGGAGTTTTTCCAGGCCGTAGGCCCGGTCGAGCACGATCAGCGCCGCGACGGTGATGGCGATCACGCAAGCCGACACCGATGTCACCAGAGGGTCGATATTGTCCTGGATGTAGAGGAACATGCGCACCGGCAGGGTTTCCGTGCCCGGTGCCGCGATGAACACCGTCATCGTCACCTCGTCGAACGAATTGATGAACGCCAGCGCCCAGCCGCTGACGAGACCGGGCAACACCAGCGGCAGCGTAACACGCCGCAGCACGACCCACTCCGACGCACCGAGCGAAACGGCGGCGTGCTCGATGGCACGGTCGAGACCGACGGCAGACGCCAGTGTCAGGCGCAAGGCGAAGGGCAGCACGACGACGATATGGGCAAGTACGAGGCCTGCGAAGGTACCGCCCAATCCGATCTGCGTGAAGAAGCGCAGGAAGGCAATGCCGAGCACGACGTGCGGGATCATCAACGGCGACATGAAGAGCGCCGTCATGGCCTCGCGGCCGGGAAACCGGTACCGCGCAATGGCCAGTGCCGCAGGAACCGACACCGCGACCGCACACGTCGACGACAGTGCGCCCAGCCACAGGCTGCGCCAGAACGCCGAGATGAACTCGGGATAGCGGCCGATGGCGTAGAACCAGCGCAGCGACCAGCGGTCGGTCGGAAACGAGAGGTAACCCTCGGGCGTGAAGGCAACGAAGCAGACGACCAGGATCGGCGCCAGCATGAAGGTCACGAAAAGCGCGTGATAGAGGAGTGCCAGAGGGCCGTTGCGGCTCATCCGAACACTTGGGCGTAGCGGCGCTCGACCAAACGGCTGGTGCCGACCACGAGGACGACCAGCACGATCAGCAGCAGCACCGCGACCGCAGCCCCAAGCGGCCAGTTGAGCGTGTTCAGAAACTCGTCGTAGGCCAGCGTCGAGGCGACCTTGAGGCGCCGACCACCGATGATCGCAGGCGTCGCGAAGGCGCTGGCGGCAAGAGCAAAAACGATGACTGCGCCCGAGAGAATGCCGGGCATGACCTGTGGCAGCACGATACGGCGCAGCACCGTGAACGGTCCCGCCCCCAGCGCCACGGCGGCGTTCTCGATTTGCGGGTCGAGGCGCTGCAGGGCTGCCCACACCGCCAACACCATGTAGGGCATCAGGACATGGGCCAGCGCCACCACCATGCCGGTTTCGGTGAACATGAACGGCAGCGGTGCCGAGATCAGGCCCATCGAGGTCAGCGCCTTGTTGACGAGGCCCGAATTGCCGCCGAACAGCAGTGCCCAGCCCAGTGTGCGTGCCACCACCGAGATCAGCAGCGGCCCCAGGATTACCAGCAGGAAGACGCCGCGCCACGGGCTCTTCATGCGGTTCAGGAAATAGGCCTCTGGCGCGCCGAACAGCGCCGTCAGCACGGTGACGAAGAAGGCGATGCGGAACGTCCGCCAGAACATTTCGAGGAAATACGAGTCGGTGAAGACCTCGCGCCAGTTCTTCAAGATGAACACCGCCTCGATGCCCTTGTACTGCCCCCAATCGTGGAACGAGAGCAGCACGGTCATGCTAAGCGGCACGACGACGATCGCGGCGAACAGCAGCAACGCCGGCAAGCTGAGGAGACAGGGCATCGACCTCATGGCGCCGCCGTCAACGCGAGATGGACGCCATCGCCTTCCGCCGGCATCGCCTCGCCGGTGTTTTGCCGGATGACCGTGACCAAACCGCCTTCCGTATCGACCTGGTAGAGCCAGTGATTGCCCTGGAAGATGCGCGTCTTCACTCGGCCAGCGATGCCGGTCGCGCCAAAAGAGATCTTCTCCGGGCGCACCGTCGAGCCGTTCACGAGATTGGTCTTGCCGAGGAAATTCGCGACGAACGGCGTCGCCGGCCGCTCGTAGGCTTCGTGCGGCGGCGCGATCTGCTCTGCCCGGCCCTGGTTCATCACCACGATGCGATCGCTCAGCGCCATCGCCTCGGACTGGTCATGGGTGACGAGGATCGTGGTCGTGCCGACGCTCCGCTGGATCTGGCGCAACTCGATCTGCATCTCCTCGCGCAGCTTGGCGTCGAGATTGGAGAGCGGCTCGTCGAGCAGCAGGATCTGCGGCCGGATCACCAGTGCCCGCGCCAGCGCCACACGCTGCTGCTGGCCGCCCGACATCTGGCGCGGAAAGCGTGCCGCGAAGGCCGCCAGCCCCACCAGTTCCAGCGTCTCGGCTACGCGCTTCGTGCGCTCGGCAACGGCTACGCCCTGCATCTCAAGGCCGAAGGCCACGTTCTCGGCCACGGTCATGTGTGGAAAGAGAGCGTAGCTCTGGAACACGATGCCGAGTCCGCGCTTGGCCGGCTTCACCGCCAAGAGATCACGGCCTTCCAGCGTGATCGCGCCGGCAGTCGGCTCGACGAAGCCCGCGATCATCTGCAGCGTCGTGGTCTTGCCGCAGCCCGAAGGTCCAAGCAGCGTCACGAACTCGCCCTTCTCGACGCCCAGCGACAGCCCGTCGACCGCGGTGTGCGCGCCGAACTTCTTGGTCAGATTGTCGAGGGCGAGGAAGGCCATGCCGCCTAAACCACGACCCGCCTGCCGATGCGCGCTGCGGTGCTGCGATGCAGGCGATAGAAGGCATCCTGTGGCTGGTCCATGGTCAGGATCTCAGCGTCGGGCACGCGCAGGAACAGGCCGCGCAGTACCCGGCCGATGGCGCCGTGGGCGAACACCGCCACCGGCCGCTTGGCGGCAACGACGGCGATGTCGTCGAGGGCCGCTCGCGCGCGCTCGGCGACCATGACGTAGTTCTCGCCGCCCGATGGCTGGTAGTTCCATTTATCGAGACGCCGTGCCGCCATGGCGCCCGGCCAGCGCGCCTCGATCTCGGGACCGGTCAACCCGTCCCAGTCGCCCCAGCTCATCTCGCGCAGCCGGTGGTCGAAGCACTCCGCACCATGGGCAAGGCCCGCGGCCTCCGCGGCGAGCGCCAATGTCTCGCGTACGCGGCCAAGCGGGCTTGCGCGCACGATGACGTTCGACGGTGCGTAGCCGGCCGCCCGCAGTTCCTCGGCCAGCATCTGCCCCATGACGTGCGCCTGCGCACGGCCTCCCGCCGTCAGGGGCGAGTCGAGATGGCCTTGCGCCCGCTTCTCGGCATTCCACACCGTTTCGCCGTGACGGAAGAGATAGATCGGATGATGCACGTCCTGATCACCGCTCGACTTCGCGGTTCCAGCGCTTGGTCCAGTCCTCGCGGGCGGTGTTGATCGCATCCCAGTCGGGCGAGTAGATCAGCTTGGCGCGCTCACCCACCGGCGCCATCTTGAGCGCTGGCATGTTGACGTCTACCTTGGTGTTGACCGGGCCGTTGCCCATCTCCTTGCCCAGGATGGTCTGCACCGGTTCGGAGACCATGACCTTGATGAACTCATGCACCAGCGGATTGACGCTGGCCTTGGCGACCGGGCAGGCCGAGGCGAGCAGGATCGGCGCGCCTTCCTTGGGATAGATGAAATCGACCGGGAAGCCGGTGTTGGAGAAGGCCTGCACGCGACCGGTGCCCCATACGGCGATCTGGCCCTGGCCGGACTGGAAGAGCTCGGTCATCTTGCCCGGCGACGGCTCGTAGACCAGCACGTTGGGATTGATGTCGGCCTTCATCACCTTGAAGCCGGGCTCGATGTTCTTCTCGCCGCCGCCGTTCAGCTTGGCGAACATCATCAGCGTATAGAGGCCGTAGGTGTTGTTGATCGGCGGGATGACCAGCAGCTTCTTGAACTTGGGATCCTTGAGATCGTTCCACGAGGTCGGCGGCGCCCAGCCCTTCTCCTTGAAGGTCTTGGTGTTGATCATGAAGCCGGTGCCGGTCTGGCCGACCGCGACCGCCCTGTCGTCCTTGAACGAGGCGGCGGGATAAAGCTCGCTTTTGTTCAGGCCCTCGATCTTGCCGCAGAAACCGAGCTGGATCGCCTGGTACATGACGCCATCGTCCATGATGGCGATGTCGATCACCTGGTTGGCCTTCTGCGCCTGCAGCTTGGCCAGCGTGTCGGTCGAATTGCCGGCGACGTACTCGACCTTGACCCCGTGCTTCTTCTCGAAGTCCGGGATCACGTGCTTGCGCATCTCCGACTCCCACGAGCCGCCATAGGAGCCGACGACGAGGGTTTTGGACTGCGCGAAGGCGGGCGCGGCCAGCAACGTGGCCAGTGCAGCGAGACGAACGGCTTTCAACATGATGACCTCCTGAATTCCCCGTGTGGACGTTAGCACATGAACGTCAATTCGTGCTTGTTGTGGTGCAGATGCAGGACTCGTGCCCCGGGCAGGGCGGCAAAGGCCCGCGCGGCCTCGTGATCGGTCTCGCCCTGGAACTTGAGGGTGCAGACAAAATTCTTCACCAGCCCCGAGTCGCGCCAGCGCTCGACCAGACGCAGTAGCCGCGGGGGATAGCAGGCGATATCCGAGAACAGCCAGTCGACCGGGCCGACGCTTGCCGGCTCGAGCGCGAACGCACTCTCGCCGCGCCACGCAACAACCGGCATCGCTGCCACCTTGGGATCGAGCGGCGCCTTGTCGACGGCGACGACGCTGGCGCCGAGCTTGGCCAGTACATAGGTCCAGCCGCCGGGCGAGGCGCCGAGATCGAGGCAGCGTTCACCCGGTCCCGGCCAGCGCCTGAGCCGAACCAGTACTTCCCAGAGCTTCAGGTAGGCGCGATTGGGTGGACCTTCGCGATCCTCGACCAGGACGACCTCGCCATTGGCGAAGGGCGAGCTGCAGTGCGCCGCGGCCAGCAGGCGGTCGGGCGCCAGCAGGGTCCATGAGCCAAGCGGCGCCGTGGGTGCCGCCGCGGGAAAAACGATCGGCTTGGCCGAGACATGCGGCAGGCGTTCCTGGATCAGGGCGGCGCGGCGGTGATGGAGCGGCGCATACATCGCCCAATTGCGCTGGAGATCGCGCAACGCCTTGGCCGCCGAGCCGATCGAGGACACGGGCCATTCGAAAGCGTCGTGCCAGATGTTGGCCGCCCAGGCCGCAGCGACCGGCGGGCCCTCACATATGAGGAGCCGCTCGCGGGTCGCTGTCACGGTGGCGCCGGCGCGGCGCAGTTCCTCCTGCAACTGCTCGAGGAAGCCGTCGGCCGCGAGATACGCGGTTGTCATGGAGGCAACCTAATCGAACGGCCGACGTTCGGTCACAGAGGAATTCCACGTAGGTTCGTCATACCCAAGGCATCCCCGGCACAGCAAAAGACCATGGGTCGCGTCATGCACGAATATGCCCATGGCGAGTTGAAGAGCGGCCCCGGCGGCCAATCGAAAAGTGGGGGCGGCGGCAAGGTCAAGAGCCGCCGCCAGGCCATCGCCATCGCGCTCAAGGAGGCGGGCGAATCGAAGTACGAGAGCAAGGCGAAGAACTGCCAGAACCTCGCGAAGTCCAAGCGCAAGGAAGCGGCCGGCCAGACCGCCCAGCAGGAGGCCGAGGGCAAGAGCCATGTCGGTGCGCGGCGCAAGCCGGCCCGCCGCAGGAGCGCATGATGAACGCCAGCACCACCCTGAAGGAGCGGCGCGTCATCAACCTCGATGAAGTGCCGGTGACGGAAAACGGTAACGGCAAGAGCTTTGTGGCCAAGATCGGCCGCATCGCGCCGATGCTCGGCCTCACTGGGCTGGGCTGCTCGCTCACCATCGTGCCGCCGGGCAAGCGCGCCTACCCGTTCCACCGCCATCACGTCGGCAACGAACTGTTCTATATCCTCGCAGGTAGCGGCCGAGGTCCGTCTCGATGGCAACGTCCTGGCGATCCGCGCCGGCGACTTCATCGCCAATCCGGCAGGTAAGGAAGCTCACCAGATCGTCAACACTTCCAAAGACGAGCTGCACTACCTCGCGATCTCCGACATCGGCTCGGTCGACATCATCGACTATCCCGATAGCGGCAAGATCGCCGCCGCTGCCGGCGTGAAGAAGGCCGACCTGTCGACGGCGACCGTGACGGTAATGGGCCGCGTCACGCCGGCCGACTACTACGACGGCGAGGAGAGCGCCTAGCGGACCGACTTCCGCCTTGGCTTTCCCGTCGCTGTCCGTCTAACCTCCGGCCAACCCGGAGGAATTCATGGCCAAGTTCGGTATCGGAGATTCGGTGCGCAGGATCGAGGACCCTCGCCTGCTGACAGGCGGCGGACGTTATACCGACGACACCAAGCTCTCCCAGCCAGCGGCGCGCCTTTACGTGCTGCGCTCTCCGCACGCCCATGCCGATATCAAGCGCATCGACACCAGGGCGGCCAAAAAGGCGCCGGGCGTGCTGCTGATCCTGACCGGAGCTGATGTGAAGAAGGCAGGCTTCGGCGACGTGCCCTGCCTGGTGCCGCTTGAGAACCGCGACGGCACGCCCCGGGGTGAGACCCCGCGGCCGATGCTGGCCCTCGATCGCGTGCGCCATGTCGGCGACCCGGTGGCGCTGGTGGTAGCCGAGACGCTTGAGCAGGCCAAGGACGCATCGGAGCTGATCGAGGTCGACTACGCGGCACGCCCGCATGTCGTCGGGACCTACGAAGCCGCCCAGCCCGGCGCGCCGCTGGTGCACGACAACGTCAAGAGCAACATCGTCTTCGACTGGGAGATGGGCAACCGCGCCGCGACCGACGCGGCCTTCGCCAAGGCCGACCGCGTGGTGACGCTGCGGCTGGTCAACCAGCGGCTGATCGTGAACTCGATGGAGCCGCGCGGCGCCATCTGCGAGTACGACGCCAAGGACGACCGCTCGACACTCTGGGTGTCCTCGCAGGGCGTGCACATGATCCGCCCGGTCGTCGCCGAGATGATCCTGAAGATCGGCCTGGCCAAGCTTCGCGTGCGCACCGGCGACGTCGGCGGCGGCTTCGGCATGAAGATCTTCGTTCATCCGGAATATCCCATGGTGGTGTGGGCCTCCCGCGAGCTCAAGAAGACAGTGAAGTGGATTCCCGACCGCCAGGAGGCGTTCCAGTCCGACGTGCAGGGCCGCGACCATGTCTCGATCGCCGAGATGGCGCTCGACAAGGACTGCCGCTTCATCGGCGAGCGCATCACGACGTATGCCGCCCTCGGCGCCTATCTCAGCCACTTCAGCGCCTTCATCCCGACGCTCGCCGGCAGCTCGATGCTGAACGGCCTCTACACCACGCCGGCGATCTACGTGAACGTGAAGGGCGTGATGACCAATACGGTTCCGACCGACGCCTATCGTGGTGCCGGCCGTCCCGAGGCTGCTTACCTGATGGAGCGGTTCGTCGACCACATCGCGCGCGAAACGGGTCTCAGCCCCGACGAGATCCGCGCCCGCAACTTCATCAAGCCCAGCCAGATCCCGTACAAGACGGCGCTCGGCGACAGCTACGACTCGGGCGACTTCGAGACGGTGATGCGCAAGGGCATGGACAAGGCCGACTGGAAGGGTTTCGCCGCCCGGCGCGCGCAATCCGCAGCCAAAGGCAAATGGCGCGGTATCGGCATGGCGACCTATGTCGAGAAATGCTCGGGCGGCCCGCCGGAGACCGCGATCGCCAAGTTCAACGAGGACTCGACGATCACACTCTATATGGGCAACCAGACCAACGGCCAGGGCCACGAGACGGCGATCACCCAGATCGCCTCGGCGAAGCTAGGAATCGATTCGGAGCGTATTCGCATCGTGCAGGGCGACAGTGACGTCACGCC
This sequence comes from Asaia bogorensis, assembly GCA_945905835.1. Lineage (GTDB taxonomy): Bacteria > Pseudomonadota > Alphaproteobacteria > Reyranellales > Reyranellaceae > Reyranella. The sequence continues at coordinate 24,293 of CAMDQJ010000050.1, forward strand.
CGAGGGTATGACCGGCGGCAGCCGCACCATCGCCGTGGCCGGCGTCGCCACCATGGGCGTGGCCGACAAGATCATCGCCAAGGGCAAGCTGGTGGCGGCGAGCGCGCTGGAAGCGAGCCCGGCCGACATCGCCTATGCCGACGGCAGCTTCAAGATCGTCGGCACCGACCGCACGATGAGCCTGTTCGACGTCGCCAAGGCGGCAAAGGATCCCAAGCACGTGCCGGCGGGCGAGAAGCCCGGCCTCGACGGCGAGTTCACCCGAACGCCCGAGGCCGACACCTTCCCCAACGGCTGCCACATCTGCGAGCTCGAGATCGACCCCGACACCGGCGTGCTAGAGATCGTGAACTACAGCGTCATGGACGATTTCGGCATGGCGCTGAATCCGATGCTGCTGCAGGGCCAGATCCATGGCGGCGTTGGCCAGGGCGTCGGCCAGGCGCTCTCGGAGAAGACCGTCTACGACAAGGACTCGGGTCAGCTGCTCAGCGGCTCGTTCATGGACTACGCGCTGCCGCGCGCCGACGTGGTGCCGCCGATCAAGTTCGACATGCACAACAGCCCCTGCACGACCAATCCGATGGGCGTGAAGGGCGCGGGCGAGGCCGGCGCCATCGGCGCGCCGCCATCGGTGGTGAATGCGATCGTCGACGCGATCCATGCACATACCGGCGTGAAGCATGTCGATATGCCGGTGACGGCGGCGACTCTGTGGGCAGTGATTGAGGAGGGCAAAGGGAAGAAGGCAGCTTAGGAGGAGAAGCAACCTTCGCTTCTCTCACGCACCGATTTTGTTGCCCAAATACCACACCCGTCGGCGGCCTTATTTCCGCCAAGGAACCGCCTCTTCGACCGCCCGTTAGCCACGGTAGAGCGCAGTCCAGGTCGGCATCGCCGCGCCCGACCGCGCGTTAATCGAGGAACAGGGATTCATTCATGAAGAAAGTTCTATTCGCAGCCGCCGCGCTGATTGCGCTGCCGGTCGTCGCCCAGGCGCAGTCGCCGCAGCCGAGCTTCTATGTCGGTGTCGAAGGCGGCGCCAACTGGCTGCTCAACACCACCATCCTCGGCCAGGGCGTCAGCCCTGCCATCGGCTGGGCGGCCGGCGGCAAGGTCGGCTACGATTTCGTCGGCCCGCGCGTCGAGCTGGAAGGCGTCTACCGCAACAACCAGCACAACGTCGGCTTCCCTGGTCGCGCCATCAACAACCAGATCGGCCAGGTCGGCGTCCTCGCCAACCTGCTCTACGACTTCTTCCCCGCCTCGACGATCACCCCCTATGTCGGCGCCGGCGCCGGCGTGGCCTTCATCAACAGCGACCAGTCGCTGGGCAGCACCCAGTTCGCCTACCAGGGCATCGTCGGTCTCGCCTGGAACGCCTCCGACCAGTTCCGCGTCAGCCTCGGCGGCCGCTATTACGGCACACTCAACCCCGCCGTCGCCGGCACCACCTGGAGCAATCAGAACATCACCGCGATGCTGAGCTTGACCTACAAGTTCGGCCAGCCGGCGATGGTCGCCGCCGCTCCGCCGCCGCCCGCCCAGCCCGCGCCGCCGTCCTTCATGGTGTTCTTCGACTTCGACCGTTCGGACCTCTCGGCCCAGGCGCAGAGCACGATCCAGCAGGCCGCCACCGCCTACAAGGCCAAGGGCTCTGCCCGCGTGACCGCGACCGGCCACGCCGACAAGTCTGGCCCGGATGCCTACAACATGGCGCTGTCGTTGCGCCGCGCGAATGCGGTCAAGGATGCCTTGGTGCGCAACGGCGTGCCGGCCACCGCGATCGCCGTCGTAGGCCGCGGCGAGAGCATGCCGCTGGTCCAGACCGCCGACGGTGTGCGCGAGCCGCAGAACCGCCGCGTCGAGATCGTCGTCCAGTAGGACGGCCACACACAGAAAAGGCGGCCCGGTTGGGCCGCCTTTTTTATTGGCTCAGATCGTAGAGCTAGTCGTGACGGAAGCCGGGGGTGGTCGCAACGCCGACACCGGCGCCGACCGCACCGCCCACGACGGCGCCCGGCAGGACGCCGACGCCGATCACGGCGCCGATCGCGGCACCGGAGCCCGCGTCGATGGCGGCGCCGGTGACCGCGCGCTGGCCCCAGGTATCTCCGCAGGCCGACACGCCGAGCAGGATCGCCGTCATCGTCAGGAGTTTGATCGTTGGCATGAAACTTTCCTTGTGTGTCACTGCTGTCCGGTTAAAAAGAGAACAGATTCAATTGGTTGCCGATGGCGACGTCATCGGAGCTGGGATGATTGGCTGAAAGGGCTTGTTGCAAGGGCATCTTCTCAAAAAGCGTGAGCGAGAATATCTGTAGCAAAGTGTAGAGCGAGGCGTCGATGGCGAGGCGCTTCTTGACGATGGCGACGAGCACATAGCGCGCGACATACCGGGCGAAAGTCGTCCAGGGCAGAAAGTCCATGAGTGAGTTGGGCGAACAAGGTCTTGCCGGTGTTCATGGCGGCCTCCGGGCGAAAGCCCAGAAGACTGCCAGAATTGGCAATCGCCATTCAAATCGACACCACCCTTCAGCACCCGGAAATCCTTGCCTGGAGGGGCTTTTTCCGATTCGGCCCTTAATTTAACCGGACAGCAGTGCCCCGGATTAGCTCATCGATGAACCCACGCGCCCGAGCCCGCACCTCGGTCTCGATCGGATCGAACCAAGGGTCGAAAAGGTCGACACCTATCCCTGCTGCTGGCTGCGAAGATGCAGGCTTCGTGGTAATGCTGGTCATGGCGTGGTCTCCTGTCCGGCGCTTCAAGGCCGGATAATTCGAGGTTGAACACCCCGGAGACTACGCCACACTCAATTCCTACCAACTCCGCGACGGCACCGGCAAAACTGTCATGAGTTCTGTCGGTTGGTATGATAGGGGACATTCTCACGTTGCGTTGACACAGATTCGGGACTTGACCATCCCTGCGAAGACTAAGAAAGTAAGTTAAGTAGTGTAAGTTTTAAAAGAATGCGGTGTAGAAATGGCAATCAAACTCAATCAGTTGGATATCGACTTTATCCTCGCGCAGTTGTCCCTGCTAAATAACGATCCGCGCAATGCACCGTTCGGAACCATCCTGAGCCCGTTGGGTATTCGCGACGTCCAGGGCATGGGCAACAACGTTCTGAACCCGACGTGGGGCTCTGCGGACCAAATCTTCCCGCGCCTGACGCAGGATTCGACGCCTTTCATGGCCGAAGGGACGCTCAACCCGGATTTCTCCGTCAACTGGACGCCGACCAGCTACGCCCAGCGCAACGTCAACCTCGTCGATACCTCTCCGCGTAAGATCAGCAATCTGGTTTCCAATCAGGATGGCGGAACGGTCTTCCAGCCGACCGCGCTGGCCGAGCTCCAGGTCCAGGACGATCCGTCCACGTCGCCCGGCGGCCGGCTTTCTCCGCTGACCTTGGGCACGAACCCGCTGCCCTTTTCGTCTATTACGACCTTCTTCGGCCAGTTCTTCGACCATGGCCTGAGCTTTGTGAAGAAGGGAGTCGATGGCATTGTCATGATCCCGCTGATGCCGGGAGATTCGCTCTATGTCGAGGGGTCGCAGACCAATTTCATGATTGTGTCTCGCACCAACACGGTCACCGTGTCGGTGGGCGTGGGCAGCACCGACTCGCTTGTCACCCTGCTGGGCCTGACGGAGGGGAACACTTTCGGCGTCGTCACCGGCACGACGACACCGGCAACATCGACCGCCGGCACTCTGGTGTTGAATGGGGCGCTGATCGATATCGCGGCCGGTTTGTCGATGGCTGAGGTCGCGGCTGCCCTCAACGCACAGTCCTCCGCGTCGCATGTGACGGCGTCCGTCGACGGTTCGGGCCACCTCGTCCTGACCCCGCCGTCGGGCGAGAGCGTGAACACGGTCTCCCCCTTCATCGACCTCAACCAGAACTACGGCTCCGCGCAGAGCCACACGGTGTTCCTGCGGGAATACGATGCCGTCGGCGACACCACCGGCCGACTGGTCAGCGATGCCGATGGCGGCATGCCGACCTGGGCCACCATCCAGGCGAACGCAGCGAATCTCGGGATCACGCTGCGCGACTATAACGTCAAGGATATCCCGCTCGTACGCCTGAATGCGGATGGCACGGCCTACCGTGACGCCAACGGCGAAGCCTGGCTGGTTGCCCAGAACAAGACGACCGGCGCCGTCGTCTTCGTCCAGGACACTGCCAAGGATGCGCTGACGTCCGCCAACCTTGTCCTGGTGACAATTGGTCATGCGTTCCTCGACGACATGGCGCACAATGCCTTTGCATCGGGCCTGAACGCCCAGGGCGATCTGCTGAACCCGACCGTCCTCGACGGCCACTTTATTGGGGGCGATGGCCGGGTCAACGAGAACATCGCGCTGACGAGCATCCATGAGGTGTTTCACAACGAACACAACAGCATGCTCGAGCAGATCAAGGTCATGGTTGCGTTGCGGCCCGATGCGGCGAGCTGGACGACCGAGATGTACTTCCAGGCGGCCAAGCTGGTCACCTCGATGGAGTACCAGCATCTCGTGTTCGGTGAGTTTGCCCGCAAGCTCAGCCCGAACATTAACGAATTTGCCGGCTACGACGTCACCATCGACCCGGCGATCACGGCCGAGTTCGCCCATGCCGTCTATCGCTTCGGTCATTCGATGCTGACCGATACCGTGGCCATGGAGGGCTTCGATGCCAACGGCATCGCCAATGGCCAGGACAATTCGATGGGCCTCATAGAGGCGTTCCTCAACCCGGGGGCGTTCAACCATGTGGTCGCCGGCGAGGTTGCGATCGGTGGGTCGAAGCAGGTCGGTTACGCTATCGACGAATGGGTCACGGGGGCCCTGCGCAACAACCTCGTTGGCTTGCCGCTTGATTTGGGGGCGACCAACATAACCCGCGGTCGCGATGCCGGCATTCCCAGCCTGAACGAGGTGCGCCAGCAGCTCTTCGATCAGACCGGCATGACGGCCCTCAAGGCGTACATCAGCTGGGAGGATTTTGGCCTCAATATCCTGCACCCTGAATCGCTCAAGAATTTTATTGCGGCCTACTCGGCCGACGCGATTCTCACACAGTTCGCGACGCAGCACACGCTGGCGGAATGGAAGGCCCTTGAGGCGACGAGCGCCGGGGCCGCCGAATATGCGGAGGGCCTCCTCGCCGCTGCCAACGCGGCGCTGGAAGACGGTACCTTCATGTCGACCGACCAGGGCTTCCAGAACATCGATCTCTGGATCGGTGGACTGGCCGAGGTCAAGGTCGAGGGAGGTATGCTGGGCCCCACCTTCGACTTCATCTTTGCCGCCCAGATGATCAAGCTGCAGGCAGGCGATCGGTTATACTATCTCGCGAGTCTGGCGGGCACGGACCTTCTTGCCGAGATCGAGGGTCAGCTCTTCTCCGACATCGTGATGCGCAATACGGGTGTGAAGCACCTCTATTCGGACATCTTTTCAGTGGCCGACAGCTTCGTCGAAATGGCCGTTTCGACCGTGCATACGGCGACCCTCACGGCCCTGCAGCGCACCACAACCCCGGCCATGGATGCCAACGGCGTGCTGCGTCAGATCGGCACCGCCGGATTTGTCGACACCACCTTCTACGGCAATGTCGGGGACTATCTCGATGGGCGTGGCGTTTTCAATCCCAACGGAAAGGGCAATGTCAGCGAAATGATCGGCGGCACCTCGGGTGACGATACGATTCGGGCGATGGGAGGCAACGACACTGTCTGGGGCGATGGCGGCAACGACAACATCGACGGCGGCACCGGGGCCGACTTCCTGCACGGTGGAGACGGCGATGACGTCCTCACCGATAACGGCGGAAGCGACTTTATCTGGGGTGATGAGGGGAACGACACGATCAATGCCGGTGATGGCGCCGATCAGGTGTTCGGCGGTGACGGCAACGACGTTCTTCGCGGCGGCTTGGGTGCGGACGTGCTTGATGGTGGCGCCGGCGACGACGTGATCTATGGCGACAACCTCGCGGTAGATCCGCTCGGTGGTGACGATGTCATCGCGGGTGGGGACGGCAACGATACGCTTTATGGCGGAGGCGGTGCCGACCTCCTGGACGGCGGCACCGGCAACGACATCCTCAATGGCGGAAGCGGCGCCGACAAGTACATCGGCGGGGACGGCGATGATACTGTCATCATGGACGGCTCGCAGTTCGGCTTTGACAACGTCATCGATGGAGGTGACGGCCTTGACATCGTCGACTACTCCGCCAGCCGCGGCAGCGGCGTGACGATCCAGGGCCGGCAGCAGGGAATTTCCGTCACGCTGGGTGTCGGTGCCCTGGCTGCGGCGGTTGGGGCATTGCCGGGCGATGCC